>NZ_CP149510.1:3778159-4091319 GCF_040126305.1 Pararhizobium sp. A13 | reverse complement strand
CGTAAAACGACGTGAGATGTCGCATTACTCTTGTTCTGGCACAAAGCGTCGATTTTCTGTGATTTTTGCGCTCGTGGTCTGGCCTTCTGCCCGGTCTGTTCATGAACAATCAACAGAATAAAGAAGAGGATGCCATGGCAAAACTGTATTTCAGCTACGCCACCATGAATGCTGGAAAATCGACAATGCTCCTGCAGGCGTCCTACAATTATCGCGAACGCGGCATGCGCACCGTCATCCTGATCGCCGCCTTCGACGACCGGGCCGGCACGGGGCGAGTATCTTCCCGCATCGGGCTGAGCGAGGACGGCATTCCCTTCACCCATGACGACGATCTCTATGCATTGGTCGAACGCCTGCATGCCGAAGAAACAATTGCCTGCGTATTCGTCGACGAGGCGCAGTTTCTCGGCGAGGATCAGGTCTGGCAGCTGGCGCGCGTCGCCGATCGTATTGGCATTCCGGTTATGGCCTATGGATTGCGCACAGATTTCCAGGGCAAGCTCTTTCCCGGCTCGATGGCGCTCTTGGCGATTGCCGACGAAATGCGGGAGGTCCGTACGATCTGCCATTGCGGCCGCAAGGCAACGATGGTGGCGCGGCTCGACGCCGACGGCAATGTCGTCCGCGAGGGCGCCCAGGTTGATGTCGGCGGCAACGAGAAATACGTCGTCTACTGCCGCCGCCACTGGGAAGACGTGATGAACGAAGGCTGACGGGCTATCGCACGGCAATCACGCCGTGCCATGGTGGCGGCCATCCCATTCGTTCTCCGGAGAAACCACCGATGCCGCTGCGTCTTGTCCTGATGAGTGCCTGTCTCTGTCTTTGGGTGGGCCTTGCCCATGCCGGTGGCGACGCGGAAGCGGGGGCGCAGGTTTTCAAGAAGTGCGGCACCTGCCATACCGCGTCCGAGCCGGTGAACCGGGTCGGGCCGAGCCTGATGGGCGTCGTCGGTCGCCCGGTCGCGACATTTGCCGGCTATGGCTATTCCGATGCCATGAAGGCCTTCGGCGCGGATGGCAAAGTATGGGACGAAAATCTGCTTGCCGAATATCTTCTCAGCCCGAAAGCGATGGTGACGGGCACGAAGATGTCTTTTGCAGGCCTGAAAAAGCCTCAGGACATCGAAAACGTCATCGCCTATTTAAAGACCACAGCTACGAAATAAAGCGTTTCCTTCGAAGCAGGTTGCGGATGAGAGGTGACGCACAACTGAAAATCGGCGGTTGGGCACTTGTGCTTCAAATCGCTGCTCCCATTATATGAATGATGTCACGACTGAATAATTGACCTGCGCGGCGCGTCTGCACCGAAGCAAGAGGGGGAAACGATGGCGACACTTCAGAATTTTGAGAGCGAGATCGAGAAAACGCGCGGCATCGTCGAACAGATGCGCGGCAAGATGAATCAGTCTGCCGTCGTGCTCGACCAGTTCGCCAAGTCCGACACCAAATTGGGCGATGCGAATTTCGACATCGAGAATGCCCGTATCCAGGACGTCATCAACCAGCAGAAGGTGATGGAGGGCAACATTGCCGACCTGATCATCGGTCTGGAAGACGCAACCAATGTCTTCGGCGCCGAATTCGAGAGCATGAAGAGCTATACGGGTTATGAGAAGTTCATCAGCGTCTTCTCAAAGCAGAGCGCGCAGCGCATGCGCACGGACCGCGTGCGCAACATGTCGCTTGCCGGCAATCTGCAGGAGCTGCTCGCCAAATCCGACACCATCGTCGGCATTCTGAAGGAACAGAAGGGCGTTCTCGAACAGCGATACAAGACCTCTGAGCAGAGCCTGCTGCAGGTCATCGAACGGCGCAAGGGCACGATGGCGAACCTTCAGGAGACCCAGAAGCGGATCGAGGAACTGAACCCGCTGTTGATGGACATCGAAAACAAGATCGCAGCCTCCACCGACCAGATGTCGCGCACCCAGCTTGAAGGCGAGCGCTCGGTGCTGGCCACCGAATATAACGAGAAGCAGGCCAAGGAACAGGAACTTCTGGCCGAAAGCCAGACGCTCGAGCGCTATACCTCGATGTTCCAGACCTTCGTCGATTCGCTCAACAACCAGATCGCCGCGCAGAACACGCTGATCAACAAGCTGACGATCGATACCGAACAGCGCATCGTCCTCTACAAGGCTCTTGAGGATTCGTTGAAGACCGCCGCGCAGCAGGATGTCGCCCACAAGATCAACACGCTCGGCAGCCAGGTCGATACCGCGGCCGAAGAGACCATGGCCGGCATTGGCTCGGCCGCGCAGCGCCATATCGGCGATCTCCTGGAAATGCACGAGAAGAACATGCTCTCGACGCAGGACATCCAGCGCCGAAAGAAGCTTGCCGACGATGCCTTTGCCCGGCGGTTCCAGGCCGTGATGGACAAGCACAATTCGGCGAATTACGTGAAGCAGTAGTGGCGGCACTCGTGATGCATTTTTGCGAACGCTTGAGGGGAGAAGAGACACCCCCCTCTGTCGGCTTTGCCGACATCTCCCCCTCAAGGGGGGAGATCGGGAGTGCGTGGCAGCCCTTTCGTGTTCCAGAGCGCTTTTCGCCAACAGTTGGTTTGGGAAAAGAACAAGGGGGCAGATGTCACGAAGTGACAGAGGGGGGTAACTCTCCGTATGTTCCGGGCATCCTCGCATGAACGCCGCAACCGAAGGCCCCGTCGGCCAGTATTTCGCCTCCATCCGGGCGGCGCTCGGCGGGCTCGAAATCTTTCTTGGCGACCGTAACTCGCCGCTTTACCGCAACACGGTGGTCGGCGAAGTGGTCGTGCCTTATCTTGCGCGGCTGAAAGCGTCCTTCTCCTGCTGGGAAAACCGGATCGGGTTCATCGAGCAGTTCCGCATTTCTCGCGCCGAAAGCGGCTTTCCGGTGTTCCAGAACGTGCTGGAGCTGGAAAACGACCGGCAGTCAGCGGAAAAGCGGCTGTCAGGCATTCCACAAGCCGACGCGCTGCGCCAGGAAATGGCCGACTTCATCCTGCGCCACAAGGCGTTTCCGGCCGGGCTGCAGTCGCGCATGGCCGAACGGCTCTATCTCGAACAGATCGGCAAGGGCGACATCTTCTCGCCCTTCATCATGCCCGAGACGATCCGGGTCGCTGTCAATCCGAAGACGATGCGGCCCTACTACGTCGTCTGCTGGGGTGCCTTTGACGGCTCGAGCACCCTGCCGATGGTCTACATGGCGATGATCGAGGATTCGTCGGAAAAGATCGTCGGGATGCTGGTGACGGAGGACGGCAAGCTCAATCCGGAGGTGGATATTCCCCTGCCGATCGGCGGTCTGCTCAATCCGGAACTGGCCAGCCGCTTCGATGATTTCGCTTTGAAGAACAGCGCCTATTCGCTGACGCCGGTGACGATCGCCACCAATCTCGACAAGGATTTTCCCGAACTTCATCCGAAGCAGCTGCGCCGCATCGTGCTCGGGCCGTTCTATTCCGCCGGGATCACCGAGAACAATGCGAAGATCAACGAGATACTCTCCAAGGTCCGCAAACAGGAAAATGCCTGGCTTCTGACCTGGACGGTGCAGGAGGTCTTTTCCAAGGCCGAGCGACCGGCCCAGCGTGGCTTCTGGTCGTCGACGCCGGCCAGCGAGGAATTCCATATCGACACCGACAATCTCGAAGCGACGCGCATGGGGGTCAGTTCCTATGAGAAACATGCGCTGGTGCCGCACGACGCCTATCAGGCGCTCTATGCCGCCGGCGACGCCGCGCAGATTTTCGGCGACTACAAGGTGCATGTGATTTCCGGAAACCAGGTCATCAGCGAGGTGTGAGGCCATGTCACTGAACGCGGGCTTGACGACACTGCATGAGGACGACATCGCCAAGCATCAGGCGGTGGCCCAGGGGCTGGTGACGAAGGTCATCATCCTGGAAGCTGACGATCCTGCCTCCAGGACCGCGCTTGCGGGAACCGGGCGCCGCTTCGTCTCCACCGTCTCGACCGGCGGCCAGCGCCGCACCCGCGAGGTGGAACTGACCAAGACCATCCAGTCGGTTCGCACAAGTGATCCGCTGATGTCTCCCGGTCAGCACGCACTGCTCTATCGCTCGCGGCGCGGCCTGCAGGTGGCTCTGGCGGTTGCCGATGTCTTTGCCCGCCAGACCAATCTCGAAGGCCTGCAGTCCCGCAACGCCGCAGCACCTCTGTCTGGCGACGATGCTGCCCAGTTCAAGGCGCTTTTGTCGGCATCCGCCTATGTCGCCGCGTTCACCTTCGCCGCCTATCTCGGTGCGACTTTGGCCGGGGAAGGGGAGCCGGTGGAGGATGGCGCCGAGCCTGATTTCCTGTTCGATACGCCGCAGGACGCATTGAAAAGCCTGGTCTCGGCCCTCGATAAGACGATCGCCGGGGCGCCGGACGATGCGGCGCTGACGAGTCGGGCCCGGGCCTTTGCCAGGGTCGCGATAGAGGGATTGATCGGCCGCAAGGCGCGATTCACCGGGCTTTCAAGCTTCGAAAACGTTCATATCCGGCTCGATCAGGACGATTTCACCCTGAACGGCTTCGACGTCGCGCCCGGCGCCAAGCGCAAGCCGCTGGTGATGACCTTCAAGAAGCCGGAAGAGATCATCGGCAACCATATCGCCAAGTACCAGGCGCTGAAGCTCGCCAAGATGCTGATGGCCTATGATTTCGACCGGCAGATGAACCCCTTCGTCGAGCTCGGCGGCTTCCTCTTCACCTTCATCGGCGACGGCATGCCCGGTACGGGCAAGACGATCCTGATCCAGATGCTTGCCGGTTTGCTCAACGACTACTGCGAGATCGCCGGCTACGCCTTCCACTACGAGAACTTCGGCGTCGATCAGATTTCCTCCTATCAGGGCAAATCGGGCCAGAACTGCAAGGAATTCGTCAACAACGTCGTCAATCCGCGCGCCATCGGCTTCGGCACCATCGACGACGTCGATCAGGTTGCGGCCAAACGCTCAGACGACCGGGCGTCGGCCGGCCAGCATGAGGTGACGGCGGTTCTGATGGAAAGTTTCGCCGGCGCTTCGACGGTGATCCGCGGCAATTGCACGTTCGGCATGTTCTCCAACTATCCGGAAAATGTCGACGATGCGTTGCGCCAGCGCGCCGGCGCGCGCTGGCTGGTCGACGGGCCGCAGTCGGAAGGCGATTACATCGACATTTTTGCGCTTTTGGTCGGCAAGAACCACCAGATACCGCTTGGAGAGCACCAGCTGTTCGCCGGACAGGAAATCAAAAAGGCTGTTGCGCAATCCTACGAGGCGCATTCCCGTCCGAAGGAGGACGGCCTGCTTGCCGTCTGGGAGCGGTTCGAGAAAGAGGAAGGCAAGATCGAGACGCTCGCCGATGTCGGCTCGTATCTGCACATGATCAAGCAAGCCGAACCGCGCTTCACCGGTCGGGCGATCAAGAACATTACCGATGCGATCAAGATGCGGGCGATGGATGTGGAATTGCCCGACGACTGGTTCGCCGCGCCGGGAGCCTTCATGCACAAGGGCTACGACGAGAAAAAGGCAATGATCGAGGAACTGCGCGGGCCGATCACGCTTCCCATGGTCATGCAGGAAATCAACCGCTACGCCGACTCGGAATTCCGCTACACTGACAAATCCGACGACGCCGCCGTGGCCGACATCATCCGCCGCGAACGCCAGCGCGAGAAGGCGATCGCGCGGATCGAGGCGATGCGGAAGGATGGCCGGTGGTGAGGATGGGAATTTGCTGAGAGCTAATTTTCCTTGCTGTCGGGTTTAAAAGGCCGTAGTTTTCATGAAGAAAATTGTTCTGAGCAAACAGGCGGCGACGGCGTTGCATCGCATGCCGCAAGCGGATGCCAAGCGGATAACGAACAAACTGCAACAATATTCGGTCGATCCGGCATCAATGGCGAACAATGTGAAGAGGCTGCAAGGCTCAGACTATCTGCGATTGAGGGTCGGCGATTGGCCCGTGATTTTCAGCGAGGCAGGTGTTGTTATCGATGTTGTGAAAATCGCCCCACGCGGGGACGTTTATAGAGGTATGTAGCATGAACTCGGCTGTATCCTTCAAAACGCCAAATGGCGAAGAGCTGGTGTTGTTAAGCAAGCAGGACTATGAGGATCTTGTGAGGCAGGCCGAGTTGGCAGAAGACCTTGCAGACGCGGAAACGGTTCGCGATTTTCGTGAAAAGCTTGCGCGCGGTGAGGAGGAATTGATCCCGTTAGAGATTGTCAGCCGGTTAATCGATGGCGAAAATCCCATCAGGGTCTGGCGCGAGCACCGAGGTCTGTCGGCGAAAAAACTCGCGGAGATGTCCGGCATCAGCGCCGCGTATCTTTCAGAGCTGGAAACCGGCAAGAAGGACGGAAGTTTGTCTGTTTTCAAAAGTATCGCGACAGCGCTTCGTCTCGACCTGGATGATCTTGTTCGGA
The DNA here is from genome assembly GCF_040126305.1 of Pararhizobium sp. A13. Classification (NCBI taxonomy): domain Bacteria; kingdom Pseudomonadati; phylum Pseudomonadota; class Alphaproteobacteria; order Hyphomicrobiales; family Rhizobiaceae; genus Pararhizobium; species Pararhizobium sp. A13. Next base: position 4,084,899 of record NZ_CP149510.1, on the reverse strand, counting down.
ACGAAACTGGCAACCCGGCCGGCCATCCATGATTTTGACTGAACGGCTGGCCGCATGAAACGCCTCCTTGAAGCCGAACTCATCTATGGGCGCCTGCTCGAAATCTCCGAGCCGCATCTGATTGCGCGCTACAACAAGGCGCTGCAGGGCTTCGGCCTGCGCCCGACGGCACTTCCATCCTTCCAGATCGACATGACCGGGTTTTCACCAGAGATCGCCGATGAACTTGGCGATCGCGATTATCTCGATCCGAATCGGGTCAACCGCCGCTTCATCATCATGACGCCGGCGCAGGAGGAGCTTCCGGTCGTCCATACGAGCTTTTCCAATACGGCGGCGCTGATGCACGAGTTTTTCGCCGCCAATGCGCGCGCGATCAATGCAGTGACGATCAAGGATGCGCTCTACGGCGAGATCGAGGATTCCGTTTCGACCGTCAACGATATCGACGACCTGCTGTCGATCAACGAAGTGCACTTTCGCGTGCTGTCAGCCGAGGACATGCTGGGCAAGGCGGCCGAACTGAGGAGCTTGGTTGATCAACTGAAGACGGTGCCGACGGCCTGGGCCGACGATGTGATGTTGAACCGGATGGTCGAGCTTGCGAAGGTCACCGGCGATATCCGTGAGAATGCGCTCGTGCCGGACCAACTCGTGTTTCGCCACGACGCCTTCTGGGCCAATCATTTCGGCGGTGTCTATGTCTTTCTCGATGAGAAGACGACGACGGTCATCTGCGATCCGGCCGTTCCGGGTTTCCGCCGCTCGCGGCCCTGGCAGGTCGGTTATATCAGTCTCTCGGACCACCAGCGCATCTACGAATTCCTGGCGTCGACCAACCGGCTGCAGCTGCCGCAGGCCTCCTGGGTCGAGAGTTCCGGTCTCTATCAGCACAGGGCGGACATGATCCTGCGCGGGCTGGTCAACCAGGCTGATCCGACAACCGACCTCAACACTATCGACGCGATCTGGCTGCAGACCTGGATGCACCGCAACTCGGCGCTGGTATCGTCGGATGGGGCCTATCCGTTCCTGCAGACTATGATCCGCACGGTTTCCGCGTCAGGCACCATCAAGATGCAGGAGGTCGCGCCTGAAAACCGCTTCCTGCTTGTTCGTGCCGCCCCCGAGCACCCGGACCAGTGGCTCACCAACCGGCTGATCGCACAGTTGAACCCGAGCGATTTCGTCTCCCGCTTCGTCTTCGACAAGCAGGGGTTTTATGCGGCCTATGAACATTACAGCGAAAAGTTCAGGGAATATGTTGTGGCGACGCTGACCGGCACATATCTCAAGGACAAAGTAGCGTTCCGTAAACGTCTTTACGGGCTCAAGGAGGACAGTAATGCTTGATCCGATCGTCGCGTTTTTCCAGCGTGTGTTTTCCGCGATCGGCCGCGGCATTGGCCTGGTGATAGCCTGGATCCTCTTCCCCTTCATTGCCGTCGGCAATTGGTACCGGGGCCGCAGCTGGATCATCAAGGGGCCGATCGGCATCGGCCTTCTGGTGCTTATCGGGCTCTATGGCTATTTCATCTGGCAGACGCAGGCCTGGACGAATTTCAATCCTGACTATGTCAACACGTACAATTTTGCCGAGCGCAAGAACGATGCCGGTCTTCCGGTTAAGGTTGCCGCGGGCCAGACGGCGCCCGCCAATACCTGCGAGCGTTCGGCCATCGTCGACGTAACCGCCGATCTGATCGACTACAATGTCAATCAGAATGCCTGGATTTCGTCGATGATCCTCTACAAGGCCGGCCTGTTCGGCATGGATTGGGACCACACCCCGTGGTTCGACAACAAGGCGTCCTTCCAGCGCGGTGTCAACGAGGCGGTGCGCCGCACGACGGTCGAACTTGTCGATTCCCTTGTTCGCATGCGCGGCACGTCCGGCATCAATCCGCTGCTGCAAAGTGTACGCAGCAAGATGCAATACGAGGAAAGCAACTGGTATTTCGGCCTGTCGCCGTTCGGCCCGCTGACGCCGACGCCGTCGCAGTATCGCGCGGCGATGAATGATCTTCGGACCTTCAACGACGAACTCGCCAAATGCTCCGCGACTTTCGATGCTCGCGCGGACAATTTCCTGGAATTCATGGACCGGATCGCAAGCTCGATCGGCAGCACCTCGGCGATGCTGCGCGAGCGCTCGGAAAATTTTAACGGCGGTTGGTTCGATACACGGGCCGATGACCGTTTCTGGTTCGCCTATGGGCAGCTCTATGGCTATTACGGCGTCCTGACGGCGGCTGGCGCCGATTTCGACGGGATCATCACCCAGCGTGGCCTGGCGCCGATCTGGGCAGAGAGTATCAAGCAGCTGCGTGCGTCGCTGCGCATCCAGCCGTTGATCATCTCGAACGGCAAGGAAGATGGCTGGATCATGCCGACCCATCTGGCAACGCTCGGCTTCTATGTCCTGCGCGTCCGCTCCAACCTCGTTGAAATGCGCGATATTCTGGCGCGATAAGCCGTTTTCATCGAATAGAGACGGAAGGACGCTGTTGTTCCGTCTTTTTGTTTGTTTTCGTCAAAAATTGCGCTGATTTTTTGCTTTCGGCGGGTTCGAAGGCAAATAAACGATGGCAAGCGCCTTCAGTTCACGCTCATATGCTCCCAGACCAAAAAAGGTGGAAGGGGAGAGACACCATATGGCCGAGGTAAAATCCGATATCGAAATAGCCCGCGCAGCCAACAAAAAGCCGATCCTGGAGATTGGCGGCGGACTGGGAATACCGCCGGAACATCTGCTTCCCTACGGTCATGACAAGGCAAAGATCAGCGCCGATTTTATCGCCCAGCAGAAAGGCAAGAAGGACGGCCGGCTGATCCTCGTTACCGCGATCAATCCGACGCCTGCCGGTGAAGGCAAGACGACGACAACGGTGGGTCTCGGCGATGGTCTGAACCGGATCGGCAGACAAGCGATTGTCTGCATCCGCGAGGCGTCGCTCGGCCCCTGTTTCGGCGTCAAGGGCGGGGCTGCCGGCGGCGGTTATGCGCAGGTGGTGCCGATGGAGGACATCAATCTCCATTTCACCGGCGATTTCCATGCCATCACCTCGGCGCATAACCTCCTATCGGCGCTGATCGACAATCACATCTATTGGGGCAACGAGCAGAACATCGACGTCCGCCGCATTGCCTGGCGGCGCGTCATGGACATGAACGATCGCGCCTTGCGCCACATCGTCGGCTCGCTCGGCGGTGTCGCCAACGGCTATCCGCGCGAGACCGGCTTCGACATCACCGTCGCATCGGAAGTCATGGCGATCCTGTGCCTGGCCACTGATCTCAAGGACCTGCAAACGCGCCTCGGCAACATCATCATCGCGTACCGGCGCGACAAGACGCCGGTCTTTGCCCGCGATATCAAGGCCGACGGCGCCATGGCCGTGTTGCTCAAGGATGCGATGCAGCCCAATCTCGTGCAGACGCTGGAAAACAACCCGGCCTTTGTGCATGGCGGCCCGTTTGCCAATATCGCCCATGGTTGCAACTCCGTGGTGGCGACGACGACGGCGCTGAAGCTCGCTGACTATGTCGTTACCGAAGCCGGTTTCGGCGCCGATCTCGGGGCGGAAAAATTCTTTGACATCAAATGCCGCAAAGCGGGTCTCAAACCGGATGTCGCGGTCATCGTCGCGACCGCCCGAGCGATGAAGATGAACGGCGGGGTGAAGAAGGACAACCTTGGCCAGGAAAATGTCGAAGCTGTCCGGAAAGGCTGCGCCAATCTGGGCCGCCACGTCCAGAACGTCAAGAAATTCGGTGTGCCGGTCGTCGTTGCGATCAATCATTTCACGCTGGATACGGAGGCCGAGATACAGGCGATCAAGAATTTCGTCGCGACGCTCGGCGCCGAGGCGATCCTGTGCAAGCATTGGGCTGAGGGCTCAGCCGGCATCGAGGATCTGGCCCGCAAGGTCGTGGCCTTGGCGGAAAACGGCCGCTCGCAGTTTTCGCCGCTCTATCCCGACGACATGTCGCTGTTCCACAAGATCGAGACCATCGCCAAGGATATTTACCACGCCGGCGAAGTGATCGCCGACAAGACCGTGCGCGATCAACTGCGCGCTTGGGAAGATCAGGGCTACGGCCATCTGCCGATCTGCATGGCGAAAACGCAGTATTCGTTTTCGACCGATCCGAACCTGCGGGGCGCGCCGACGGGCCACACAGTTCCCGTCCGCGAGGTACGGCTCTCCGCCGGCGCCGGCTTCATTGTGGTCATCACCGGCGAGATCATGACCATGCCGGGCCTGCCGCGAACGCCATCATCGGAGAAGATTTTCCTCAGCGAGGCGGGGTTTATCGAGGGGTTGTTTTAAACGCAAAAGACCCCGTAGAGGGCATACGGGATCTTTTTGATTACCGGCCTTTCGGAAATTGATTGAAAGCCTCAGCTGTAAGGCCCGAGGTAATCGACCTTGCCGACGGCTACGCCCTGGTTGCGCAGGATGTCGTGGGTCGTGGTCACGTGGAAGAAGAAGTTCGGCAGGGCGAATTTCAGAAGGTAATCGTCACCGGTGAAGGTGAACTTCAGCTTGCCGAAGCTGATCGTCACCTCCCTGTCTTCGCTCTTCTCCAGATCGGACGGCTTGACGGTTTCGAGAAAGGCGATCGTCTTGGCGATGCGTTCGCGGAGTTCGGAAAATGTCTTTTCCTCGTCAGGAAAACTTGGCGCGGGAACACCGGTCAAGCGTCCTATGGCGTTCTTCGACGTGTCGCTGACGCGCTGGATCTGGCCGGACAGGGGCAACATGTCCGGCGCGAGACGGGCGTTGAACAGATCAACCAGCGGCAACTTCTTTTCGGCCGCATGGGCCTCGGCCTTGTCGAGAAGTCCGGCAAGGACGTTCAGCCCGCGGATGAAGACGGGAACCGAGATTTTATACATGGAAACGGACATGGAAAAATCCTTTGCGATGAGGGGCCGGCCCGGGTTCAAGGCCAACGCTCTCAGCAGATGGGGTTCGATCTCGCTGCGGGCAAGATGGTAGAGGCCTGCGCCTCGCAACTATATCCACGCGGCTGCGAGAGGGATGGACATTACCGGCAATAGCGATAGCCGTTCTTGCGCTCGAGCACATCGAAATGCAGATGGTTTTCGTGGGCCTCGTCGCTGCCCGGGTCGAGCACGGTTTTGAAGTAAAGGCAGCCTGCTGCCGTCACCGCCCGCTGGAAGGCGCCGATCAGGGTCGAATCTTCGTCGCGCGGCTGGATTTCGACCGATTTGCCGCTCTTGAAGGTGAAGGAGGCGATGTCGACTGCGTTGCCGCGGGCGTGTTCGGAGATTTTCCCGGTCGTCCCGTTGTTACGCAACCGGCAGACATAGCTTGATGCCTGGTTGATTGCCGTCAGCGGACCTTCGTTTTCGAGTGCCACCTTGGCTGCCGGCAGAACCGCCTCCTTCGTCCAGCGGGCGAGTTCGAGCGCCGTTTCGCAGCGCATCTTGCCTTCCGGTTTCAGCGCCACGCCCGGAAGAACCGTTTCGAGCGTCAGCGGCTTGTCGATGCCGCAGCCCTTGCCGTCGTCGATCCGCGTCTCCTCCTTGAAGGTGGCGCCGATCTGTTTCAGCGCTGTTAGACAAGCGGCGTATTCCTTGCCGTCTTCCGGCTCGATCGTCAGCACCGGCTCAGGCTTGGCCTCGGGTTTCTCGTCCAGAGGCTCCTCCAGCGTGGGAAGAGGTGTCTCGTCCTTGCTCGGTGCCGGCACGTCTTTTTCGATTTTCTTCTCAGCCGGCTTTGTCGTCTCAGTTGTTTCCGGCTTTTTCTCGGGGAGGGGACCTGTTTTGGGGAGGCTGGCGCTTGAAAGAAAGATGACCGACAGGAGGCAAGCGATGATTCGAAGGTGCATGAACGAACTCCGGTCCTGCCGGGTGGCAGGGGCACGGTCACAACGCATTCGGGCGGGAATGGTTGCATTGCAGCCGCAGGACGCTGGTTCGTTGCCAATCCAGCACGCCCTTCGATGGCGAGGCAGGAGTTTGACAAAAGTATGGCATTTAATTGTTGACACTAAGAGTCATGTTTTTTAACCGATGAAGACAGAAGGCAGCTTTCGGCTGCCCCGACGCCTCGTTGCGCATACCTAGCCAGCCCTTTGAGCCGAGTGTCTCAACAGCCAGCCCGGTGAATTTATCAAAGGATTGGTCCATGAATACCCGGCATAGCCGTGCGGCCCTGTTGGCGTGTGCGGCGTTTTTCTCCGTCACTTTGCCTCCCCATATTTCCCAGGCGCAGGACGCCGCGGCGTCCACTGCTGAAGCGGAAGAAGGCGCGACCGTGCTGAAAAAACTGTCGGTCAAGGGCGGCGAGGTGACTGGTGTTGCCGACACCCCGCTGGCGACGGAAACGACGGCCGAGGAAATTCAGGACAACCAGGTTTCCTCGTTCGAAGACCTCGGCCGCACGCTGCAGCCGGGCGTCGGCTTCAATCGGGCCAATGGCAGCGTCAATATTCGCGGTCTGGACGGCGCGCGCGTCCAGACGACGATCGACGGCATCGTCATTCCCTATCTCGATGACGGCGCCCGCGATGCCGATGGCGGCATCGACAGCTTCGATTTCGACACGCTTTCGGCAGCCGATATCGTCCGCGGCGCGGATTCGAGCCGGGCCGGCGATGGCGCTCTCGGCGGTGCCGTCGTGCTTCGCACGCTGCAGCCGGAGGATCTGATCGGCGAGGGCAACACCTGGGGTGGCATTTTCAAATTTACCTATGACAGCGAAGACAGGAGCTGGGGAGCGTCGGCCGCCGCCGCAGCCCGCTACGGCAATATCGCGGTTCTGTTCCAGGGCGGCTACAAGAAGGGCCATGAAACGGACAATGCCGGCACATCCGACATCTACGGCCCCGGCCGCACGGAGCCCAATCCCGCCGATTTCGACCAGAAGAACGTGCTGGTGAAGGTCAAGCAATATACCGATACCGGCCACACCTTCACCCTGACCGGCGAGCGCTTCGATCGCGACAAGGATATCGATCTCAGAACCGAACAAAGCACCTTCGGCAACTATCGGCCGGGCGACCTGGACGGCAACGAGGACATCAAGCGCGACCGCGTTTCGCTGAACTACGAATTCGAGGCCGTGGACGACGACGCGCTGATCGATGCGGCCAACGCCGTCTTCTATTGGCAGGACCTGACGCGCGACAGCGGCAAATCGGGCTATCGCTCCACTTCGGTCGTCGGCGACTATTGGCGCAACAGCGAGGTGGAAAACCGTGCGGTTGGCGGCGCCGGCTATATGGAAAAGGCGTTCGACACCGGCGGGCTGTATCACATGGTCCGGCTCGGCGGCGATTTCTCCGTCGGCCAGACGACGCAATATTCCTCCGGCGACGACAGCTGCGATACCAGCCCCGTTCCGGCCTGCGATTTCCTGCACACCAACCAGGCGGACATGCCGGATGTCGACAGCCGGAAATTTGGCATCTATCTCGAAGACGAGGTCGCTATCGGCGACAGCGCTTTCTCGCTGACACCCGGCCTGCGCTACGACTGGTACGACCAGTCGCCCCAGGAAACGGCCGCCTACACTGCCAATCCAAATTACAATGGCCTGCCTCCCGGCCAGAGCGGCGACGCCGTTTCGCCGAAGCTCCTTGCCAAATACGAAGCAGCGACGGATGTCGAGTTTTTCGCCCAGTGGGCGGTGGGTTTCCGCTCGCCGACGGCAAACGAGCTCTACCTCGATTACGGCGGTCCCGGCACCTATCTGCGGCTCGGCAATCCCGATCTGAAGCCGGAAACCAGCAACGGGTTCGAAATCGGCGCCAATCTCGGCGACGAGAATTTCGGCGGGCGCATCACCGGTTTTTATAACCGCTACCGCAACTTCATTGATGTGGAGGCGGCGGCGGTCCAGGATCCGGCCACCTATCCGCTCGGCGTTACCCAGTATATCAATCGCGATCGGGTGCGTATCTACGGTGTCGAGCTTGCGGCCCACAAGTCTTTCGCTTCCGGCTTCCACATCAGCGGCTCGCTCACCTATGCCAACGGCGAGGATCTCGAAACGAACGTGAAGCTCGGTTCCGTTGCGCCGCTGAAGGGTGTTCTCGGGGCAGGTTATGCCGCAGAAACCTGGGGCGCCGATGTGACTTTCATTGCGGCAAAAGCAGTGTCCAATAACTCGGACGCCACCCTCAAGGCGCCTGGATATGGCATTGTCGATCTGACCGGCTGGTGGAGACCGGAGCAGGTCGAAGGCCTCGCGGTGCGGGCAGGGGTGTATAATATTTTCGACCAGGAATATTACGACGCCATCAGCGTGCGCGACGTCACTCTCAGCGCGGCCTCGCCCGGCATGGCGTACTATTCCGAGCCCGGACGCACCTTCAAGGTCTCCTTGACGCAACGCTTCTAAGCGCTGGCCGGGTGTACGCAATCGAAGAGCGGCCCGCGAAGGTCGCTCCCTTTTTATTGACGACTGAAGTTTCCATTGACAAAGTGCATATGCACATATAGATGTGCTTCATGAAAAGCCAGTCGTCCGTCACAGCCTGCAACTGCTTCGCCATCCGTCAGGCTGCGCGCTTCGTCTCGCAGCTTTTTGAGCGGCACTATGCCAAAGCGGGGATCACGGCGACGCAGTTTTCGTTGCTTGCCTTTATCGCGGACGCGGGGAGGACCGGCATGTCGGAGATGGCCGAAACAATGGTCATGGACCGCACCACACTGGTGCGTGCGCTGAAGCCGCTGGAGCGCGATGGCTATGTGGTGAGCGAGCCCGAAGGCAAAGGATCGCGCAAGCTGCTGCTTATGCTGTCGGCTCAAGGTGAGAAGAAACTGACAGAAGGCGTGGAATGCTGGCATGCCGCACAGGCGGAATATGTGGAACTGGTTGGAGCCGAGCGTGCGGATGAACTGCGCCGCATGCTCCTTGCCATTCCGGCGGGCGCCACAGTCTGAGGAATGAAAAAGCCGGAAATCTCCGGTTTTTTTGATCATCTAAATAGTGCATACGCACACATGCAAAAGGAAATATACTCATGCCGCAGAAAATCGAAAATGCCGTTGCCCTCGTGACCGGTGCCAATCGCGGTATCGGCCGCGCGTTCGTGTCCGAACTCCTGCGTCGGGGTGCAAAGAAAGTCTATCTCGGCGCCCGCGATCCGGGTTCGCTTGCCGATCTCGTTTCGCTCGATCCCGGACGTCTCGTCGCGCTCAAACTCGACGTCACCAATGCAGCGGATATCGAAGAAGCTGCGAAGGTCGCGACAGATGTCACACTGTTGATCAACAATGCCGGCTTTGCCGGCGGGCAGGGTGCCATCTCCGCTCCCGACACGTCGATCGCCCGGCAGGAAATGGAGGTCAACTACTTCGGGATACTGGCGCTGTCGAAAGCCTTTGCACCGATCCTGGCGAAGGTCGGGCAGAGCAGCATCGTCAACGTGCTTTCCTTCCTCTCGCTGGTGACGCTGCCAGCGGCCGGCACTTACTCGGCCTCGAAGGCTGCCGGACTTGCGGCCACGCGCTCGATCCGCGCTGAGCTTCAGGGGCAGGGAACGGATGTCGTTGCCTCGATGCCAGTGCAGGTGGAGACGGATATGGGCCGCAGCCTGCCGGAGCCACGTTTGCAGCCGTTGGAAGTTGTCAGCGATACGCTCGACGCGGTCGAAACGGGGGTGGAGGAGGTTTTCCCGGGCGAACTGACCCGCAATGTTGCGACAGCCTTCGCCGCTGACCCAAAGAGCGTCCAGGCACAGATGTCGACCAGACTACCTGCCTGATCCGGGAAAACGGCATTCGGCAGAAAATGCCCACTGATTTTTCCGCCGGTGCCGGCTTGCGCAATCTTTCGTCTCACGCTAACAATTTCGCCATGACACAGGCACGCATCCTTTCGATCTGGTGGTGGGCTCGCTGAAGCGGCCTTGACCAGTCATGCGTGATTGAGACGATAAGCCGCCCGGAAGTTTCGAGGCGGCTTTTTTGTATTCGGGCCGCAGGAATGACGGGCCTGAACGGAGCGAAAAATGGCGACGACAATTCTTGAAGACGGTGCGGAAGCCTATACCACCAAGGGCGGCATTTCCGTCACCCGCCGGCGGCGCGAGGCGCCCTATGGCGAGGCGATCGCGAGCTATGTCGACCGGCTCGACGAACGCCGGGGAGCCGTGTTTTCCTCCAACTATGAATATCCGGGTCGCTATACCCGCTGGGACACGGCGATCATCGATCCGCCGCTCGCGATCTCCTCGTTCGGCCGTTCGCTCTGGGTCGAAGCCTACAACGAGCGTGGCGAAGCGTTGCTGTCGATGATTTCCAAGCATCTCGCCGGGATCGCCGACATCACGCTTGGAGCCTCCACGAGCCGGCGTCTCGATCTGACGATCAACACGCCGGACCGGGTCTTTACCGAAGAAGAGCGCTCGAAGATCCCGACGGTGTTCACTGTGCTGCGCGCCGTCACGGGCCTGTTCTATTCACAGGAAGATTCGAGCCTTGGGCTCTATGGCGCCTTCGGCTACGATCTCGCCTTCCAGTTCGACGCGATCGAGCTGAAGCTGAAGCGCCCCGACGACCAGCGCGACATGGTGCTGTTCCTGCCCGACGAAATCCTCGTCGTCGATCACTATGCCGCCAAGGCCTGGATCGACCGCTATGATTTCGCCAAGGACGGCAAGACGACGGAAGGAAAGGCCGGCGATATCGCGCCGGAGCCGTTCCAAACCATCGACAGCATCCCGCCACATGGGGATCACCGTCCGGGCGAATATGCCGAGCTTGTCGTCAAAGCGAAGGAAAGCTTCCGCCGCGGCGATCTCTTCGAAGTCGTGCCGGGCCAGAAGTTCTTCGAGCGCTGCGAGAGCAAGCCTTCGGAAATCTCCAACCGCCTGAAGGCGATCAACCCGTCGCCCTATTCCTTCTTCATCAATCTCGGCAATCAGGAATATCTGGTCGGTGCCTCGCCGGAAATGTTCGTGCGTGTGTCCGGTCGCCGCATCGAGACCTGCCCGATTTCCGGCACGATCAAGCGCGGCGACGACCCGATCGCCGACTCGGAACAGATCCTCAAGCTGCTCAATTCCAAGAAGGACGAGTCCGAGCTGACCATGTGCTCGGACGTCGACCGCAACGACAAGTCCAGAGTTTGCGTGCCCGGTTCCGTCAAGGTCATCGGCCGCCGCCAGATCGAGATGTATTCGCGCCTGATCCATACGGTCGACCACATCGAAGGCCGTCTGCGCGACGACATGGATGCTTTCGACGGTTTCCTCAGCCACGCCTGGGCCGTTACCGTCACCGGTGCTCCGAAGCTGTGGGCCATGCGCTTCATCGAAGCCCATGAAAAGAGCCCGCGCGCATGGTATGGCGGGGCCATCGGCATGGTTGGCTTCAACGGCGACATGAATACCGGTCTGACGCTGCGCACCATCCGCATCAAGGACGGCATTGCCGAGGTGCGCGCGGGTGCCACCTTGCTCAACGACAGCAATCCGGAAGAAGAAGAAGCCGAAACCGAACTGAAGGCCTCCGCCATGATCGCAGCGATCCGCGATGCAAAATCCGCCAACACCCGCGGTGCGGGCCGCGACGTCGCCGCCGTCGGTACCGGTGTCAACATCCTGCTCGTCGATCACGAGGACAGTTTCGTCCACACGCTGGCAAACTATTTCCGCCAGACCGGCGCGACGGTCACGACCGTCCGCACCCCGGTCGCCGAGGAAATTTTCGACAGGGTGAAGCCGGATCTCGTCGTTCTGTCGCCCGGTCCCGGCATGCCGAAGGATTTCGACTGCAAGGCGACGATCAAGAAGGCGCGTGCCCGTGACCTGCCGATCTTCGGTGTCTGCCTCGGCCTGCAGGCGCTGGCGGAAGCCTATGGCGGCGATCTGCGCCAACTCGCCATCCCGATGCACGGCAAGCCGTCGCGCATCCGCGTGCTCGAGCCCGGCATCGTCTTCTCTGGCCTTGGCAAGGAAGTGACGGTCGGCCGCTACCACTCGATCTTCGCCGATCCCTCGACGCTGCCGCGCGAGTTCATGATCACGGCCGAGAGCGATGACGGCACGATCATGGGCATCGAGCACATGAAGGAGCCGATCGCCGCCGTGCAGTTCCACCCGGAATCGATCATGACGCTCGGTGGCGATGCCGGCATGCGGATGATCGAGAATGTGGTGGCGCATCTTGCCAAGCGAGCTAAGATCAAGGCTGCGTAGCCACTGCAGTGTTTGAGCCGCCATGCGTTGTTCTGCCAACGAGGCTTTGACAAGTCGGTCGCTTTGAACCATACGCACGCTATCCGAAACCGCTGAAGCGCTCCTCGCCGCTTCAGCGGTTTCGGCGTTCTAGAGAACTGGTTTTTGCAATTCGTTTGCATGTGCAAGGAGAAGGCAATGGTGAGGCAGGAGGTGTCGGCGGCGCAGCGCCTGGCGTTCTGGGGTATCCCGATCGCGGTTGCCGTGCTGGGGCTGAAGATGCTCGCCTGGTGGCTGACCGGCTCGGTGGCGTTGCTGTCCGACGGGCTGGAATCGATCGTCAACGTGGTGGCCGCCATCGTTGCTTTCGTCGTGATCGGCTATGCGGCCAAACCTGCCGATGCCAGTCATCCCTTTGGTCACCACAAGGCCGAATATTTCTCGGCGGTCATCGAGGGCGTGTTGATCGTTGTCGCCGCCCTGTTGATCGTTTCTGAAGCCATACCGGCCATTCTGTCGCCAAGGCTGCCGGAAACGCCCGCGCTCGGTCTGGCGATCAATTTGTTGGCCGGCATCATCAATGCTATATGGGCCTATGCGCTGATCCGCGCCGGAAGAGCCTACCGCTCTCCCGCCTTGTCTGCGGACGGACATCATATCATGTCCGACGTCGTGACCTCGGCGGGCGTGCTGGTCGGCCTTGTGCTGGCCATCGTCAGCGGCTATGCGGTGCTTGACCCGCTGCTTGCCGTCGTCGTCGCCTGCAACATTCTTTATCAGGGCTGGAAGGTGATCGCGCGCTCGATCGACGGGCTGATGGACAGGGCGGTATCCGAGGAAGAAGAGGCCGCCATCAAGCAGGCGATCGCGACCCATGCGGCCGGTTCGCTCGGGGTGCATGATCTGAAGACCCGGCAAGCCGGGCCGGCGATCTTCGTCGAATTTCACATGGTGGTTCCGGCCACGATGCCCGTCGGCGACGCGCACGACATCTGCGATCGCCTGGAAGACTCGATCCGTGAGGTCAATCGGGGTGCGAAGATCACCATCCATGTCGAGCCGGAAGGCGAAAAGGCCCACGGGATCAGGGTCAAGGTTGTTGAAGGAATGAAAAAATGACAAAAACCGATGTATCCGGCCTCTCGCAGCTCGGACAGAACGTGGCTGCGCCGCAAAGCCCGGAAGACGCCGTACTGGAGCGTGTGCCGAACGGCAATGCCGGCATGGGCTTCGTCGTGCGTTTCACCGCGCCGGAATTCACGTCGCTTTGCCCGATGACCGGGCAGCCGGATTTCGCTCATATCGTCATCGACTATCTGCCGGGCGATTGGCTGGTGGAATCGAAATCGCTGAAACTTTTCCTGCACGCGTTCCGCAACCACGGCGCCTTTCACGAGGATTGTTCGATCTATATCGCCAAGCGCATCGTGGAACTGCTCGATCCGAAGTGGCTGAGGATCGGGGCTTACTGGTATCCGCGCGGCGGCATTCCGATCGATGTTTTCTGGCAGACGGGTGCGCCGCCGGAAGGCGTCTGGTTGCCAGATCAGGGCGTGCCGACCTATCGCGGTCGCGGCTGAAATGAAAACGGCGGGCTTTTGGCCCGCCGTTTCTTTTTGAAGGCCGGCGATCAGTTGAAGATCAGCGCAAGGCCGGCAAACGCGGTCAGGCCGCCAAGGAGCCGGGAAAAGATTCCGCCGGAAGACAAGCGGCTGATGCCGAGACCAAGGCCGATGCCGGCCACATGCAGAAGCGCCGTCGCGATGACGAAGCCGGTACTGAAGGGCAGGGCGCCCGCCGCACCCAACTCGCCGCCATGGGCGTAGCCGTGGAAAAGCGCGAAGACGCCGACAATGGCGGCGCAGGCAGCCGTCCGCAAACGCACGGCCATGGCGACCAGCAGGCCGAGCGCGACAACGGAAGCAAGGATTGCCGGCTCGACCAGGGGCAGCTGAGTGCCCGTCATGACCAGAGCAAAGCCGAAGGCCATCGTGCCGACGAACGCGGTTGGAATAGCCCAGAGCGCGCGTCCGCCGATCTGCGCCGCCCAGAGGCCGACGGCGATCATCACCAGGATATGGTCGAGGCCCGAAAGCGGATGGGTGAACCCTGCCATCAGCGAACCGTGCTCGGCCGGATCGAGATGGGCGAAGGCGGGAGCAGTCGAAGCGGCGAAGGCCAATGCGGCAAGAAGAAGGCGTCTTTTCATGGAGGTCCCCACTGGAGGGCGGGAGTGTGGGAGGCAGTCCCGCCGGATGCGAATTCGTGACACCGGCATCTTATGTCGCAATGCTCTCCTGTCCATACGGCATTTGCCTTACCTCTTGTCTTTACCATACTATGCGCTGCTGATTGCGCTTTCATACCCATCCGCTTTTGTTGCATTGTTTTCGCAGTCGAGTCGCCTTATCTGACTGCGGCAGGACAATTGATTTTATTTCGCGGGAGACAGCGGATGAACGAAGACGAAGACGACAAGAAGACGGAACTGCCTTTGGGCAAAGAAACCGAGGCGAATCTGTTCAAGTCGCGCTCGATTTTCATCTATGGCCCGATCAATCAGGAACTGGCGCAGAAGGTCTGCTCGCAACTCGTGGCGCTTGCCGCCGCCAGTGACGAGGATATCCGTATCTACGTGAACTCGCCTGGCGGACACGTCGAATCCGGTGATTCGATCCACGACATGATCAAGTTCATCAAGCCGAAGGTCTGGATGATCGGTACGGGCTGGGTCGCCTCCGCCGGTGCGCTGATCTACGTCGCGGCTCCGAAGGAGCGGCGCCTTTGCCTGCCGAACACACGCTTTCTGTTGCACCAACCGTCCGGTGGTACGCGCGGCATGGCGTCCGACATCGAGATCCAGGCCCGCGAGATCCTCAAGATGAACGAGCGCCTGAACAGGATCTTCTCGGAAGCTACCGGCCAGCCGATTGAAAAGATCGCCAAGGACACCGACCGCGACTACTGGCTGTCTGGCGAGGAAGCCAAGTCGTACGGCCTCGTTTCGCGGATCATCACGTCGCAGGCCGATATCTGAGCTTTTCGACTTACAGTCTTTCGACCCCCGCTGGTTTTCCGGCGGGGTTTTTTGTTTGTCAGCTTGCCGTCGCGGAGAGCGGGTGACCGGCGAGCGCGGAATCAATGGTGACGAGCTTCATATCTTCCACTGCGCACTGGGCGAGCAGAAGCCGGTCGAAGGGATCGCGCGTCGGCGGCTCGGGCTCGACATGGGCAAGGGCGTGGCGTTCGTTGATCAGCAAAAGGGTTATGCCGGCGCGCTTTGCTGCATCGGGCAGTCCCTCAAGTGTGGATTTCAGCGGCAGCTTGCCGATCCGCCATTTGATGGCAATTTCCCAAAGGCTGGCAACACTCAGGTAAAGCTGATGGCCTGACGCCTCAACCTCTTGTCGGACGACGAAGGGGAGCTCTTTAAAGCGATCTTCGATCAGCGCGATAAAGATATGTGTGTCCAACAGATGGGACATGATTATTTCTCCGGGAAAGGCGGCAGCGGCGTAATCAAGAAGTCCTCGGGCAACGGATCGTCGAAATCCGCCGGAATTTCACCGAAGAAATTCGTGATCCCGCGTTCCTTCTTGTAGGCCGCTAGACCCTCCCAGTTGATCCCGCCCTTCTTCCTTACTGGCACAAGCTCCATCACCGGCTTGCCGTTGCGGGTCACCGTGATCGTCTCACCGGCCTCGACGCGGCGGGCGAGTTCGGTCAGCTTGTTCTTGGCTTCGCGGATCGATACCTGGGTCATGGGGATAATGTAGCTGCAAGTGGCCACATTTTCAATGAAGGCGATCTGCGCTTGCCCTTCCGCTCGTCTCCGGTTATACACCGCTTCATGTCGAACACAGGCGCACAAATCATCGAACAGGTTTCCCGCGGGCACATCGCCATTGCGGACCGTTCGCGCGCCTCGCTTCTTCTTCTCGGCCTTACGCGCGGTTGCCGGGTTCTTTGAAGGAGCGCCCGGTGGCCGAAAGCCCACCGGCCCCAGCTCCTTGCCTTCCCTGAATAGCAGACGAAAAGAACCCGAAGAGCCGGCATTTTCCATCGCATTGCGACCCACGATCGGTTATTGCATGCGGGAAATGCGCCTCAGACATGAAGAGAAGCCGCAATGATCATGAAATCCCACACCGTCAAGCAGGGCATGCCCGAGGCTGCCGTCAAATATCAGGCCTATCCGCAGATCAACATTCCCGACCGGACCTGGCCGGGCAAGACCATCACCAAGGCGCCGATCTGGTGTTCAGTCGACCTGCGCGACGGCAACCAGTCGCTGGTCGATCCGATGGGCCACGACCGCAAGGCCCGGATGTTCCAGCTCTTGCTCGACATGGGCTTCAAGGAAATCGAGATCGGTTTCCCCTCCGCCTCGCAGACGGATTTCGACTTCGCCCGCTGGTGTGTCGAGGAAGGCAATGTTCCAGCCGACGTGTCGCTGCAGGTGCTGGTCCAGTGCCGGCCCGAACTGATCACGCGTACCTTTGAGGCGCTGCAGGGCGCCACCAAGCCGATCGTCCATTTCTACAATTCCACCAGTGAATTGCAGCGCCGCGTGGTGTTCGGCAAGGACGTCAAGGGCATCAAGCAGATCGCCACCGATGCCGCCAAGATGATCACCGACATGGCCGCCAAGGCGGGCGGCGGTTTCCGCTTCGAATATTCGCCGGAAAGCTTCACCGGCACCGAGCTGGAAGTCGCACTGGAAATCTGCAACGCAGTGACGGAGATCATCCAGCCGACGGCGGAGAACAAGCTGATCCTCAATCTGCCCTCGACCGTCGAAATGGCGACACCGAACATCTATGCCGACCAGATCGAATGGATGTGCCGCAATCTCGACAACCGCGAGAACCTGATCATCTCCCTGCACCCGCACAATGACCGTGGCACCGGCATCGCCGCCACCGAACTCGGCCTGATGGCCGGCGCCGACCGCGTCGAAGGTACGCTGTTCGGCAATGGTGAGCGCACCGGCAATGTCGACTTGGTGACGCTGGGGCTGAACATGTTCACGCAAGGGATCGACCCGCAGTTGGATTGCTCGGATATCGAGCGGATCAAGGACGTCTACGAATATTCCAACCAGATGGTCATTCCCGAGCGCCACCCTTACGTTGGCGAACTGGTCTACACCGCCTTCTCCGGCTCGCATCAGGATGCGATCAACAAGGGCATGAAGGCGATCAAGGTTGCCAACAAACCGCTGTGGGAAGTGCCGTATCTGCCGATCGATCCCCAGGACGTCGGCCGCTCCTATGAGGCGATCATCCGCATCAATTCGCAGTCTGGCAAGGGCGGCATCGCCTATATCCTGCAAGAGGACTACGGCATCAACCTGCCGCGCAATCTGCAGGTCGAATTCCGCGAGGATATCCAGCGCATCACCGACGAACACGGCAAGGAATTGCCGTCGAAGGCGATCCACGCGCGCTTCATCGAGCGTTACGTCGATCAGCCGAATGCTCGCATCCGCTTCGTCGACCACCACACCTATCCGATGGGCGAGCACAAGGGCGTGCGCGTGGTGGCGGCTGAAATCACCGACAAGGGCGAAACGAAGCGGATCGAAGGCAAGGGGACAGGCCCGATCGACGGTTTCATCAATGCCCTGTCGATCTATCTCGGTGTCGAAATGTCGGTTGCCGATTATTCCGAGCATTCGCTGCAACACGGCTCGAACGCGGCGGCAATCGCCTATGTCGAAGTGGAGTATCCGGGCGGCAAACTCTTTGGCGTCGGCATCAATACCAACATCGTGGCGGCCTCTCTCGAGGCCATTGTTTCCGCCGCGAACCGGGTGCTGGAGGTCGTTTGAGGATCGCAGTCCTCGCATGAAAAAGGGCCGCACCCTCACGGGATGCGGCCCTTTTTGCGTGCCGATCCGGCTATCAGAATTCCTGCCAGTCGTCAGCCGGCTGGGCGGCTGCGACGGCAGCGCGGCTGCCACCGAAGGCTGAAGCCACCTTGCGGATCATCGCACCGGCCGGCGACGGTCGCGGAGCCGATGACGGTCCGGCAGTCTGCACATGCCTGCCGCTGCCGCCTTCGAAGCGGAACTTCGCAAGCTGGGCGGACAAGGAGCCTGCTTCGGCTGCGAGCTTCTGGCTTGCCGCTGAGGTTTCCTCGACCATTGCCGCGTTCTGCTGCGTCGAATGATCCATGGTGTTGACGGCGGCGTTGATCTCCTTAAGCGCCACGGCCTGTTCCTTGGCGGATTCGACGATCGAGTTGACGTGGCGGTTGATCTCCTGAACCTCCGCAACGATCTCAGTCAGCGCCTTGCCGGTCTCGCCGACCAGGGTGACGCCGGAGCGGACCTGCTCGCCGGAATTGTTGATCAGTTGTTTGATCTCCTTGGCGGCGTTCGCCGAGCGCTGGGCAAGTTCGCGCACTTCCTGGGCAACGACGGCAAAACCCTTGCCCGCCTCGCCAGCACGCGCGGCTTCGACACCGGCGTTCAGCGCCAGCAGGTTGGTCTGGAAGGCGATGTCGTCGATCACGCTGATGATGTTGTTGATCTCGTTCGACGAACCTTCGATCTGGCCCATTGCCGCAACGGCGCGCTTGACGACTTCGCCGGAGCGCTCGGCATTTTCGCGGGTCTTCGCAACCAGCATGCCGGCTTCTTCGGCCCGCTTGGTCGAATCATTGACGGTGGTGGAGATTTCGTCGAGCGCCGCAGCGGTCTGTTCGATCGACGCAGCCTGCTGTTCCGTACGGCGGGCCAGATCGTTGGCGGCACCGCTGATTTCGCGGGCACCGGCGTCGATGGAGAAGGCGTTGCCGCCGATCGCCTTCAGGGCCGCATGCAGTTTTTCAACCGAGTTGTTGAAGTTGACACGCAGTTCGTCCAGCGCCGAACCGAAGGATTGGGTAAGGCGGAATTCGAGATTGCCGTTCGCCATCTCTTCCAGCGCCTGACCGAGCTGGGCAACAGCATGGTTCGTCTGGGCTGCTTCGGCATCGCGCTGGCGGGCCGCCTGTTCCATCTGGGCGCGCTCGGCGGCGGTCCGTTCCGCATCGCTTTCCGCCTGACGTGCTGCCTGCGCGCCGACGGCATCGCGGACGGCGCCGACTGCACGGGCCAGATCACCGATCTCGTCGCGGCGGGCATCGAGTGCCTGATCGCTGTCCAGCTTGCCTTCAGCCATCTGGCGAAGCGCCGCCTGCAGCTTGGCCATCGGCCCAGTGATCGACCGGCTGGCGACGTAGGCGGCGATGATTGCAAGAATCACCGCCCCGGCCAGCGAACCGAGCGCCAGCATTTCGAAGCCGCTCGCCGTCGTGCGGACGTCGCTGCCGACGGACTTGTTGAGTGCTTCCTGGTAGTCGATGAACTTGTTGATGGCACCCAGCCATGAAACGAAGAGCGGGCGCGCCTGCTCCAGCAGGATCTTTTTGGCGGCAGCCTTGTCGCCCTTGTCTTCCAGCGCAATAATGTCCGCGACGAGCGGGTTGGTCTTCGACTGGATGTCGGCGATTTCTGCAAGGATGGTCTTTTCCTGATCGGACGCGCCGGCGGCGATCATATCCTTCATCTTCGCTTCATTGACGGCATAGGCGTCGGCAAGCTTGGCAATCAACGCAACGGCCGTGTGGCGCTCCTCGGCCGTCTCGACCAGCGTCACGTCGCGGATGGCGATGGCGCGATCATGGACGCTGCCGCGGAAATTGATGGCGAAACGCTGCTTGACGCTGTTGACGTCATTGACCTCGGCGAGATCGCTGTTGATCGCGTTGACCTTGGAAACGGATTGCTGGGTGAGAATAAGCATCAGCAGAACGAGAAAGCCGAAGCCGATGCCAAGGCGCATGCCGATACCAAAACGCAGTGCGGATTTCATTTTGAGTCCTCTGCTGGCCGGGGTCACGAAATGAGCACCAGCGACGTTTTCAAATGGGATGAGAATGTCGAAGACATCCGGAGCTGGCCGGGGGTCGGGCGTGCCTTCATGGCAGCAGGCCAAAAATCGGCGCTGTGTGTCCAGTTGTCTTGCTGAACCGGTACATTAGCGATTTGTGGTTAATAAATTGTTTTAATAAAGCGTTAAAACCATGGCGAGAAATTTTGTGAAATACACGCTTTTTGGCTTGTTTCTGTGCTGATAGCGCCGATCCACTGTGAGCACAAATGCGGGTTGCGCCATCCGCGTGTCTTGATCGCGTGAAAGTGAACTTTCAAGCGATTCCCCAAATCTGTTCCGGTTTGGGGAATCGTGCCCTGGGGCTTCCGCTCTATGCGGCAAGCTGAGCTGCGGCGGACATCAGTTCCTGCCGGCTGGGGCTTGTGAACAGGTAGCGCCCCTCGTCGGGGACTTCGGTGAAGCACCAGCGGACGATGCCGTCCCTGTCGAGAAGGAACTCCCCTGTCAGCTGGCCGTATCCGTCGGCCTTCATCTGACGGTCTTCATCTGTGACTTCGTATCCGTCCAGCTTGTCGAGAAATTCGGACGCGGCCATCGGGTCCATCGGCTCGGGCAGTTCGCCGGGGAGATCGACGCGCATGCTCATCATCGTGCCCATGCCGACCTTGTACGGCCATTTGTTCTCGTCCTCGGTGAATTCGAGATTGGGCAGGCCGAAGGCGCGATGCGACACCCGTTCGGGATCGGACGCGGCGAGCAGATTGGGTATCGGATGGTAGCGGAAATAGAGCCGTGCGCGCTCGGTCGGTGTGTTGACGACTGTCAGGCTGTCGATGCCTTGGTCGCGCAGGGGCGTCTCGAGTTCCGCCATCGCCGCGATCTGGCGGCGGCAGAACGCGCAGTGCAGGCCGCGAAACAATCCGACAAGGACCGGTCTGCGGCCACGAAAGTCGTCGATGGCGATCTTGCCGCCGTGAGTGATTGCGTCAAGCACCACATTCGGTGCGCGGTCGCCGGGTTTCAACGGGCTTTGGCTATGGTGGTGGTCCATTGCTGATTTCCTCCGCTAGTCAAGAAACGGCAGTATCACCAGTGTCTTGGGATCGATATCGTGCCGGGCGCAGATATCCTGCGCCAAATCGAAGTAGCGTTCCGCCTCTTCCATGTCGTTGGCGTCGAGGCTGAGCGTTGCCAGGCCATCATAGCACGGAAAGAGCAATTGCGCCTCTCCGGTATCACGAGCGGCCTCGAGCGCCTCAATGTAATGGTGCCGGGCAAGGTCCGGCTGGCCGTGGCATTGATAGATCTGTGCGAGCACCAAGAGCGGCACCGGCAGATGGTCCCGCTGGTCGAGCGCCCGGTCGATCGCCAGCGCTTTGTGAACCGCTGGCATGCCCTCCCGTGCGCAGCGATCGGTGAAGGTGCAGTAGGCGACGGCGATGTTCGTCAGCAGCCGCGCCTGGAAGCCGAAATCGCCGATCCGTTTCGCCATCTCGTAGCCGCGTGCGCAAATCTCGATGGCGAGCGCTGGATCGATGATCGTGTAAAGCACGCCGAGATTGGTATATCCGCGACAGGCGGCATTGAGCTGGCCGCAGCGGAGCGCTGCCTCGACGCTGCGCTCGACTTCCGTGACGGCCTCCCTTGTCTTTCCAAGCCGTGCGAGCGCCGTCCCTTTGGTATTGAGCGCCTGCGCGATCGCCAGTGTGGCTTCGTTTGTGGTTTCCCCGCTGTCCTGTTGCGGCGGCAGCCGTTCGGCGCAGCGCAAAGCCTCGTCAGCCCATTTGATGGCGCTGGCATAGTCACCGGTGCGGAAGGCGAGGTGACCCTGTTCCTGTAACAGATGCGCCTGTTCGATAGGGGCGTTTGCGCCCTCCAGCAATGCAGCGGCCTCGGCAAAACGGCTGCGCGCGGCCTCGCGATTGCCGGAATCGAAGAGCAGCCGGCCGAGTTTGCGTGATATCCGTGCCGCCGCCGTGCGATCGGCCGCGTCCTGGTGCGCCTTGAGCGCGGTGCCGTAAAATTCCATCGCCCTGTCGCGTTGGCCGGCCGGCCCGCAAAGATCTGCAATCCGCTCACAGAGTACGATCCAGGCGCCGTCACGGTGATCGTCAAGCGCGTCAAGCGCCCCGCGGTAGAAGCGGAGCGCGTCGTCATTCGCATAGGCCATGCGAGCTCGGTCGCCGGCGGCCATCAGATAGCTGGCTCCCTTCTGTTTCTGCGCAGAGCGTCCGAAGTGATGGCCAAGCAGGGCGAGATCCTCAAGCCGGTCCGGGTCCTTGCCATATCGCCGTTCGAGGGTCTCGCCGATGAGCCCGTGCAATTCGGTACGCCGTTTCAGGAGCAGGTTGTCGTAGACCAACTCATGGAGCATCGTCTGGCGAAAGCCATAGGAGGGCGCCGAGGTCGTGGTCCCGCCGGCCACCTCCTCGATGATTTCCGCCTCGCACAGGTGATCGAGACCCGTTTCAATCTCGGTCGAATCGGAGAAGACGGCTTCGAGGACCGATGTATCGAATCGTGTACCGATGACCGCTGCCGTCTGGGCGAGCTTGCGCATGGGCGGCGGCAGCCGGTCGATCCTTGCCAGCATGATCGCCTGAACGTTGAGGGGAATGTCGGCCGTGGCCGCCTCGGCGGTTGCTTCCCAGCGTGCGCCGCTGCGCCGCAATCCGCCGACTTCGATCAGGCTGCGTACGATCTCCTCGATAAAGAGGGGGTTTCCGCCGGCGCGCTCGACGATCCGGTCGCAGAGCCGTGCCGGTAGTCCGCCCGTACCAAAGAGGGCGGAAAGCAGGTCATGTCCGTCGGAGGAGGAAAGGGGAGGGAGACGCAGCATCGTCAGGCTGGCCTTGGCAGAATTCAGCCTGTCGGTTTCGAATGCGGGCCTATGAGTGGTCAGCAGCATCAGCCGGTTGCGCTCCAGCCGGTCCATGGCAAAACGCAAGGTCTCAAGGGAGGCGGCGTCGGCCCAATGCAGGTCTTCGATCACCAGAAGCAGCGGTGCCCGTTCGAGCCGGCGCTCGAGGATGGTGCGGATGGCGTAGAAAATCTGCCGCCGCAGTTGCTCGGGCTCGAGGTGTTTGAGCATGCCGCCGGGATCGCCGAAACCGAGAATACACAGGAAGAGCGGGATCAATCGCTCCCTGTCCGCGGCCGCCAGGTCGAGCGCGTCGAGGCCGCTGGAGAGTTGGCGGCGCGCGTCGTCCGTGCTGTCGTTCGCACCGATCTCGTAGGCGCACCGCACGATCGCGGCGAGTGTGCCGTATGATGGCTCGCCGAAAGAGGAGCAGGCCGCCTGACGCACGACAACATCGGCAAAACGGGGTTCGCTCCGCACCCTGCCAAGGAATTCGGTGACCAGGCGCGTCTTGCCGGCGCCGGCTTCAGCAGTCAGCCGTACGAATTGCGTAACCCCTGCGCAAGCGGCATCGAGGCAGCGCAGCAGACTGCCGAGTTCCGCATCGCGACCAACCATCTGCGCGCTGAGCCCGAGTGTGGACAGCCCGCGCGGACTGGCCGCGGCCTCGATGCGGCCGATCAGCCGATGCACCAGCACACCCTCGGTCTTGCCGCGCAATGGCAGCGTGCCGAGCGAGCTGAAGGAAAAGGCATGCCGGGTGAGGCGGTGGGTAACGGGGCCGACGAGGATGTCGCCCGGTTCCGCCATCGATTGCAGGCGCTGCGCAGTGTTGACGGTATCGCCGGTCACCGAATAGGTCTTGGTATTGCCGGCGCCGACGCCCCCGGCCACCACCGGTCCGGTGTTCACGCCGATATGCAGGGCAAGCGGCAGGCTGACGCGGTTGCGCCACCGTTCGGCGATGCGCGCCACCCGGCGGGTCATTTCGAGCGCGCTGTGCAATGCCCGTTCCGGGTCGTCTTCATGCGCCTGCGGCGCGCCGAACAGGGCGAGCAGGGCATCGCCGATAAACTTGTCGACAAACCCGCCAAATGTCTGCACCGCCTCGGTCAGTTCCTCGAACAGTTCGTTCTGCAGCGTCTGGAGCAGTTCAGGGTCGGTGTGTTCGCTCAGCGTGGTGAAGTTGCAAAGATCGGCGAAGAGCACCGTGACGGTGCGCCGGTCGGCATCGGCGTGCTTGTCGGCTCCGGACGGCTCCGGCGAGGCTTCCGTGCCCACGGCGGCTATCGGTGACGGGTGGGGATGGGATTGCCGCGGTTTATCCGTTGCCGGCCGGGCGGTGACCTCCGTGCCGCATTGCGGGCAGAAGGCAAAATCCGGCAGGCAGAGATAGCCGCATTCAGGGCAAGGTCTCGGCTGCTTTGCTCCACAGTTCGGGCAAAAGGCAAATCCGGTTCGGAGTTCACAACCGCATTGAACGCAGTTCATCGCCGCACGCCTCAAGAGCCATTCGCCAACGGGCTCCCTTGAGCGTGGCGGCAACTCCTACCACGACAGATAATGGACCCGATACCAGGGGGTGGCAAGCGGGAAACCCCGCCCACCCGGACGCGGTATCCGGTACTCGCGCTGCGGTGATGTCTGGGATGCCGTCAGATCATTGTCGAAACAGTATCGGCGAGCTGCTGCAGATTGGCGTCGGCCGACGGGCCAACGACCACATAGGACGCGCCGCTCTTCTGCCAGGAAATCATCGCGATATCGTCGCGTATGCTTTCCGTCATCTTCCCGTCGGATGTGCCGGGTTTGCTTTTCAGGAAACAGATGGCGAAGACGTCGCCGTCCTCGTTCTTGTACATCAGCTGCGCCACCGGCTTTCCACCTGCGACGAGCAGTCGAGCGCCTTCGAAGGTCAGGCCGCGCGCGCTCAGGTCTGGCAGAGAGAAGTTCACGCCGACGCTCGATGCAAGCCAGCTCTCGATCCTGGCGTCGCCCGAGGCTGGCACTTCAACGAGATGTTCCGCCGTTTGCCGCGAATAAATACGGTGATAGTCGGCGATGTCGTCGAGCCAGGTGCGGGCTGCGGCCACGTTCATCGACGGGGCGCCGTCATTGCTGGTCCTGCCGATAAGGTAGCCGGTTGAGCTGCCGACCAGCAGCAAGGCGATCGACGCGGCAAGCGCGCGCGGCCAGAGCCGGACCTTCGCCTGGCGCGGTGCGGCGTTGACGACACGCTCGGCTTTCGGATTGACGCCCGGGCCTTGCTTGATCCGACGCACCAGCGACAGCGGAACCGGATCGTGCAGAAACTCTTCGAACGCCTTGTTGCCAAAGGCATTTCCGGATTTCAGCATTTCAAGAAGCAGTCGGGCTTCGTCGTCGCGCGCCACCAACTGTTCCAGTTCCTTGCGTTCCGCTTCGCTTACTTCGCCGTCGAGATAGGCCGACAGACGAACTTCGAGCGCGAGCCCTTTCGTGCTTTGCAACGTTCAGGCCCTCCTTTCCGTCGTCTCTGTAATCATTGCGGCCAGACGCATGCGTGCCGTCGAAAGCCTGCTCATCACTGTCCCGATCGGGATCTTCAAAATATCAGCGGCTTCGCGGTAGCTGTGTCCTTCGACATTCACCAGCACGAAGACGCTCGCCAGCCCTTCCGGCATGGACAGAATCATCTTGTGTAACTGATTGGCGTAAACGGCCTTTTCGCCGGATGCCTCGATCGACAACTCGTCCTGCTCGGAGGCATCGACGGTGCCGCCGCCGGTGCGGACCTTGCGCTTCCTGATTTCGTCGATCCACAGATTGCGTGTCATTGCGTATATCCAGCTTTCCAGCCGCCCTTCGCCGTTCCAAAGGTGGTTGCGGGTGATCGCCCGCTCGCAGACCTCCTGAACCAGATCATCGGCATCGGCGGCATTGCGCGTCAGTGTCATTGCGAAACGGCGCAACTTGGGCAGAACACTGACCAAGTCCCGTCTGAATTCGTTCGATTCTGCCGCTGGACGCATTGCTCTTCCAAAGAAACGTTCCGGAACGGGATTTTATTCGTTCCGGGTCGAAAATACACGCCGGTTGATATGAAACATTTGACCCATGGTCTGCAAGTCGGCAGCCGTCGGGGAGCGCATATTTTGCCGCTTCAAAGGCATTTTCCCAATGCCAGATGAAAGGCCGGGCAACCAGGCCGCCCGGCCGGAGCATGATCAGTAGTGGCGAACGCCGCCCAGCGTTTCCAAGAGGGCGCGGTAGGCCCAGGTGTTTTCGCCGCCGCGGTCGCGAATCTCGATCAACTGTGCCTTTGCCTCTTCGATCTGTCCCTGTTCAACCAAAGCCTGGCCCATGTAGGAGCGGGCAAGGATGTAGTTTTCGTCGGCCTGCAGCGCCCGCTTGTAATAGCTCATGCCAAGCTCCATGCGCCCGGCCTTGCGGTTGGCATAGCCGCGGTAGTTCAGGATGCGGGCGCTGTCCTGGTCCTTGACGGCGTCGAGAACCTTCAGCGAGTTTTCATACTGGCCGGCATAGGCAAGTTCGCGTGCCGCCTTGAACAGGATGTCGTCGTCAAGCCCGCTCTTCTTGGCATCGACGCATTCCTTCTTTTCCTTGTCCCAGACCTTTCCGTCCTTGCATTCCGTGGAGGTCTGGGTCTTTTCCGGAGGAGTCGTGGTGTCCTCACCGGCGGCCCAGGCCCTTTGGCCAAGTGTAAAGGCGCACACGGCAGAAAACAGGGCAATCAGTGCGGTCTTGCGATTGATCATGGTCATCTCCTGGCTTTGAAACTGCTCCCGGAAACCGGATTGCGTGACGTCTGTGATGGCGCCAGCGGTCCTGTCTTCCGATCAGTCCTATGTGACGGATGACGAACGCCGAATATTTCCCCAAGCATAGCGTTTTTTGGCATTTTGGCGAGTAACGATAACGCTTGCGGGATCAGAAGCGCGTGGTTTCGACCAGCGTCACCGAATGGCCATCCATGGTCAGTTCAAACCGTTCGCGCACCAGGTTCCAGTGCCCCGGGCTTCCCGAGATGAAAAACAGGTTGAACCCCGCCGGCGGTTTCTTGCCGCCACGACCTTGAGATGCCGAAGCGATACCGACGACGGGCACTGGTTTGATCTGACCCTTCAGGGAATAAACCGTGTTCAGATGCGTGTGTCCGTGCAGCACCAGCTCGGCGCCGCCGGCGGAAATCGTTGCGGCAAACCTTCGGATGCCGAGCATGCGCTTGTACATCGAGGTCGCGCCGCGAATCGGCGGATGGTGGATCATCACCACGCGGAACAGCCCGGCTTCACCCGCGGCGCGCAAGAGATTGACGGTTTCGCGCGCCTGGCGGCTGCCGAAATAACCGCTGGCGGCGAAGGGAGGCGTGGCGACGGCGGTCGAGCAGCCGATCAATGCCACCTGGCCGCGGACGCGCAGATAGGGATAGCAGCGGAAATCCTCGTTCCACTCCGTCGGTCCCCGTTCGCCGCGCATATAGGGGTACCAGGCCTTGGTGGTCTTTTCGTAGGCGCCCGGCACATAGGCATCGTGGTTGCCGGGGACGATCGAGATGTTTTCCGGGTCGCCGGCTTCCTTCAGCCACTCGGTCATGATCTCGATTTCACGCGAGGAGGCGAGGTTGACCAGGTCGCCGGTGATCGCCAGGTGGTCCGGATCGACACGCTCGATCTCGTCCATGAGCAGATTGAGCGTGTTGCCGACCAGATGGTTGCGTCGGTTGCGGTGCCAGTTGACGAAGCCGGTGATGCGTTTCGATGCGAGTTCACGGTACGAAAGATCCGGCAGGGGCCCGAGATGAATGTCGGAAATATGCGCGAGTTTGAACATAATTTGTACCTAGCGCATATTCCCGAAAAGGGGAATCAGTCGGGGCGCTTTATCCTCGGCCAGACACTGATGAAAGGAACCGGATCGGCATGACGGAACCGCCGCCGGAAATGCGCAGCTGGAAGACGCGGCTCGTTACCCGTCTGATTCACGGCTATTTCGCCTTCGCGCGGGGCATGACAATGGGTGTGCGTGCCGCCTGTTTTGACGACGATGGCCGGGTTTTCCTGGTCAGGCACTCCTACGTGCCTGGCTGGCACATGCCGGGCGGTGGGCTGGAGCGGCACGAAACAGCTTTCGAGGCGCTGGTCAAGGAGTTGCGCGAGGAAGGCAATCTGGAACTGACCGATCCGCCTGAGTTGTTTCATGTCTATTTCAATCGGTTGACGAGCAAGCGGGATCATGTGCTCTTCTATCGCTGCCGCAATGTCCGCCAGACGGCGCCGCGCAAACCGGACCTGGAGATCGTCGAGACCGGCTTTTTCGCGCTCGACGATCTTCCCAAGGATACGACGGCTGCCACGCACCGGCGACTGGCGGAACTTTCGGGTCAAATGCCGCCAGCGGATTTCTGGTAGAATCAGGCCGCCAGTTTCTCGCGTTCATGTTCCATGTCGAGATCAAGCTCCGGACCGGCCGGGACGACGCCGGTCGGATTGATCATCGTGTGGCTGCGGTAATAATGTTCCTTGATATGGCGCAGGTTGACCGTCTCGGCGACGCCGGAAACCTGATAGAGATCCTGCAGATAGCCCTGCAAGTTCGTGTAATCGGCGATGCGGCGGATGTTGCACTTGAAATGGCCGACATAGACCGGGTCGAAACGCACCAGCGTCGTGAACAGCCGCCAGTCGGCCTCGGTGATCCTGTCACCGGTAAGATAACGGCGGGTGGAAAGGCGCTCTTCCAGTTCGTCCAGCACCTTGAACAGGACCGTGACGTTTTCCGCATAGGCTTCCTGCGTCGTGGCGAAGCCAGCCTTGTAGACGCCGTTGTTCACCGCATTGTAGATGCGCTCATTCAGGTCATCGATCTCGCTTCGAAGTTGCTCGGGATAGAAGTCGTCCTTCGAGCCCGTCAGCCCGTCGAAGGCCGAATTGAACATGCGGATGATTTCAGAGGACTCGTTCGAGACCATCTTGTTCTGCTTCTTGTCCCAGAGGACAGGAACCGTGACCCGGCCGGAGTAGTGCGGATCGGCCTTCACATAGACCTGCCAGAGCGCTTCCGAGCCGAACAGATGGTCGACGGTGCCGCCGATCTCGTTCTTGAACTCCCAGCCTTTCGACAGCATCAGCGGATCGACGATCGAGACCGAGATCAGGTCTTCGAGTTTTTTCAGCTTGCGAAAGATCAGCGTGCGGTGCGCCCAGGGGCAGGCCAGCGACACATAAAGGTGGTAACGCCCGGCCTCGGCCTTGAAGCTGCCATCGCCGGATGGGCCGGCCGAGCCGTCTGCGGTGATCCAGTTGCGGAACTGCGCGGCGGCGCGCTTGAAGTGGCCCTTCGTTTCCTTGGTGTCGTACCAGACGTCGTGCCAGACGCCGTGAACCAGCATGCCCATCATCGATCTCCTGCGGCGGGGGTGCCGCCTGTTCGTGTATTGGTTGCCCTGTAGATAGCCTGTCGTGGCGGCGCACATTAGCCTGCAAATGCTGAACAGTGCGTTTTGGGCTTTGACAGCGGGCGTTTTTCTGCTATCGGGCCTCCCAGCCTTTTTCATGCAACCGGATTCACATTCGATGTTCTTTCCAGGAAACCCGCGACGACGCTGATGCCGAAAACGCCTTGGGCGTAGCCATCACCCCTATACGTCTCGCATGCACGGTTTTCTGATGTTTATGAAAAAGCACGACCTCGTCTATTTGACCGAAGACGCGTCCCATGACGCAGCAATTGAAATCATCAATGAAGAAGCCTTCGGTCCCGGCCGGTTCGCCCGCGCCGCCGCGCGTATCCGCGAGCAGGGACCGCACGACCTGTCGCTGTCCTTCGTCTGCGCCGACGACGGCGAAACCATCGCTTCGGTGCGGATGACCCCGGTTCTTGCCGGTTCCGTCAAGGGCCATCTGCTCGGGCCGCTTGCCGTACGGCCCTCGCACAAGAACCGCGGCATCGGCCGGGAACTGGTCCGCATCGCCGTCGAAGCGGCGCGGCGCAAGGGCTCGGAAGGCGTCATCCTGGTCGGCGATCCGCCCTATTACCAGCCGCTCGGGTTCGAGAAGGTGGCCTATGCGGCGCTGACTTTCCCGGGACCGGTCGATCCGAACCGGGTCCTCGTCGTGCCGATGGGAGAGGATGTGCACGCGCGGCTGAAGGGCGAAATTCGCTGGCACGGATGATCACCCGGAAAAGCGAAGGGGGCGATGACGCCCCCTTGCTGGTGTTAAAGGCTGTAGTTCAGCGGGACCCAACCGTAATTCGTGTCGTCCCGGCGCAGATGGCCTATGCCGGGAAATGCGATATGGGCGCCGGCAACCAGGTAGGCGCCGTCGGCGGCGTGCTCGAATGCCAGCTTGCGCGCAGCAACCGCCATCTCTTGGTTGACGTCGAAGGCGATCGCCACATCGGGCTCATCGAACTGTAGGACGTCGCCGTGCGTGACATCTCCCCAGAACATCAGCTTCTGGCCTTCGCTTTCGATCACGATCGCGCTGTGGCCCGGCGTATGGCCGGCCCTGAGCAGGGAGGCGAAGCCCGGCACGACCTCGGCATCGTCGCCGAAGATCTCGAATTTTTCCGCCTCGATGTAAGGCGTGAGGCAGGCGCGCGCCTGGGCGAATTGCTCCTTCACGGCTGCC
Source organism: Pararhizobium sp. A13 (assembly GCF_040126305.1). Classification (NCBI taxonomy): domain Bacteria; kingdom Pseudomonadati; phylum Pseudomonadota; class Alphaproteobacteria; order Hyphomicrobiales; family Rhizobiaceae; genus Pararhizobium; species Pararhizobium sp. A13. The sequence continues at coordinate 4,054,360 of NZ_CP149510.1, read as the reverse complement.
GTCGCCTTCTTTTCCTCGTTCGGATCGAGCCAGAATTCGGCTTCGCGACGGTTGACGCGGACGATGGCATTGGCAAAGACGCGCTTGCCCTCGGCGACAAGACCACCGGAATGATCCGTATGGACATGGGTCAGGATGACATCATCGATCTCTTCCGGCTTGTAACCCGAGGATTGGATGTTGGCGACCAACCTGCCAAGCGTCGGGCCGAGAAAGGTGCCCGTACCGGCGTCGATCAGGACCAGCCGTTCGCCGGTATTGACGAGATAGGCGTTGACCGACGTTTCCGACGCGGCCCCCTGGAATGCGGCAGCGAGCGCTGCTTCCGCATGGTCGACAGTCGTGTTGGCATAGAGTTTTGCAAGCGGAAGGGCGACGGTTCCATCCGAAAGCGCGGTAACTTCGTAGGCTCCGACCTTCAGGCGGTAGTAGCCAGGCGCCTGGCCGCCTTTCAGCGGCGCTTTGGAAAAGGCGAGATCGGGAAGCGCCGCGGAAGAGGCGGCGGCGAGAAGGGTGGTGGCTGTTGCCTTGAGGACCGAGCGGCGGGTCGGCATGGTGGAACTCCTTGAGCAAGATATCGTGAAGGGGCCTTGCAAGCACCTGCCGAAAACGTAACTATGCGACCATCAGCAATCAAATCGATACTGGTCATGCAATCTATCGATCATTTCAATTTGCGGACCTTCGATCTCAACCTCCTCATTGCCTTCGATGCGATGATGGAGGAGGGGAGCGTCACGCGTGCTGCGCGGCGGCTGAAGATCGGCCAGCCGGCAATGAGCCATAATATCTCGACCTTGCGCATGCTGTTCGAGGACGAGCTTTTCATTCGCGTCGGCCAGACCATGCAGCCAACGGCGCGCGCCCGCACGCTGGCGGGGCCGATACGCAACGCCTTGAGACAGGCGCAGGCAGCTCTTCTTTCTGCCGATGTCTTCGATCCGGCAACAGAAAGCCGAGTGTTTCGCTTGGGCATGTCAGCCGAGGTGCAGCTTCTGCTTTTGCCGGATCTGACGGCACGGCTGCGCAAGCTTGCGCCCGGGGTGCGGATTCTCGCACGCGGTTGTCTGCCGGATCAGGTCGATGCGATGATCGATAGTGGCGCGCTCGACATGGCGATCGGCTGCACCTATTCGCGCGCCACGCGCCAGGTTTCGGAGGTGCTGTACGAGGCGGATGTGCAATGTTGCTACAACCCCGCTTTGCTTTCGCTCGGCGTTCCCGTCGGCCTGGACGACTATCTCGCTGCCGATCACGCGGTCATCTCGCAGAGCGAGAGCCTTCACGGCTGCGTGGAAGACGCGCTCGAATTTGCAGGAGCGGACCTCAATGTCGTTGCCGCCGGGCCTGATTTCATGTCAATCCTGTCGACGGCAAAGGCCAGTCCGGTGATCGCCACCATCTCCGCCCGGATCGCCCGCCGATACGCGTCTCTCATGGGGCTGGTCATCAGCCCCGTTCCGATCGACCTGCGCTTCCCGCCCGTGACCCTCGTCTGGCCTGCGCATGCCGGCAAGGATGCGGCGAGTGTCTGGTTGCGTGATCAGATCCGGGAGGTCTTCAGCCAATCCCAGGAATGGCCGACGCCCAAGATCGCCGCCCAGTAAAAAGGCCCGCAGCACGTGGCACTCGCGACGAAGACTGTCGGTGGCTAGCCACGTCCGCTTCGCTGACGCTCACCGTCCCTCTCGGTGCCAGGTGGCGGAGAGCACGAAGAGCAGGGCGGCAAGGCCGAGGAAACCGGCAAACAGCGACAGCGAATTGATGCCCTTCAGCACTGTCTCGTCGGTCATGCGCAGAGACATGCGCTGATCATCGGCGACGCGGACCGTGCCGCGCACCGGCAGGATCGGCGGCAGGTCCACCGGACCGTCGGCGTCGGCGAGACGACGCACCAGTCCCTTGGTCTTCTCCGCCCAGGGGGTGAGCAATTCCGTTGTCGAGATCGTTGCCTTGAACTCCGGCGCATCGACGCTGCCGACATGCACCAGCGTGTTGAGTTCGCCGTTGTTCACTTCGAACAGGCCGGTTTCCGTCGTGCGAACACTGGCCTTGTAGAGACCGGGCTCGGCCTCCTTGAGCGCAACCTCTTCCGTCTTGCCCGAAGGATAGGTCAGCGTCGCCATGCCCGGATCGCCGGCGATCGTCTGCCGGGCGATTTCCAGCGTTCGGCCGCTGGCATGCGCCGTCAGCGCTTCTTCCTCCAGCGCCGGTTCCTGCATCAGCCAGTGGGCAGTGCGGCGATAGAGCGAAACGCTTGGGCCGCCGCCTTCGAAGCCGCGCGCCCAGAGCCAGCCCTGGTCGGAGAGCAGCATGGCGACACGGCCCTTGCCGACCCGGTTGAGCACAAGTAGCGGCTTGCCGTCGGCTGCCTGCATCACGGTCTGGCCGAGCGGTCGGTCGACATCCACCGTGCGGAACCAGCGGCCCCAATGCGGCGGCTCGCTGTCGGCTCCTTCCAGCCCGCGCGTCACGGGATGCTTCTTTCCCTCGTCCGAAAGACGCGGATAAAAGGCCTTCTCGTTCACGTAGCCGGTCGGATTGGCGGGGAGAACAGCCGAAAGGGGTGTCGTCGCGATCGAATCATCGCCCGCGTGCTCTGGCCCGGCGGCGATCAGCAGCGCGCCGCCGTTTTCCACATATTGCGCGATATTGTCATAGTAGAGGATCGGCAGGACGCCTCGATGCTGGTAACGGTCGAAGATGATCAGGTCGAATTCCTTGATCTTTTCGACGAAAAGCTCGCGGGTCGGAAAGGCGATCAGGGAGAGTTCATTGATCGGCGTGCCATCCTGCTTTTCCGGCGGTCTGAGAATGGTGAAATGCACGAGATCGACGGCAGCGTCGGACTTCAAAAGATTGCGCCAGGCGCGCTCGCCGGCATGCGGTTCACCCGAAACCAGAAGCACCCGCAGGTTCTCGCGAATGCCGTCGATGACGTGAACGGCGCGGTTGTTGGCGTCCGTCACTTCCCCCGGGACCGTGGCGACGGCAAATTCGAGGATATTGTTGCCGCCGCGCGGGACGGTGAAGGTGAACGGCACGTCGGTGCCGGGTTCGGCCATTTCCCTGGCGATCTCGTTGCCGTTGAGGCTGATAGTCACTTCGGCGGTACCGCCGGGTGCTGCGCCGTCGTCAGCAATGCGGAAGGTAACTTTCTGTTCCTCGCCGACAATGCCGAAGCGCGGGCCGCTGACCACTTCGATGCGACGGTCGAACTCGTCCGGCTTGCCCGTGATCAGGCCATGGACCGGCGCATCGAAGCCGAGCGGCTGGTTGATATCGGGCACGTCGTGGATCTGGCCATCCGTGATGAAGACCGCGCCGCCGACGCGGGCGGGCGGCACATCGGCAAGCGCCGTCTGCAGCGCCGTGAAGAGCTTTGTCGAGGGCGTTTCGGTGTCCTCGTCATCGGCCGCCTCGACGATGCGGGCCTCGATTTGCGGGAATTTCGCTAGCCGCTGCTTGAGCGCCGCCAGCGCCGCATCGGTCATTTCACGCCGGCCGGCATTGCCCTGGCTCTGACTGCGGTCGACGACGACGCCGACGATGGTGGACAGCTGTTCGCGCTCTTCCTGAAAGAAAACCGGATTGGCGATCGCAAGCACCAGCGCCGCAAGCGCCGCCGTGCGGAACGCCGCACCGCGCACGCCGCGCCAGAACCCGAGGGCCGACAGGAGAGCGGCGATCAGCGCGAGGACGGCGATGAACGGCCAAGGAAGGAGCGGCGAGAAATCGAGTGTCATCCGCGCGCCCTCACTGGCCAAGCCGCTCTAGCAAGGCCGGGATGTGCACCTGATCGGCCTTGTAGTTGCCGGTCAGCATATACATCATGATATTCACGCCGGAGCGGTAGGCATATTCCCGCTGCTGCTCGTCCGGCGGCACGGTCGGCAGAAGCGGCGCGCCATTGCTGTCGATCGCCCAGGCGCCGGCGAAGTCGTTGCCGGTGATCATGATTGGCGAAACGCCGTCGCCCGAGCGGGCCGGCCTGCCGGTCGGCTGCGAGCCGTTGTCCGGCTGTGCTTCGATCCAGAGCGGGCTGCCGTTGTAGCGGCCCGGGAAATTCGACAGGAGATAAAAAGATTTGGTCAGCACATTGTCGGTCGGGACAGGCTCCAGCGGCGGAATGTCGAGATCGCCGAGGATCGCTTGCAGCCGCTCAGAATTCGGACTGGTGCCGGAGCTCGTTCCAAGCGAGGAGAACTGGTCGCGCGTGTCGAAGAGAACCGTGCCGCCGGCGCGCATATAGGCATCGATGCGGCTGATCGCCTGCGGGCTCGGCATCGGCGCGTTGGCGGAGATCGGCCAGTAGATCAGCGAGTAGAACGACAACTCGTCCGAAGCGATGTCGAGCCCGACGGGCGGGGCTGGTTCGAGCGTCGTGCGATAGGTCAGGAATTCGGTGAGGCCGGCCAGTCCGCGTTCGGAAAGGCGATCGACCTCGGCCTCGCCGGTGACGACATAGGCCAGATGGGTCCTGTCGAGCCGCCCGAGAATCGTCTCGTCGCCGGGCCTGCTGTCGTCGGCAAGCGACTGGCCGGGCATTGCAACAAGGCAACCTGCGGCCAACGCGATCATGATTGCCACGGCCGCCGGCATTCTCAATCGGGCAAAGGCCCCACCCATGAAGAGGACGAGGGCAGTGTCGATGAGCAGCAGAATGAGGGCGGCGGCAAACAGCGACGGTTTCAGCGACCAGGCTTCCGCGCCGATCAGCGGTTCGGCGGTGTAGGCCATTGGCAGGCCGGTCGCGTCGATCGGCTTCAACTGCGTGTCGCGGGGCAGGAGGTTGAGAGCCGTGAACCCTTCTTCCGAGCCGTAGAGACCGGGCGGGTTTTCGGCGTTGGAGACTGGCAGCTTGCCCGCCGTGATTTCCAGCGGCCGCGCCCGGCCGGTTTCGCTGATCAGCACGCCGTCGGCATTCAGCAGGCGGTAGGGCGTGAGCGTCTGGCCCTGCGCAGCACCTTCGCTCGCCACCCCGCCGCTGCGCGACAGTTGCACGCTCCGGCGCAGCATCTCGACGAAATCGCCGGAGATCGGCAGGTTCGACCAGGTCGCCTCGGCGCTGACATGGAACAGGATGATGCGGCCAGCCCCTTGCGCCTTTGTCGTGACAAGCGGCGTGCCGTCGGCGAGGCTCGCCCAGGTGCGTGATGAGAGATCGGCGGTCGGTTCGGCGAGCACCTGCCGCTTGACGAGGATTCCCTCGGGCCGCGGCATGCCGGCGAACGGGCTGAGCGCCGGATAGTCGGCCAGCGGTTGCGGTTGCGACCAGGACAGGGCGCCGCCGAGCGCGCGTTCGCCCTGACGCAGGGTGACGGGCACCAGCGGATCGTCGGCGGGCGCGGCGGCAAGGCGCGGCCCGGCGAAACGGATCAGCGTGCCGCCGTTCTCGATCCACTTGGTCACCGGCGCATAGGTCTCGTCCGGCAGGCGGCCGATGTCGGCCATGATCAGCATGGACGGCTTCTGCGCCAGAAGATCCGGGATCGCGACGGCCAGATCGGCTTCGTTCGGCTGGACGAGATCGGCATAGGGCGCCAGCGCCCGGTTGATGTAGTAGAGCGGCGACAAAAGCGGCTGCGACTGGTCGCGGGCCTCGCCGCTCAAGAGCGCCACGCGGCGACGACGGAAGCCGTCATCGAGCAGGAAGGCGCCGCCGGCGGTCGCCGCGCCGTCGATGGCGATGCGGGCGAAATCGTTGCGCAGTTCGAAGGGGGCGGCGAGCGTTCCCTTGGCCACACCTTCGCCGGCTGCGAAGGACAGCGAGCCGTTGGCGATCGCCCGTCCACGCGTGTCATAGGCGCTGATCGGCAGCGTGCGCGCGCTGGCGGTATCCAGGCGGCTGGCGCTGATCACCATGGAATCTGCGTCGTTGGCGGAGTTGGTGATGGCCACGGCCTGATCGCCGCTGCCTTCGATCAGGCGGAAGTTGGCGGGCGCAAGAGCCGCAAGCTCGGTCATCACCTTGTCGTCGCCGGCCTCCATGCCGTCGGTGAGGAAGGCCAGTGTGCCGGGCGTCGTCCCATCGAGAGCAGTCTTCAACGCGTTGATCGCAGGCAGCCGGTCAGGACGTAACGGCTGCGGTGAGGCGGCCGCCAGCCTATTACGGGCTGTGGCTGCCGAGCCTGGCACCGCGTTATGTTCGGTGTCGGCCGTGAAGACGATCGAGACCGGCAAATCCCTGGATTCCGCGTCGTCGATCAGAGCCTCGGCGGTTTCCACCCGGCGCTCCCAGTCCGTCGCTGTTGCCCAGCTATTGTCGATGACGAGCGCCAGCGGACCGCTGGCCGAGAGCGTATTCGAGCGCGGATTGAACACCGGATCGGCAATCGCGAAAATGATGGCGGCGGCCATCAGCATGCGCAGCAGCGTCAGCCACCAGGGGCTTTTCGACGGTGTCTCCTCCCGCTTCAGCACGCCTGCGAGAATTCTGAGCGGCGGAAACACCTCCACGATCGGCTTCGGCGGCGTCATGCGCAGCAGCCACCAGATCGCCGGCAGGGCGACCAGCGCCGCGAGCATCATCGGATTGGCGAAGACGAAGGGCAGGAAGCTCACAACTGGCCTCCATGGGTGGCGCGCCCGGGCATGCCGGAGAGATACATGTGGACCGCGACCAGCGCTTCGGAGGCGAGGTGGTCGGTTCGATGCGGCGTGAAGGTCCAGCCGAGATGGCGCAAGCTCTCGCCGAGGCTGTCGCGCCGGGCGAGATAGGCGCGGCGGTAATCGTCGCGGACGATTTCGGCGCGGCCGGCGGTCAGTGTTTCGCCGGTTTCCGGGTCGGTGAACTCGGTGCGGCCGGCATAGGGAAAGCTCTCCTCCGCCGGATCGGCGATCTCGACGATATGGCCGCGCATGCCGCGCCGGGCAAGCGGCCCGAGACGCGCCATGATCGTATTGGCGGGATCGAGAAAGTCGCCGATCAGCACAAGGTCGCTCACGGCGCGGATCATGCCCGTCTGCGGGAGACCGCCGGAGAGCGGCGTGTGCATCAACGCCGCCGCCAGCCGCTCGGCGGCATTGCGGGCCGAGACGGGCTCCATGACACCGGGACAGCCGATGCGCTCGCCGGAGCGGGCGAGAATTTCGGCCAGTGCCAGCATCAGCACCAGCGCTCGGCTTTCCTTGGAAACGGTGCCGAATTTCGACTTGTACATCATCGAGGGCGAGAGGTCGGCCCAGAGCCAGATCGTGTGGGCGGCCTCCCATTCGCGGTCGCGCACATAGGTATGGTCGTCGCGGGCCGAGCGGCGCCAGTCGATGCGCGACAGGCTTTCGCCGTCGCTATAGGGCCGGAACTGCCAGAAATTCTCGCCGATGCCGCGCTTGCGGCGCCCATGCCAGCCGGAGATCACCGTATTGGCGATGCGCTTGGCCTCGACCATGCAGTCCGGGATCAGCCGGGCGCGGCTCTGCGCGCGGGACAGGACCTCTCCGGACGGTGTCGGCTCGACGATGTGCCCTATGGCCGTCATTCATTATCCCTTGGCTTGCTTGACCAGGCCGGTGATGACGTCACGCACCGACATGCCTTCCGCCCGCGCCGCGAATGTCAGCGCCATGCGGTGCTGCAGAACGGGTTCGGCGAGCGCCATGATATCATCGATGGAGGGCGCGAGCCTGCCATCATAGAGCGCCCGGGCACGGGCGCAGAGCATCAGCGACTGGCCGGCGCGCGGACCGGGCCCCCAGGCGACATTCTTGTCGGTCGTCGCATTGCCGTTGCCGGGGCGGGCGGAGCGGACCAGCGCCAGGATGGCGTCGACCACCTTCTCGCTGACCGGCATTTGCCGGATCAGGTGCTGGATACCTTGAAGCTGGCTGGCATCGATGACGCCGCGGGCTTCGTTCTCGTACACACCGGTGGTTTCGAGCAGGATCTGCCGCTCGGCGGCAAGCTCCGGATAACCGACGTCCACCTGCATCAGGAAGCGGTCGAGCTGGGCTTCCGGCAGCGGATAGGTGCCTTCCTGCTCCAGCGGGTTCTGGGTCGCCAGCACATGGAAGGGCTGCGGCAGGTCGTTGCGCCGGCCGGCGACCGTGACGTGATATTCCTGCATGGCCTGCAAGAGCGCCGACTGCGTGCGCGGGCTGGCGCGGTTGATTTCGTCGGCCATCAGCAATTGCGTGAAGATCGGGCCGGGCACGAAGCGGAAGGACCTCCGGCCATTCTCGTCCTGGTCCATCACTTCGGAGCCCAGAATATCGGACGGCATCAGGTCGGGGGTGAACTGGATGCGGCTGGAATTCAACCCCAGCACCGTGCCGAGTGTAGAGACCAGCTTGGTCTTGGCAAGGCCAGGCACGCCGACCAGCAACGCGTGGCCGCCGGAGAGAACGGCAAGCAGCGTCTGTTCGACAACGCTTTCCTGGCCGAAGATCACCTTGCCCACTTCCTTGCGGATCAAGGCGATTTCGCCGAGTGCCTTTTCCGCGGCGGCGATGATCGCCCTTTCATCAACCGCGCCGTCTGTGGTTTTCATCACACCCATCATCTGTCTCCAGTGGCCGGCAACGGTACCGAATCGCGAAAAGCGCTCTTTCCGTCTCTGTTTTTCAATCTAAGCTCCGCTCGGTGGCTGACAAGACGCCGCCGAAGCACTATCTCGTGAAGCCAGTGGTCTATAATACGCAAGAATAGGGCCAAACGGGACGGAACGATGGCGGAAGCCCAAATACATCAGAGCGGCGACGCGGCAGGCCTTGCGGCGCTGATCACGCGCGCTGCCGGCCAGGCAGGCGGGCAAAACAAGGGATTGCCACCCGTTGACCGGTGGAATCCGCCCTTTTGCGGCGACATCGACATGGAAATCCGCGCCGACGGCACATGGTTTTACATGGGCACGCCGATCGGCCGGCAGCCGCTGGTCCGTCTGTTTTCCACGGTCCTGCGCAAGGACGAGGACGGCAGGACCTATCTCGTAACTCCTGTGGAAAAAGTAGGCATTCGCATCACTGATGCGCCTTTCGTCGCCGTCGAGATGAATAGGACGGAACGACAGGGTGAGCAGGTGCTGACCTTCCGCACCAATGTCGGCGACGTTGTCGAAGCAGGGCCGGAGCATGCACTGCGCTTCGTCATTCATGGCGAAAACCGCGAATTGAAGCCCTATCTGCATGTGCGCGGACGGTTGGAGGCGCTGGTTTCGCGTGCGGTGATGTATGATCTGGTTGAACTAGGCGAGACGGAGACGATCGACGGGGTCGACATGTTTGCCGTCCGCTCCGGCGGTGCGGTTTTTGCGGTCATGCCTGCCGATGAACTGGAAGCGCTGTCGATATGACGAATGTCCTGTTTTCAGCCGGTGAATTTCGCCGCAGAGCGCTCAGCCAATCCGGTAGCCCGGTCGAGGACGCCTGGCGCGAGCATGGCGACTTCCTGCTCAATCCGGAGGTCATACCCCATCTGGAAACGCTGAAGCTCAAGGATGCCGCCGTTCTCGTGCCGGTCATCGATGACGGTGCTGAAGCCCGCGTCATCTTCACCCAGCGCACCGCAACCATGCGCAAACATTCCGGTCAGGTCGCCTTTCCCGGCGGCGCCATCGATCCCGAGGACGATACGCCGGAGCGCGCGGCGTTGCGGGAAACCGAAGAGGAGATCGGCCTTGACCGGCGTTTCGTCGAGACCGTCGGCCGATTGCCGTATTACATGGCGATGTCCGGTTTCCGCATCACCCCGGTTCTTGCGGTCGTCCAGCCGGGCTACGATCTCGTGCCAAATCCCCAAGAGGTCGATGCCGTCTTTGAAGTGCCGCTGTCGTTTCTGATGAACCCGGAAAACCACGGCCGCGGCCGTGCCACCTGGCAGGGCGCGGAGCGGCATTTCTACCGTATGCCCTATGGCGACCGGAACATCTGGGGCATTACTGCCGGCATCGTCCGTATGTTGTACGAAAGGCTTTATGCATGACCTCCGTTGCCGCTGAAACCTGGTTTTCGGCGCCTGCGCTGACGCGCGTCTTCAATCTCCTCAATACTGATGGCGGCGAGGTCCGCGTTGTCGGCGGAGCCGTGCGCAACAGCCTGATGGGGCTTCCTGTCGCCGATATCGACATGGCAACGACGCTTCTGCCGGACGAGGTTATCGCCCGGGCCAAAAAAGCCGGCATCAAATCGGTCCCGACCGGCATCGATCATGGCACGGTGACGCTGGTGATCGAGGGCGCACCGTTCGAGGTAACGACACTGCGCCGCGATGTCGAGACTGACGGCCGCCGCGCCGAGGTGGCCTTCGGCACGGATTGGAAAGTTGATGCGGAGCGGCGGGATCTGACGATCAATGCGCTCTATGCCAATGCCAAGGGGGAAGTGATCGATCTCGTCGGGGGGCTTGCCGACATCGAAAAACGCAATATCCGCTTCATTGGCAAGGCCGCCGATCGTGTCGCGGAAGACTATCTGCGCGTGCTGCGCTTCTTTCGGTTCTTCGCTCACTATGGCTCGGGGCGCCCCGACGCGGATGGTCTTCGCGCCTGTGCGCAGGCGCGCTCCAAGCTGGCGACGCTTTCGGCGGAGCGAGTCTGGTCGGAGATGAAGAAACTGCTGGCAGCCAGGGATCCCGGCCGGGCGCTGTTGTGGATGCGCCAGGCGGGCGTCCTGAGCGAAATTCTGCCGGAAAGCGACAAATGGGGCATCGACGCCATCCCGGCCCTGATTGCCGCCGAGCAGGCATTCGGCTGGCAGCCCGAACCCCTGCTGCGGCTCGCGGCCATCGTGCCGCCGGATGCGGAGCGGCTGGACGCGATGGCGAAACGGCTGCGCCTTTCGAAAGCGGAAGCGGCCTTCCTCTCCGCGTGGGCGAAAGCACCGCGTCTGCCGGCCGTGATTGCGGATACGGCTTTCGCCCGGCTGCTCTATCGGCATGGTTCAAACGGCCTCGATACCAGCTTGAGGCTCGCTCTCGCCTCCTCGCGGCAAAAGGCGGAAAACGATCCGGCTCAACTCCCTGAAACGGCACGCCTTTGGGGATTACTGGGGCGAACGGAAAGCTGGCAGAAGCCGGTATTTCCTTTAACCGGTGCCGACGTGCTCGCCGCCGGAATTCCCGCCGGGCCGCGGGTCGGCGAAGTTCTGGCGATGCTTGAGGATCAATGGGTGGAAGGCAATTTCAATGCCGACCGGGCAACGCTTGCTGCCCGGCTTCAGTCGATGGTCTGAACGTCAGGCTGCCTTCGTTTCGTCAACGATGCGAGCCTTGATATTGTCAACCATGTTTTCGCGGATCAGGGTTTCGCCGTGTGCCTGGCGCATGTGCTCGACGGCGCGGCGGACGACTTCGGCGTCGCTGTCGGCGCGAGTGTGCCAGTCGCAGCCGGGCACGAGGGTCCCGCATTCAAACAATCGCATGATGCTCCTCCTTGCGTTTTGGGCGTTCCGCTTCGGGCTCGTCCGGCAAGCGAAATGCCGTCTACTATAACCGGAAATACCGTCGAATGGTTCCTCGATTGTGCAGGTCGCGTTCACGTTTCAGGCGTCCTACTCCATCGCAATAGAGGCAAGCCGCAGGCGGCCCTGTCTCGACATAGCCTTGAACCTTCCTTGTCGTAGTCACATTGTCGCCCGATCCGTCCTTACCTTGGCTGCGGGGTTATCCGCTCCGGAAAGGCGGCTAAAAGCTGCCTTGAGACTGACTAAAGGAAGGAAAGCATATGACTAAACGCCACATGCCGGTGGCAGCGCTGACCGCTGCCGCACTGAGCCTGATCGTCATCAACTCGCCGGCTTTTGCCCAAGGGGCCTCTGAACCGCAAGCCACGCAGCCGATGCAGAGCACAGCGCCCACCGCCATCAGCGACCAGAAGATCGAAGCCTTCGCCGTCGCCTATCTGCAGGTCGACAAGGTGCGGCAGGATTACGCCGCCAAGATCGGTGCGGAAAAGGACGCGACGGCCAAACAGAAGCTTCAGAACGAGGCCAACAAGCAGATGATCAACGCGGTCGAAAAATCGCCCGACATGTCGCTCGAGGAATACAAGACCATCATCACCGCGGCGCAGACCGATCCCGAAGTTGCAAAGAAAGTGCAGGAAAAATTACAGACAACGGCGCCCGCACAGTAGATCGGGCGGCCATGGGAGCAGGGCGGCAAATTCGGTCCTGCTCCAGCGCCTGCCGGCTGGAAACGGCCTCTGGCGGACTGTCGCCCAAGAAACCACTATAGAAATGTCCGGCTTTGATGCTATGCCTTCGTCTCCCTAAGACGTCCGCAAAGGCATGCCTTCCATCATGAGCTCTTCTCTCCAGCAGGAACTGATCGCCTCCATCCGCAACATCGCGGATTACCCGAAACCCGGCGTCATGTTCCGCGATATCACCACGCTTCTCGGCAATCCGCGTGCGTTTCGCCGGGCGATCGACGAACTGGTTCATCCCTTTGCCGGCACGAAGATCGACAAGGTTGCCGGGGTCGAGGCGCGCGGGTTCATCCTGGGCGGCGCGATGGCGCACCAGATGTCGGCCGGGTTCGTGCCGATCCGCAAGAAGGGCAAGCTGCCGCATGATACGGTGCGCATCGCCTACAGTCTCGAATACGGCATCGACGAGATGGAGATGCACCGCGACGCCATCAAGCCGGGCGACAAGGTCATTCTGGTCGATGACCTGATTGCCACCGGCGGCACCGCAGAGGGCGCGACCAAGCTGCTGCAGCAGATGGGCGCCGACATCGTCGCCGCCTGCTTCATCATCGACCTGCCGGAACTCGGCGGCCGCAAGAAACTCGAAGCACTGGGCGTCAAGGTGCTGACGCTCATCGAGTTTGAAGGTCACTGAAGTTCGCCCGTCAGGGAAACTCGATCACTTTGCTTTCGAACCGGATCACGGCCTCGCCGTTCTGGTTCTCACCTTCGCACAGGATGGTGTTGATCCGCCATCCCGACCGCGACTCCAGATCCTTGGCCGCAACGAAGGTGACGGAATAGGTGATCACATCGCCGGCAAAGACCGGCCGCAGCCAGCGCATGTCCCGGAAACCGGGCGAGGGGCCGAGCTTCGGCGGCTCTATCCCCTCAGCCGCCAGCCGTTTCATTTCGCCCAGCCAATACGGCACGAAACATTTCATCCAGCCAGCGCAGGTGTGCCAGCCGGAGGCGCAGAGGCCGCCGAAGAGTGATTGCCGCGCCGCTTCCTCATCGAGATGGAACGGTTGCGGGTCGAATTTTTCGGCGAAACGGATGATGTCTTCGGCGGTGAAGGCCACGCTGCCGATCGTCGCCTTTGTACCTCCGGGGTGAACGTCAGAGAGCCTCATGCGTCGCTTCCTGCAGGTTTGCAGCGGATCATATTGGCATACTCGCATATCGCTACCGTCTCTCCCCGCTGATTGATGACCTCGCCCCGCAACTGCACGATGCCAATCTCGGGTCGGGAACGGGATGTCCGCGCCTCGATGACCGTGCAGGTGCCCGACAGCGTGTCGCCGGCGAGCACCGGCTTCTTCCACTCCATGCTGTTGACGCCCGGCGACCCTTCGGATGCCGTCTGGTGAATATAGCTGTCGCAAAGCATGCGCATCATGATGGCGCTCGTGTGCCAGCCGGAGGCTGCAAGCCCGCCGAGAATGCTCGCCTTGCCGGCCTCCTCCGACAGATGCATCGGCTGCGGATCGAACTCGGCGGCAAAGGCGACGATATCCTCGGCCTCGACCGCCACCGGTTTGAACTCGAACCGTGTTCCGGCCGGAAAATCCTCGAAATGAAGCATGGGCAGAAGTCCTCCTACCGGAGCGTCTTAGCATCCCGGTTTGTCGCTGGAAACTGCGGGGAGGTCACCGATGTCAGTGCGGCATCGCCAGTTCCTGGCCGTTGATTTTCATCTTGCCGCTTTCATCGACCACGACGTTCCACATCTGCCGTCCATCGGATTCGGTCTTGGCGAACCCCTTGACCATCAGAAGCACAAACGCCGCTTGCCCAAACTGCGGAACGGCCTGGGCATTCTGCTGCAGATAGGAAATCGTCTTGTCGAAATCCCTTGCGTAGACTGTGACGTCGGTGTTTTGGCGCCCCTTCTGTTCAGGGTAGAGCGTCGTGGTGCCTGAGAGGCTGATATCGTAAACCGACGAGCGGGCAGAAACGTCCTCATATCTCATCGTCAACGCACCGCCCGGAAGGAAGATACGGCCAGCCGCGGCTGATTGCTCGTCTGTCAGGGGTTTTTCGGCGTTGAAATCGGCATGGTCCAGGAAGTAGCCGATCCCGCTTGCAAGGTTGAGGTTCTCGAAGGAGGCGCGAAAAGTAATCGTCTCCGGCAGTGCCGCGATGAAGGCCTGCGGCACGACGCCTGGTGGAACGGACGGCTTGTCGAGGACGATACCGAGGCCGGCTTTTGCACCATCTTTCAGGCCGTTCGAATTGATTGTGTAGCGCAAGGTCTCCGCGCCGAAGGTACCGGTGGGAGTGGCGACCTTGAAGTTTGCCACGTCGATGGATTCCAGCAATGCATCGAACATTGGCAGGTTCGCGCGGAAAAGTTCCTTGAACTGAGCCTGCTTCTCAGGGGCAATCGTGTTCGTTTTGACGTTGTCGAGCACGAAAAAGATCATGTCTTGAAGCGGTCTGTAAGCCAAGCCGTTCAGAGCGGCGTCAACGGTGACGCTGTCCGCAGAAAGATCAATGCGTGTTTTGGCCGGATCGATGACGGTCTCCGCGAAGGAACCCATCGCCGCGTTGGAGCGGACATCGATGGTATCGGCTGTTGCCCGCTTGCTGTCGATGATCGACTTCATCGTGCCGAAACGCGCCTCGACCGACTGCATGGGGGAGTTTGAGGTCATGAAGATGCCGTCGGCCGTCATTTCCGCGGACCTGAAATACAGAATATCGGGATCGTAGATGCCGTCCATGCGGAAGGCATTGATCTTGTAGCTGAAATCCGTCTTCTCGGTTCCGGCGGTGAATTGCCCCTTCACATCGAGATCTGCCGATTGGGAGAATTTCCACAATCCGTCCTCCAGTGGCTGGATCAGCGACAGAAAGGGTTTCAAACCGGAAATGCTGAAGGTCTTCGGATCTACATCCTTCAAAAGCACTGTCGGATCGAAAGTGACTTCATACTCCGTGGTGCCCGGCCGAACCTTGACCAGGCCGGATTTCGCCAGGCTGTCCGGCAGGTAGGAGGTGAATTTCTGCTCGAGCTGCTGGGCGCCCGCATGGGTAATCTCCGCGGCCAGCACCGGTTGCGTAACGAGCGCGGTGGAGAGCAGAAGTGCGGGAATCAGGCGCATCGAAAAAACTCCTCAAAATATGTCTTCCGGCAACATACAGCCGGCCATGGTGACGGCAAGCGTCTCCGATGGCCGGCGAAGGAGTTTTCGAAGAATCAGGTGTTGAAGCGGAAGTGGATCACGTCGCCGTCCTGGACGACATATTCCTTGCCTTCGTCGCGCGCCTTGCCGGCTTCCTTGGCGCCGGTTTCGCCGTTGAAGGCGATGTAGTCGTCATAGGCGATTGTGTTGGCGCGGATGAAGCCGCGCTCGAAGTCCGAGTGAATGACGCCGGCCGCACCCGGTGCCTTCGTGCCGCGCTCGATTGTCCACGCCCGGGTTTCCTTCGGGCCGACGGTGAAATAGGTGATGAGGTCGAGCAGCTTGTAGCCGGCGCGGATCAGTCGGTCGAGACCCGCTTCATGAAGGCCGAGCGCCTCGAGGAATTCCTTGGCTTCCTCTTCCGGTAACTGCGCGACTTCGGATTCGATCGCAGCCGAAATAACGACGGTTTCGGCGCCCTGTGCCTTTGCCATTTCCTCGACCGCCTTGGTGTGGGCGTTGCCGGAGACGGCGTCGCCCTCGGCGACGTTGCAGACGTAGAGTACCGGGTGGGCGGTCAGAAGGTTCAGTCCCTGCAGGATTATCTTTTCTTCGGCATCCAGCGTCGACAGCAGCGTGCGGACCGGCTTGCCGTCCTGAAGCAGCTTCAGGGCCGCGTCCATGACCGGCAGCAGCGTCATCGATTCCTTGTCCTTGGAGGCGGCGCGCTTGCGGGTCTGCTCGGTGCGGCGCTCGAGGCTTTCGAGATCGGCGAGCATAAGCTCGGTCTCGATCGTCTCGGCATCACCGACCGGGTTGATGCGGCCTTCCACATGGGTGACATCGTCATCCTCGAAGCAGCGCAGCACATGTACGGTCGCATCGACCTCGCGGATATTGGCGAGAAACTTGTTGCCGAGGCCTTCGCCCTTCGAGGCGCCGCGCACGAGGCCGGCGATATCGACGAAGGAAATGCGCGTCGGGATCAGTTCCTTCGACTTGGCGATATCGGCAAGCGCGCGCATCCGCGGATCGGGCACCGCCACTTCGCCGGTGTTCGGCTCGATGGTGCAGAACGGATAGTTGGCCGCCTGCGCTTGCGCGGTCTTGGTGAGCGCATTGAAGAGAGTGGACTTGCCGACATTCGGCAGTCCGACGATACCGCATTTGAAACCCATGGCCTTGAAACCTGTCCGATCGAATTCTGTTGCAGTGCCTTTTGCGGAAACTAGGCTCTAGGTCAAGCCTAAGTCCGATTTTGAAGGCTTTATAGGGTAAGCGGCAAAGTGGTGTGCCTTGCTTCAAAGCCCTTCGCTATGCAAAATGGTCGCTCCTCCATTCCCTGTAGTTAAAGGGCGGATTCCCGATGGCGGACAACGATACAGCACTCACACCGAAAACGAAGACCAAGCCGAGGCTGGCAAGGCCGAAGCTTTATAAGGTCATTCTTCTCAACGACGACTACACGCCGCGCGAATTTGTCATCATGGTGCTGAAAGCCGTGTTTCGGATGAGCGAGGAGACTGGCTACCGGATGATGATGACCGCCCATAAGCTCGGCGTCTGCGTCATCGTCGTCTGCGCCCGCGACATCGCCGAGACGAAGGCCAAGGAAGCGACCGATCTCGGCAAGCAGGCGGGCTTCCCGCTGATGTTCACGACGGAACCGGAGGAGTGATCCGTTCGCGCCTCAGATGCAGGCCGGCCGCCTGATCTGGAAGCCGGTCTTGTCTTGCACGAGGCCGCAGCCCTCATAGAATTTCAACGTTGCAGGGTCCTGCGAGCCGGTCAGAAGCATCACCTTGTAGCAGCCTGCTTGCCAGGCGTATTCGAAGGCATGCCGGATCAGCGCGCCAGCGTGGCCGCGCTTGCGAAATCGAGCGTCAGTGACGACGTTTTCGATGAGCGCGTAGGGCTTGCCGCCGCGGGTAAGGTTGGGAATGACGATCAGGGTCACGGTGGAACTGATCATCTCGCCCGAGAGACCGACGAAGACGGTCATACCGGGATGGGCCAGCATCTCGGCGAACTGCTCGATGGAAAGGTTCGGGTCCATCTCCGGATCATCCGGATGGAGATGCCGGTAGAGCGCAAGCAGCAGCTGTAGGTCGTTCTCCATGGCCGGGCGGATGGCGAAGTCACCAGCCGGCACAAGCTAGTCCCCCTTGTCGCCAAACAGTTTCTTCAGCATATCTGCCATCGGTCCGGTTGTCGGCAACTTCTTCGGCTGTGCGCTGTTGCGGGCCTGATGGATGTGGGATTTTCCCGCCGGTTTCGATGGTGCCGGCTCGGGCTCCGGTTTGCTGCCGGTGGCGAGCGCCAGCTTGTTCAGAAGCTGCGAATCCTCGCCTTTGACCAACATTGCAGCATTGTCCGCGAGAGCCTCGAGCAACGGTTCCAGCCAGACGCGATCGGCTTTGGCGAAGTCGCCGAGCACGTGGTTGTGCACCTGTTCCTTCGAGCCGGGATGGCCGATGCCGAGCCGCAGGCGGCGATAGTCTTTGCCGCAATGGGCGTCGAGCGACTTGATGCCGTTGTGGCCGCCGTGACCGCCCGCCGTCTTGATGCGGGCTTTGCCGGGCAAGAGGTCGAGCTCGTCGTAGATCGCCAGAATGTCCTTCGGCTCAAGCTTGTAGAACCGCATGGCTTCACCGACCGCCTCGCCCGACAGGTTCATGAAGGTTTGCGGCTTCATCAAAAGCACACGCTCGCCGCCGATCTCGCCTTCCGAGACCAGTGCCCTGAACTTCTTCGACCAGGGCGAAAAACCATGGTGCCGCTGGATCGCGTCGACGGCCATGAAACCGATATTGTGGCGGTGGCCGGCATATTGGGGGCCGGGATTACCGAGACCTGCGAAAATCAGCATGGATATATCTCTACCAGTCGGACAGAGCCGTCTTGCACCGCGTCGGAGCACGGAAGTCAACTGTTTAGCACAGACAACCCGTTATTTCCCATCTGGCGCCGTGCCGCCTGCGATCCGCTATTGGTCCGATCGCAGGCCGTATTTGGCGAAAATGCGGTCCTGGGTGCCGTTGGCAATCAATGTGTCGAGTTCTGCCTGCATCTTGGCAATGAGTTTGTCCGGCAGGGCGAGATTGCAGGCAAGGCCGTATAGTTTTCCCTCGAGCACGAGGGCGGATTCAAGCGGCTGACCTTGATCGCGCATGGTCTCGAAGGTCTTTTTGGACGTCATCATCAAGTCGATGCGGCCGCTCAGAAGCTTCTTCTCCGTCGTCTCCATGTCGGCGGCGAGATCGATCTTGGGGAAGTTGTTCTTTTTCAGATAGTTGGCAGAAAAATCCTCGCGCTGGGTGCCGACGGTGAAGCGTTTGGCTTCCTCGATATTGGCCGGATTGACGCCGGACCCGGCCTTGCGCACCATCACCATATGATCGGCAAGCAGGGGCTCCACCCATTTGAAACGCTTGTCGCGCTCGTCGTCATGGCCGGTGGTAAACAGGCAGGTCCAAGGCTGGTTTTCCGTCAGCGACAGCGCACGCGCCCAAGGAAGAATCTCGAGGGAATATTCCGTGTCGAGCGCCTTCATGATCAGTTCTGCCTGCTCGACCGACGCTCCTTTGACCGCACCGTTTTCGCTGAAATTATAAGGCGGATATTCCTCGGTCAGCAGTTTGAGCGTCTCGGCCTGCGCCGTGCCTGACAGGAGAAAAACGAGCGCGAAGGCGAATTGTCTCATATCTGTTTCTCTCTCATTTTCGTCATGCGCGGTTGGTAGCCTTCGCTTCTGATTCCATTTCCAGCATCAGTAACATATTTTCGATCGGCATCGGCCGGCTGAAAAGATAACCCTGACCGTAGTCGAGGCCGAGCTTGCTCAGCAGCTCCCACTGCTCCTTCGTCTCGATACCCTCGGCAACGACGGTGCAACCCATCTGATGGGAAATGGTGCGGATGCCCTTGATCAGCATCCGGCTCTTGCGGCGGATATCGGCGGTCCCCGTCGTCAGCGACCGGGTAAAAGATTGGTCGACCTTGACGATATCGACGGGGAAGCGGTTGAGGTAGCTGAGCGACGAATAGCCCGTTCCGAAGTCATCGAGCGCGATGCGGCAGCCGAATTCGCTCAGTTGCTTCAACACGGCATGGACGTCCGGATTGTCAAGCATCAGTACGGCTTCGGTGATCTCGATGACGATCCGGGCAGGGGAGATGTGGTGTTTCAGGAGCAACGCTGCGAGTTTGTGCGGCAATGTCTCCACGAACTGCGGCGGCGAGAAGTTGACGGCCAGATAGGTCGCCTCCGTTCCTTCGAGCTGGGTCAGCCGCGCAAGATGGCTGACCGCCTTTTCCAGCACGCGTTCGCCGATGCGGGCAATCGAGCCGGTTTCCTCGGCAATGCCGATGATCTTGGCTGGCGGCAGGATCCCCTTTTCCGGATGGTGCAGGCGCATCAGCGCTTCGAAGCCCGCGATGCGGCCGTCGGAAAGGCTGACAATCGGCTGCAGGTAAGCTTCGAACCAGTCTTCCTTCAAACCGGCCTCGATGTTCTGCTCCATCTCGTGGCGTTCGCGGGCACTGTCTAGCATGCTGATGTCGAAGACGAGCATGCCGTTCTTGCCGTCGCGCTTGCGGGCATACATAGCCATGTCGGATTTCAGGAGCAGTTCTGCGGCGTTGGCCGCGTGAACAGGATAAAGCGCGATGCCGATGCTGGCGCTCACCGAAAGCTCCGCCCCTTGGACGAGGATCGGCTCGTGCAGACTGGCACAGATGCGGTCGCCGATCTCGCTTGCCAAGGCTTCGACTCGCTCTGCATTGACCAGAATGGCGAATTCGTCGCCGCCGAGGCGCGACATGGTGTCGTCCGGCCGCAGTGTCGTGCGGATGCGGGCGACGACCTGGCGCAGCACCTCATCGCCGGCGGCATGGCCGAAATTGTCGTTGATCCACTTGAAACGGTCGAGATCGATGAAGATGCAGGCCAGTTCCGTTGTGGTCTCGTCGGCATTGCGGATGGCATCGTCGAGTGCTGCTTCGAAGCCCTGGCGATTGAGCAGGCCGGTCAGGTGATCGGTGATTGCTTGCGCATGGTTGCGGCTTTCGGCCTGCTTGAGCTCCGTGACGTCGGTCATCACGGACAGGGAGAGGCCGCCATGGTCGTCGCAGGTGGCACTCTTCATCTCCAGAATGAGCACCGTCATCGTTTCGCCGTTGGCCTTGATGAACGGGACGGTGACTTCGCAGATATTGGCATGCGTTGCGTTGCCGTTGCTGCGACGTGCGCGGTAGGTCTCGTGCCAGTGTTCGTCGACGAAATCGGTGAAGGTGCGTCCGATCACCTGATCGCGGCCATAGCCGGTGGCCATCAGCCAGTAGTCGCTGACGGCGGTGATGCAATTGGCCGTATCGAGCGAAAACAGCATCGAGGGCGTGAGGTTATAGATGTCGGTCGCTCGATCGTGCGCCAGCTTCAGCTCGGTCTCCTCGCGCTCCAGCCTGCTCTGCATCTCGTTGAAGTTATGGGCGAGCGTGCCCATTTCGTCGTCCGATGTCCAGTCCACGTGGTGGCGCGAACCGAGCCGCCGGGTCGCTTCGATGGCGGCTGTCAGGCGCATCAGCGGCCGGATCACGGTGATACGGTTTCCGAGGATGGCTGAGGCGAAAACCACGCCGACGGCGACGACCAGAATGGCAAAGACGGTGAGCTCGTCCTTGCTGAAGCGCGACAGCAGGCCGGGCGCTGCGACCCAGATTTCCACGGTGCCGACCAATCTTTGGCCATCCTGCGAATGGTAGAGGATCTCCTTTGCGAGGGTCTTGTGCGGCACGTTCGCATCGATGGGTACAGGGGGAATGTGTACGGAGATGGTTCCGGAGCTATCCTTGATGTGAACGCAGAGGACGTCGGCGTTGGCGCTCAGAGATTTTGCGATCTGCTCCGCCCCGTCGCCATCGAAATCCCAAAGGGGCTTGCCAAGTGCCTGGGCGCCGGCCTCCAGGAGGATCTGCGTGTTTTGCAGCCGTTCGCGGGCGACGCGCTCCGATGACAGGGTCAGGAAAAGCACGATGAGAGGGGCGACGAACATAAGCATCGCGCCACAGACAATGGCAATAAATCGGTTCTCGACAGAATGCATCATCGGATGCACCCGATCGTGCTGCTAGTCTCGCGTCCCATTAGGATTCTCGTACACTGAAGCCGGAATAATCCCCCGACGACAACACATCATGAAAGTCTTAAATGTTACTGAAATCGCAGGATAAAAAGTTTTAGTTGTAGTGCGGGTTAAAAATGGTGCCGCTGATGGCGAGCAACAAAAAACCCGCCCCATGGGAAATGGGGCGGGTCGTCGATCGAGCTTTGAAAGCGCCGATTACTCGGATGCGGTTTCGGCTTCTTCTGCTTCCGATACGCCGCCGGCCGGGGTGGCAATGGTGGCGATCGTGAAGTCGCGGTCGGTGATGACCGGAGTCGCGCCCTTCGGCAGCTTGATGTCCGAGATGTGGATGCCGTCGCCGAGCTTCAGGCCGGAAAGATCGGCCGTCAGGAATTCCGGAATGTCGCTGGCGGAAACCACCAGTTCGACTTCGTGGCGAACGATGTTCAGTACGCCGCCGACCTTGAGGCCCGGGGACTTTTCTTCGTTGACGAAGTGAACCGGAATTTCGACGGTGACCGTCGAGTCCTTGGTAACGCGCAGGAAGTCGACATGCATGGTGAAGTCACGGACCGGATCCAGCTGGTAGTCCTTCGGCAGGACGCGGATCTTCTCGCCGCCAACGTCGATCGTGGCGATCGTGGTCATGAAACCACCGGCGTGAATTCTCTGGGTGACTTCCTTCGTGGAGAGGGCGATGGAAATCGGTGTCTGCTTGTCACCGTAGATGACAGCAGGAATAAGACCGTTGCGGCGAAGTTCACGGGAGGACCCCTTACCAACCCGTTCGCGCGTTTCGGCCTTGAGCTCGTAGGATGCGTGGCTCATGGCAGTACCTTTCTGGTGTTTTTGGAGAGCTCATCCGCTTGTCTGTAAAAGACAGGATGAACCGAGGCCTTTGACCGCCTCATCCGCGTTTGCCTCCAAGGGTGTCTGCGCGGACGCGCGTCCATAACCGAGAACGCTGTGAAATGCAAGCAAGAGCGAGTTTTGCGGAAAAACCCGCGTGAAAGGGGCCCTACCTTCTCTTGCGCACGCCGCGTGCGACATCGTTTAGGGCTTGATAACCGTGCTCCGAGCAAGTCCGTACCACGTTAATCTCTCTTAGTGTTTACCTGACAGGGTGCGGCCACGCTTAAAACAGGTGTCCGATGCTCAAGATTCTTTCGTGTGTCGTAGTCGATCATGACTACGGCTTGCTCGCGCTTGCCGCTCTGGTGTGCGTTCTTGGTTCCGTACTGACGATGCGGCTCTATGCGCGTGTCAGGCGCACCGCCGGCGTGCAGAAGCTGAACTGGCTGTTCATGAGCGGGGTCATCGGCGGCTCGACCATCTGGACGACCCATTTCATTGCGATGCTGAGCTACAGGTCGTTGCTGCGGCATGCCTATGAGCCGATCCTGACATTGTCTTCGCTGGGCGCCGCGATCGGCATTACCACGCTCGGCCTGTTCGTGACCGCGATGCGCAAGACCGGCCCGACCATCGAACTCGGCGGCGCCATCCTGGGAGCAGGCATCGCCATCATGCACTATATGGGGATGGCGGCCTATCAGATCTCCGGCCGCATGGAATGGGACTTCGGCTTTTATCTGGCGTCGATTATTCTCGGCATGGGTTTCGGTGCCATCGCCGCCAGCCGGATCGCCCGTCCGGTAACGCGCTTCTGCAAATACGGCGGCGCGCTTGCCCTGATCCTTGCGATCGTCAGCACGCATTTCACCGGCATGACCGCATTGACGGTCCTTCCCGATCCGATGGTCCAGCCGTCCGCCGCTTTCATCCCCGACAACCTGCTGCTCGCCATGGTTCTCGCGATGATCTGCCTGATGCTCGGTCTCGGCGCCTCGACCTATATCATCGATCTGCATTCCAGCAATCTGGCGGCGGAGCGTTTCCGGCATCTGTCGCTCCATGACCCATTGAGCGGCCTGCCGAACCGCGTCGCTTTCGGCGAGCATCTCGATGACGTCATCCGGCGCCAGAAGGACGATACGGCCGGCGTCGCGGTGCTTTCGTTCGATCTCGACCGGTTCAAGGATGTCAACGACGTGCACGGGCATGCGGCAGGCGATGCCGTACTGCGCACGATCGCCGAGCGCATGTCCAAGGTTCTGGGCGAGGGTGAATTCATTGCCCGCATCGGCGGTGACGAGTTCATCGCTCTCACGTCCAATGTCTTCGTGAAGCAGGAGGTCAAGGCTTTTGCTTCACGGTTGATCGCCGAAATCGTCAAGCCGGTCGAGTGGCAGGGCAGGACCCTTTTGGTCGGGACCAGCGTCGGCATTTCGCGGTTTCCGGTCGATGCCCGCAATCAGGAGGAACTTCTCGCCCAGGCGGATCTTGCGATGTATCGCGCCAAGGCAGCCGGGTCGAATTCCATACGGGTCTATGAGCCTTCGATGGACGACGCCGCCCGCAACCGCAGTGTTCTCGCCATGGATATGCGCCTGGGTATCGAGCGCAACGAATTCGAACTCTATTATCAGTACCAGAACAATTCGCTGACCCGGGATGTCATCGGGTTCGAGGTTCTGTTGCGCTGGCATCATCCGGCGCGCGGCATGGTGCCGCCCGCGGAGTTTATTCCGGTCGCCGAGAAGAACGGTTTCATTCACCAACTGGGAGACTGGGTGCTGCTGACGGCCTGCCGGCAGGCGTCGTCGTGGGCAAATCCGATCAAGATTGCCGTCAATGTTGCGCCGGCTCAGCTTGCCGATGCCAACTTCCCGGCCCGCGTCGGCGAAATTCTTGTCGAGACCGGTCTCGATGCATCTCGCCTTGAGCTTGAAATCACGGAGTCGGGGATTATTGCCGACCAGCAACACGCGCTGAATATCATCAGTCGCCTGAAAGGGCTTGGCGTCAAGATTGCCATGGACGACTACGGTACGGGTTACTCGTCGCTCTCAACCCTGCAGAACTTTCCGTTCGACAAGATCAAGATCGACCGTGCCTTCATCAATGGGGTGACGAGCAATCGGCATTCGGCGGCGATCGTGCGCTCCACCATCATCCTCGCGCAAAGCCTCGATATTCCGGTCCTCGCCGAAGGCGTCGAGAGCGAAGAACACATGGAGTTTCTCCGCAGTGAAGGCTGCCTCCAGGTGCAGGGCTATCTGTTCGGCAAGCCGATGCCGATCGGCCAGATCGAGCATGTGGTCAACAGCGCTCCCGTCGTTCTGGCCGCCTCCGGGAATGCGGAAGAAATGCTGGTTCGGGATCGTTCCGCAGCGGCGGCCTGACCGCCCCGTTAGCGTCCGCGCGAACGGGTGAACCGGGCGAGTGCGAGCATGAGACCGCCGGCCAGCAGCCCCCAGAAGGCACCCGAAATCCCTGCAAAGCTGACCCCGGATGCAGTTACCAGAAATGTGACGGCTGCGGCTTCGCGGCTATCCTGTTCCTTCAAGGCTGCCATTGCGGAGCCGGCAAAAGCATTGATGAGGGCGAGACCTGCGACAGCCTGGATGAGGATCGGCGGCGCCAGGCTGACAAAGGCGGTGACGGACGCGGCCAAGAGGCCGAAGACGACATAACCCGCACCGGCGACGATTGCCGACCAGTAGCGGCGGGACGGGTCGTGATGCGCATCCTCGCCCGCGCACATCGCCGCCGTGATCGCAGCGAGATTGACCGCATGGCCGCCGAAGGGCGCGCTCAGGATGGAAAAGATGCCTGTCGTCGTGAAGAGCGGCCCGGGTTGCGGTTCGTAGCCGTTGACCTTGAGCACGGTGATGCCCGGAATGTTCTGCGAGGCCATGGTGACGATGAACAGCGGCAGCGCGATGCTGACGAGGCCGGCGAGGGTAAAGCGCGGGCTTACCCATTCGACATGCGGGATGAGCGTCGCCGAAACTCGCGCCATCGCGTCGACCGGCATATCGATGCCGAAGGCGAGCACCAGAGCGAATGCGAGAAGAGCCGCGGGGACCGCAAACAGCCGGTTGACGCTGCCGACGATCACCCATGTGAGAACGATCGGCAGCCCCAACAACGGATTGAAGGCGACCGCCTTGACCGGCGCGAAGCAGAGCCCGATCAAGACTCCGGCAAGCATGGCATTCGCCAGCGGTGCAGGAATTGCCGCGACCGCGCGGCCGAGCGGTTTCCACAGGCCGGCGAGAATGATCAGCACGCCGCAGATCAGGAAGCCGCCGACGGCCGTGTTGAAGCCGCCTGCCACCGCGCCGGAACTGGCAAGCAGCGCCGCACCCGGCGTCGACCAGGCGATGCTGACCGGCAGCCGGGTCGCGACGCTGAGCACGATCGCGCACAGTCCCATCGACACCGACAGCGCCATCAACCCTGACGCTGCCTGCGCCTCCGTTGCGCCGACCCCTGTCAGCCCGTGCAGGACGACGGCAAAGGAACTGGCGAAACCGACGAAAGCGGTGAGCAGGCCCATGAAAAGGCTCTTGAGCGAGAATTCACGAAGCATTGCGCGGGAAACCATGACGGGTTGGATGAAGACAGCAAGGCTGCCTATCACATCGTCATGTTCACGCAATAGCATGCCACGGGCGTAGCGGCCGAATGAGATTGCGTCCGTTTTGCCTTTGACCTTTGTCGAGGTGGACGTCTTGCCGAATATGCCTATAGTTGCATCAGCGTCAGCCCTCAGGGAGGAGAGCCGATGAATCATTCGGATCATGTTCACGCCGTCGCACAGCATGCGTCGGCAGCCGCCAGTTCGCCTGTGGCGGCATCCTGGCGCCGCTGCCTGACCGTGCATGGCCTTTCTCCGGAGGAAGCCCGTTCGCCGCTGCGGCTGTCGGAGCGTGAATTTCGCGCGGCGCGGGAAAAGTCCGGGCATCTGATCGAAGAGGCACAAGGTGAACTTGACCGACTGTTTTCAACGATCGGCAAGGCAGGCTGTTGCCTGCTGCTCACGGACGGCAGCGGCGTTGCACTCGAGCGGCGGGGGGCAGCGGGCGACGACAAGGATTTTCGCGGGCTCGGCCTCTGGTCCGGCACCGTCTGGAGCGAGGCGAGCGTCGGCACCAACGGCATCGGCACGGCGATCGCCGACGAGCGCGCCGTCGTCATCCAGCGCGACCAGCATTTCCTCAGTTGCAACACGGGCCTCATCTGTTCGACCGCGCCGATCCGCGATCATTGCGGCCGGATCGCTGCCGCCATCGATATCTCCACCTGTCGGGAGGACGCCGGCGAAATGGCGATGGTGCTTATGTCGCAGGCGGTGCGCGATGCCGCCGCCCGGATCGAGGCCAATCTCTTTCGACGCGCCTTCAACGGCGCCCGCATCCTTCTGGTCCCTGCCGACGGCAAGAGCAGCCCGGCGCTGCTCGCCATCGACCGGGATGACCTCGTGCTTGGCGCGACCCGAGCGGCGCGTCTCCGGCTCAATCTCGATGACCGGCGCATTGCCGCCGGTGTACCAGCCGCCGACGTTCTCGATGAAGCGCCGGTGGGGCAGGGCGAGGATCTTTTCGATGCCGAACGCGCCGCGCTTCGCCGTGTCCTGTCGCGCAGCAACGGCAACGTCTCCCTGGCTGCTGATACGCTCGGCATCAGCCGGGCAACGCTCTACCGGAAAATGAAAAAGCTCTCGATCAATTGACCGGCCGGATGCCAGTCCGGCGTCGTTGCCGCGCTGCAGCATGTTTCGTGTAATCTCGGTGTCGCACATCTGAGACACTCGCCCGCTCCGGCGTGCACTGCCGCTCTATCTGCCTGACCTGTTCTGGCGCACCTTTCCTCCCAGCAGATTGTTGGATCTGTTTCAGGAGGAGAAATCACATGCTGCATCAGAAAATCGTCGAAAACCCGTTCAAGGAAAAATACGGCAACTTCATCGGTGGCGAATGGCGCGAACCGGTGAGCGGCCGCTATTTCGACAACACCACCCCGGTCACCGGCGGCGTGCTCTGCCAGATCGCGCGCTCCGAAGCCGCCGATATCGAGCTGGCGCTCGACGCCGCTCATGCCGCCAAGGGCAAGTGGGGGCGCACGTCGACGACGGAGCGCGCCAATATCCTGATGAAGATCGCCCAGCGCATGGAAGACAATATCGAGCTTCTGGCAAAGGCCGAGACTTGGGACAACGGCAAGCCGCTGCGCGAGACCATGGCAGCCGACATGCCGCTCGCCATCGATCATTTCCGCTACTTCGCGTCTTGCGTCCGCGCCCAGGAAGGCTCGATCGGCGAGATCGACCACGACACCATCGCCTACCACTTCCATGAACCGCTCGGCGTTGTCGGCCAGATCATTCCCTGGAACTTCCCGATCCTGATGGCTGCGTGGAAGCTTGCACCCGCGCTTGCCGCCGGCAACTGCGTCGTGCTGAAGCCCGCCGAGCAGACGCCAGCCTCGATCCTCGTCTGGATCGAACTGGTGGGCGACCTGCTGCCGCCGGGCGTGCTCAACATCGTCAACGGCTTTGGCCTCGAAGCCGGCAAGCCGCTCGCCACCAACCCGCGCATCAACAAGGTGGCCTTCACCGGCGAGACATCGACCGGCCGGCTGATCATGCAGTATGCCAGCCAGAACCTCATTCCGGTGACGCTGGAACTGGGCGGCAAGTCGCCGAACATCTTCTTTGCCGACGTCATGGCCGAGGACGACGACTATCTCGACAAGGCGCTGGAAGGCTTTGCGATGTTCGCGCTTAACCAGGGCGAGGTTTGCACATGCCCGAGCCGCGCGCTGGTGCATGAGAAGATCTATGATCGCTTCATGGAAAAGGCGGTCAAACGGGTCGCGGCAATCAAGCAGGGTAACCCGCTCGATATGGCAACGATGATCGGCGCCCAGGCTTCGAGCGAACAGCTGGAAAAGATCATGTCCTATCTGGACATCGGCCGCCAGGAAGGCGCCGAGGTGCTGATCGGCGGCGAGCGCAATACGCTCGAAGGCGAGCTCGCCGGCGGTTTCTACGTCAAGCCGACGGTGTTCAAGGGGCACAACAAGATGCGCATCTTCCAGGAGGAAATCTTCGGACCCGTCGTGTCCGTCACCACCTTCAAGGATGATGCCGAAGCGCTCGAGATCGCCAATGACACGCTCTACGGCCTCGGCGCGGGCGTGTGGAGCCGCGATGCCAATCGCTGCTACAATTTCGGCCGCAACATCCAGGCCGGCCGCGTCTGGACCAACTGTTACCACGCCTATCCGGCCCACGCGGCCTTTGGCGGCTACAAGCAGTCCGGCATTGGCCGCGAAACCCACAAGATGATGCTCGATCACTACCAGCAGACCAAGAACATGCTGGTGAGCTACAGCCCGAAGGCGCTGGGTTTCTTCTGAGGTTTTACCTCCCCCTTGAAGGGGGAGGTTGCAGCGAAGCGGAGGGGAGGGGTTCCTTGTTAAGAAGAGAAGACCCCTCCCCAACCCTCCCCACAAGGGGAGGGAGTTTGCTCGAGTCCGCCGTCAATTTCAGCCGGTCCGGAAGGAACGACCATGACCGACACGACCAAGGGCCAGCCGCGCGTTCTCGCCACCGACGCGGCGCTCGCCTTCATCAAGGAAATCCAGCAGGATCATCCGCATCTCCTGTTCCACCAGTCCGGTGGCTGCTGCGATGGCTCGTCGCCCATGTGTTACCCGGCAGACGACTACATCGTCGGCGACAATGACGTGAAGCTCGGTGAGATCGGCGGCGTTCCCGTCTATATCAGCGCCAGCCAGTTCGAGGTCTGGAAACACACCCAACTGATCATCGATGTCGTTCCGGGCAGGGGCGGCATGTTCTCGCTTGACAACGGCCGCGAGCGGCGGTTCCTCACGCGCTCCCGCCTGTTTTCCGGCGGCGAAGCCTGCGCCATTCCCCTGCGTCAATGATCCTTTGAGCGCTCGCGCTAGGCTATATTCATCCCGGCTGGCGGTCTGGACGGCACGGCCAGGATGTGCATGATGGCAACAAGGGCACGGTAAATAAGCTTGTTCAAACAATGCCTTAAAAAACCGTTGTTAAACCGTGGTGTTTGAACGACCGACAAGGACCGAAAGAAAAATCCCTCATGCTCGAAGACGGCTATCACGACGTTCCGGCGCACAAGATCGTTGCCATCGTCACATCGTTGCAAATAGTCGAGCAGCCGAAGCGGCGGGCGGAGGTTGCGGGCCCATGGGAACTGGTCCGGCAGGAGAAACTGGCCCTCGACGCTTACCGCGCACTCTATCGGAAGCTCGGCGCCGAATGGCTCTGGTTCTCTCGCCTCGCCATGTCGGACGACGAACTTGCTTCCAATATCCACGCGCCGCAGGTCGAGCTTTACGTTCTGGAGGTCGGCGGCGTCTCGGAAGGGCTGCTGGAGCTTGACTTCCGCAAGGACGGCGAGTGCGAGCTGGTGTTCTTCGGCGTGTCCGCAGCCCTGATCGGCACCGGGGCCGGCCGCTGGTTGATGAACCGCGCCATTGAAAATGCCTGGCGCCACCCGATCCGGCGGTTCTGGCTGCACACTTGCACGCTGGACAGCCCGCAGGCTCTGCCCTTCTACATACGCTCCGGCTTCCTGCCCTATGAGCGACGCGTCGAGGTCGCCGATGATCCGCGGCTGTCCGGCCATGCGCCGCGTGAAGCGGCGCCATCTTTACCGATCATCGAATAACGGTGTTTCGCGGCATCTGCCGACAGCATGAAATACCGCACTGTTTCAATCGAACAGGCTGGAAACCGATTCTTCCTGGCTGGTGCGGTTGATCGCTTCGCCAATCAGGCTGGCGGTCGAGATGACGCGGATGTTGTGGGCCGATTGCACTGCCGTCGTCGGCTGGATGGAATCGGTGATCACCAGTTCCTTCAGCTTCGACGAGGTGACGCGGGCAACCGCGCCGCCGGAAAGCACGCCGTGGGTGATATAGGCGGTGACGCTGGTCGCGCCGTTCTTGAGCAGCGCCTCGGCGGCATTGCAGAGCGTGCCGCCGGAATCGACGATGTCGTCGATGAGCAAACAGTCCTTGCCGGTGACGTCACCGATGACGTTCATGACCTCGGACTCGCCGGCGCGTTCGCGGCGCTTGTCGACGATCGCCAGTTGACAGTCGAGACGCTTGGCAAGTGCCCGCGCACGCACCACGCCGCCGACATCCGGCGATACGACCATGACGTTCTTCAAATCGTAGTTTTCCTTCACGTCGCGCGCCAGGATCGGCACGGCGTAGAGGTTGTCAGTCGGGATGTCGAAGAAGCCCTGGATCTGGCCGGCATGCAGGTCGAGCGTCAGCACGCGGTCGGCGCCGGCCTCGGTGATGAGGTTGGCGACCAGCTTGGCAGAGATCGGCGTGCGCGGACCGGGTTTGCGGTCCTGGCGGGCATAGCCGAAATAGGGAATGACGGCGGTGATGCGGCGGGCCGAGGACCGGCGCATGGCGTCGATCATGATCAGCAGTTCCATCAGGTGGTCGTTGGTTGGAAACGATGTCGACTGGACGACGAAAACGTCCTCGCCGCGCACGTTTTCCTGAATTTCCACGAAGATTTCCTGGTCAGCAAACCGTCTGACGGTCGCTTTGCCCAGGGGCAGGTTGAGATAATTGCAGATCGCTTCGGCCAGGAGCCGGTTCGAGTTGCCTGCGAAAACCTTCATCGATGGTCCGCCTGTGCTGGCGCGGGTCGCTACCCGCGCAAATTCCGTAAGCCAGCCGGGGTCTCGATCGTCCCTAGCCTATGCGCGCTTCATAACGTCCTTGACTTTGAATGCAAGAGGATTGCCGCGTTGCAGCGCGGTTTATCCTAAAAAGTTTTCCATCGGCGTGGTTTCACGGGCGAGATTCGCCGCCCGCAGGCAAGCAATCGGAGGTGTCCGGGAAGGCTAACCGGCGTCTTTCGCACGCCAGTTCAGATATTCGGCGATCGTCCTGGTGGCGATCGTCTGCATCGTTTGCGCCGGCACGACCGACCAGAGATTGGCGGCGGTGGCATCGACAGTGTCCTGTCCCTGGATGCGGTGCAGCCGGTTGCCGGAACCGTCGAGCACGTCCCAGACATAGACGACCGTCGTTTTCTCGCCGTCCTTCAGCGCCGAGAAATAGCCCTTCAGGATGTGCTGACTGCTGGTATCGGACGCGCTCTTGATCGTCAGGCCATGCGAACGCGCCTCGTTGCCGAGCTGTTTCGACAGAGGCGTCACGGCCTCGACGGGGGCGCCGATGATCGGCAGGAAGCGGATGGTCCCGGCCGCTGTTGCCGGGGCGATTGCGGCTGCCTTCTGCGGCTTCTGGACCTCGGGCGTCTCTTCTGCGGCACGCAGGGGGGCTACCGATTGCTGTTGTTCGGCCGGGGCGGCTTCGTCGAGAGACGTCGTCTCGGTCGATTCTGCGATGACGGCGCGGCGCGCCACCCGCTGCTGCGCCGGGACCTGCCCCTGCTGCAGGCGCCCGGCCTGCGCGTCCAGCGATCCGGGCGGATCCGTATATTCTGCGTCGCCCTGGGCTAGAACGGTGCCGCTCGGCCCCTCGACAAAGCCCTCCTGCACGGGCGAAGCAAACTGTGTGCTCTGCACCGGCGTCGTCGCCTGGGGAGCAACCTCGACGGTCTGTTGCGACATGGAATCGAGATCGGACTGGTTGACCGGCGGGGAGCGGAAGGTACCACCACCGACATCGACCTGCGGGGTCAGATCGTCCATGCTGTTGCAGCCCGAGAGGGCCGCAGCAATTCCAAGGCCTGCAATGAACATGATCGACTTGCGCATCGTTCTACCGTCCGGTTTCCTCGGGCGACGGAGTGATCAAGGCCCCCACCTTTCTCCGCCTATCCCGCGAACGGTAGATCAATTTTCCTAAGCAGTTATGAAGTCCAGTCCGTAGCGTGACAGAGCCTTCGGCGCGCCTTCTGTCGTCAGGTAGGTCTGACCGAGGGTCATTGCCGTGCCGCTGTCTGAATCCATGATGATCATGTGCACGAAGAGAGACATGTCGGGCTCGATCTCCTGCGGATTGCCGATGTGGAACATCTGGTGCTCCATCCAGGACGGAGAAAAGCGAGCGCCAAGCGAATAACCGCATGCATTGAGCCGGTGGCGGGCAAGGCCGCGCTCGTCCATGATCTTCGAGTGGATGTCGAACACGGTGCCGAAAGTGTTGCCGGGCCTGAGGACCATCTCGATCGCCTGGATCGTCTCGCGGCAGGCGCTGTAGAGTTCGCGGTGACGGTTGGTCGGCTCGCCGATCACCACCGTGCGCATCATCGCCGCGTGATAGTGGGCGCTGACGCCTGCCCATTCCAGTGTTAGCTGGTCCTGCGCATCGAGCGTCCGGCGCCCGGCCTTGTAGCGGCACAGAAGCGCATCGGCGCCCGAACCGATGATGAATTCGTTGGCCGGGTAGTCGCCGCCGCCGGCAAAGACTGCGCCCTGCATGGCCGCCAGAATAGCGGCTTCGCTGCCGCCTGCGTGGATCAGCGGAAGTGCGGCGTCGAGCGCGTCGTCGGCAAGGCTTGCCGCCTTCTCGACATGGAGGATTTCCGCCGGGCTCTTGATCAGGCGCAGACGACTGACCAGCAACGAAGCATCGACCAGTTCACCGAAGCTCGTCAGCTGACGGTCGAGCAGGCGGGCGATGCGCCCGGTCATGCCGTGCGTGTCGTATTCGATGCCAATACGCGTGCCGAGCAGATCGAGATCGCTGAGAAGGTTCTTCAGGTCCATCGTCGGATCGGCATTGACGCGGTCGACCCAGACCTCGACCCGTTCGATGTTCGAGGTGTGCTTAGCCTGGCGCAGGTCGGCCGAGCGCGTGAGCAGCACCATCGATCCATCGGCCTTTACCACCAGCGTCTGGAAGAAGCAGTAACCGAAGGTATCGTAGCCGGTCAGCCAGTACATGCTTTCCTGCGCGAACAGCAGCATGGCGGCGAGCTTTTCCTCTTTCATCCTTGTCGTCAGCCGCTCCAGGCGGCTCGCGAATTCGTCCTGCGTGAAATGCAGTGCCATGTCATGCCTCCCGAATGGATATTGCAGAGATTTGCCGGCCGTAGTCCGGCTCGCTGCGATGGGTGGTTCGGCGGTAGGAGAAGAAGCGCTCCTCGTCCGCATAGGTACAAATATTGAGATTTTCCGCCGTGACGCCTGCCTCGGTCAGTCGCCTGATCGTCAGCCCGGGTAGATCGAACATGGCGTGGCCGTTGCGCGGCGAGGGGGCGAAGAAGATCTCATAGCCCGGGTCTTGTTCGAGAAACCGCTCGACGAACTCCGAACCGACCTCGTAGTTCCGGCGGCTGATCGAGGGGCCCAGACTGGCGATGATGTTTTCGCGGCGGGCACCGAGCGAGATCATCGCGTCGATGGTGCTTTCGAGCACGCCGCCAAGCGCACCCTTCCAGCCGGCATGCGCGGCGCCGACCACCCCCACTTCGGCGTCGGCGAAAAGAACCGGACCGCAATCGGCCGAAAGCACGCCGATCACCAGACCTGGCGTCGCCGTCACAAGCGCGTCGGCCGGTGCCCGCGTACCGTCATAGCTGCCATCGACAATGACGGCGTCGGGCGAATGGACCTGATGCACCGTCGCCAGCTTCTGCGGCTCTGCGCCGAACCACGCGCTGACGCGTGCGCGGTTTTCGTGGACCTTGGAGCGTTCGTCGTTGGAACCAAGGCCGACATTCAGACCCCGATAAATACCTTCCGAAACGCCGCCCGCACGTGTGAAATAGCCGTGTTTCACGGCCCTTCCCGTCCGTTCTGACAGGAGCGGGCTTTGCACAGGCAAGGGCAGGGCATCATCCTTCATCGGTGGTTTTGCCCTTTCAAATGCTGCGATACGATGGGTTTCCCGGGCATGTTGGATTTGGCGACCCGGCTGATTTGGCCGGATGTTGGCCTCAGGGGCGGCCTCTGTCAATCCATCGAAACGACAGCAGGTGTCGCCACCGGTTCCTGCCGGCAGCTACTTCTGGAAGGGTACGAGAGCCACTTTCGGGCTGCTGACGACGAGGACCTTGAACAGTTCTCCCATCTTTCCTTCGCCGGCTCCAGCCAGCCTTTCTGCGTCCGCGCGAATGTTTTCCTGGGTCTCCGTGTCCTTGTCGCGGCCGAGCGCTGCTGCGCGTTCGGCAAGGCCGAGTGCCAGCAGAAAGTCGCCCTGATAGGTCAGCCCGTTGATCTGCAGGCCTTCAGTTGCTGCGCGCCGGGCAAGCTGCTCGAAATCGACATGGCTGGTGATATCGGCCTCGCCGGGATGCATGAGCGGCGGATCGAATTGATGCTCGCGCACAGCCTGCAACGTATCGCCGAGACCTGTTGCGATATGACCATAATCGATGATGACCGCAGTGCCGCCGGTTGTCTTGATGCGTTCGCAAAGTGTCGTCATCACGGCGTCACGGGCAGGAGCGATCTCGAAAATGGCGCCGGGCGGGGCGCTTGCGGCGGCTGGCGGCAGAAGCGCCGGGTCGACGCTCGCTACGCCGGCGGCAAAAGTCAGTTCACCGTCCGCATTAAGGCCGACAAGCCTTTCCCTGAACCCTTGCGCAGTCTTGACGAACTGGCGGATGGGAATGGCATCGAAAAGCTCGTTGGCCGCCAGAAGCAGAAAACCGTCCGGCAGCGTGTCGAAACTGTCGTGCCAGGAAATCTTGAACTTGTGCGCAACCAACGTCTGGCTCTGGACCTTCTGCAGCCGTTCGCTGGTTTCCACCAGATGGACATTGGCGGCCTCATAAAGCTCCGGCGACAGTTTTGCGATGACGCGCAGGATGTCCGCCATCATCGTGCCGCGGCCCGGGCCGATCTCGGCGATATTGACCGGCGTCGGCTCGCCGTGCCGCTGCCAGGCTTGGACGAGGAAGATACCCATCATTTCGCCGAACAGCTGGCTGATCTCCGGCGCGGTGATGAAGTCTCCGGACCGGCCGAAGGGTTCGCGTGTCTTGTAGTAGCCGTATTCCGGGTCAGCCAGACAGAGCGAGAAATAGTCGGTCACGCTGATCGGGCCGTTGGCGAGAATGATGGCCTTGATCTTTTCTGCAAGAAGCGTCGTCATGCGGCCCTCTCACACGGTTGCAGCACTTGCGCGGCGCGCGCGCGCAATCGCCCAGAGGCCGATGAAGACCATCGGCAGCGACAGGAGCATGCCCATGGTGAGCCAGCCGCCGAGGAGGTAGCCGATCTGCGCATCCGGCTCGCGGAAGAATTCGACGAAGATGCGGGCGAGGCCATACCCGGCGACGAAGACACCGCAGACCAGGCCCGGCGTTTTGAGCGCGTCGCGGCGGTATATCATCACGGCAAGAACCGTGAGAAGGACAAGGCCCTCGAGTGCGGCCTCGTAGAGCTGGCTCGGATGGCGGGCAAAGGGGCCGCCGGTCGGAAAGATCACCGCCCAGGGCATGGACGACAGCCGGCCCCAGAGTTCGCCATTGATGAAATTGGCGATCCGCCCGAAGAAGAGGCCGATCGGCACGACGGCCGAGACAACGTCGAAAAGGCTCCAGACGGCAATCTTGTTGCGGCGCGCAAACAGGATCATCGCGATCATCGTGCCGATCAGGCCACCATGGAAGGACATGCCGCCGTTCCAGATTTCCAGCGCCCGGATCGGGTTTTGCAGCACGCTGCCGAGATCGTAGAACAGGATGTAGCCGATACGCCCGCCACCGACGATGCCGGCAGCAACCCAGAGTAGGAAATCATCGAGATGGGCTTCGGTGATAGCCGGCGTCTCATTGCGCCACAGGGACGCATTGCGCGCCAGCCTGCGGGCATATTGCCAGCCGATCAGGATGCCCGCCACATAGGCAAGGCCGTACCAGTGAATCTGCAAGGGGCCGATGGAAATCAGCACCGGATCGATATCCGGGAAGGGCATGATCGAGAAGAGTGTCGGTATTGTTTCCAAGGTCTTGCTTCAGTCCGGTCCGTTGTTTGGCGGAACATGGGCTCCCGGGGAGAGGCGGTCAAGGCGCGTCCGGTGAAGGAAAGGCGATCATCCCGGTATTTTTCCTTGCATCGGCCCGCCTGTCCTCCTACCTCCTCTCTCAAGCCTGCAATGGCAGGCAACGGACGCGAGGATCGGAGACAAAGACGATGAGCACAGGCACAAACCGCATTCTGGATGACTTCGCCAAGCTGATGACGGACGCTGCCGGCGCCGCTCAGGGCGTGCGGCGTGAGATGGAAACCGTCTTCCGCGCCCAGGGCGAACGCCTGCTGAATTCGATGGATATCGTCAAGCGCGAGGAGTTCGAGGCGGTCAGGGAGATGGCCCTGAAAGCCCGCGAGGAAAACGACGCGCTTCTGGCCCGGATCGCAGCGCTCGAAGCGCGCCTGTCCGAGGCCGGAAAATAAAGATTCGAGGGCGGCGGGCTGATTGCGCCGCCGCTTGTCGCTCGCTTTCTGCGCGTGCGTCCTCGACTGGCGCAACGCGCCTGTCGTTGAGTGTGGTCTCAACAGCATATTTCATAAATTTTTCACCCTGTGGACACTGTCAAAAAATGCTTACGGCAGAGTCGCTTATGAACCGGCGCTGAATCAATTTGAGAGAGCCTATCCACACCCCCCGGCGCTATTTTTCGCGCAGGGGGCTGGCACGCAGACTCCGGCATTATACACTGATTTTAAATGATGATTCGAAACGGATCACGCAAGCTCCAGACAGGGTACGTCAGTCAGGATAGTCGTGTTTCCGGCAATCATAAGTGTTCGTTTCTGGTGTTTGAGTTTGCAGCCTTCGTGTGTGAACACGACGACGCATGTCTGCACCGGGACTTTTGGGGTGATGCATGAGCCTGATGGAACTGGAACTGGAGCGCCAATCGAACCCGGTCGACATGATCGAGTTCGTCGCAGCCAACAATGATTGGTGTTTCGAGCGCTCAGGCGAAGACGAGATCGCCATGACGGTCGAGGGCAAGTGGACCGACTATCATGTCTCCTTCTCTTGGATGGAGGAATTCGAGGCACTGCATCTCGCTTGCGCCTTCGACATCAAGGTTCCCGAAGGCCGTGTCAACGAAGTGATCCGGCTGCTCTCCCATATCAACGGGCAGGTGCTGATGGGACATTTCGATCTCTGGCGCCAGGAAGATGTGGTAATCTTCCGCCAGTCGCTTCTGCTCGCCGGCGGCGCCGAGCCGACCAACCAGCAGGTCGAAGTGCTGTTGTCCAGCGCGCTCGAAGCCTGCGAAGCTTATTTCCAGGCCTTTCAGTTCGTCGTCTGGTCCGGCATCGATGCTCAAAGTGCGGTCGAAGCGGTGATGTTCGAAACTGTCGGAGAGGCATGACGATGACCGTGAATGCTGCCGGACCGATCGTCCTTATCGGCGCAGGTAACATGGGCGGCGCGATGCTCGCCGGTTGGCTGAAAAGCGGCATTCCGGGCGCCAATATCCTCGTCATCGATCCAGGCCCATCACCGGCTATGGCAAAGCTGATCGCCGACAACGGGGTGGGCTACGAATCTGCAGCGCCTGCCGACCTGAAGGCCGGCGTTCTTTTCCTCGCGGTCAAGCCGCAGATGATGGCAACGGTGCTGCCGCCGCTCAAAGGTCTTGTCGGGCTGGAGACGGTCGTCGTTTCGGTCGCCGCCGGAACGACGCTCGGTCTCATGCATTCGCATCTGGGCGACGCCGCCATGGTGCGCGCCATGCCGAACACGCCGGCGATGATCGGTCGCGGTGTCACCGGCGCCTTTGCCAACGGCGCGGTATCGTCTGTACAGCGCGATCTCGTCGACAATCTCCTGAAGGTCAGTGGCCCCGTTGAGTGGGTCGAAACAGAAGCCGACATCGATGCGGTCACGGCCGTATCGGGTAGCGGCCCGGCCTATGTCTTTTATCTCGTCGAGTGCATGGCGGAAGCCGGCCGCAAGGCCGGTCTTCAGGCGGACCTTGCCATGCGGCTTGCGCGGGAAACCGTCGCCGGGGCTGGTGAACTCCTACACCAGTCCCCCGATGACGCCTCGAAACTGCGCCAGAACGTGACGTCCCCGGGCGGAACGACGGCAGCGGCCCTTTCCATTCTCATGGCCGACGACGGCATGCAGCCGCTGTTCGATAAGGCGATTGCCGCAGCCCGCAAGCGGGCGGAAGAGTTGGCCGGTTAATTCGGGATCGTTTCATGACCGAGACCATCGCCTATGCCGATTTCGAGCGCGTCGATATTCGCGCCGGCACCATCGTCGAGGTTTCTCCCTTTCCCGAGGCGCGTAAGCCCGCCTTCAAGATCGTCATCGATTTCGGTCCCGAGATCGGGCTCAAGAAATCCTCGGCACAGATCACCGTTCACTATACGCTGGAAAGC
Organism: Pararhizobium sp. A13; assembly: GCF_040126305.1. Taxonomy (NCBI): domain Bacteria; kingdom Pseudomonadati; phylum Pseudomonadota; class Alphaproteobacteria; order Hyphomicrobiales; family Rhizobiaceae; genus Pararhizobium; species Pararhizobium sp. A13. The sequence continues at coordinate 4,015,781 of NZ_CP149510.1, read as the reverse complement.
CTGGTCGGCCGCCAGGTGCTCGGCGTTGTCAACTTCCCGCCACGCCAGATCGGGCCGTTCCGCTCGGAAGTCTTGACGCTTGGTTTCGAGGACGAAAACGGCGACATTGTTCTCACCGCTGTGGACAAGCCGGTGCCGAACGGCAAGAAGATGCTGTAGGAATTTCATCGATGGACATGAACGCGATCCGCGAATTCATCCGCGTCACCTGCCTGCGCGACGCAGCCGCCGTTGCCGGTGATTGGTCGGCCACGCACGTCGTCTCGCTTCTCGATCCGGAACTGGCGGAAGAACATGTTCCGCGCATTTCCGGCGCGACGCACCATGTCGTGCGGCTGCGCGACCAGGAAAACGCGCAGGCCACCGGCCATTTTCCCGAAACGACAACGGCGTTTTTCGACCTCGTACTTCCGGCCATCGAGCAGCAGGACAGCCGGATCCTCGTGCATTGCCATGCGGGCGTCAGCCGTTCCACCGCCTTCGCCTACGGCATCATCGCCCACCGTTTCGGCGCAGGGCGGGAAGCTGAGGCTTTCGAGGCCTTGCTGTCGATCGTCAACAAGCCCTGGCCCAACCGCCGCATCATCGAGATTTTCGATGCGCACTGGCAGCGGGAAGGGCAGCTCCTGGCGCCGCTCGACGCGATGCGGGATCGTCATCCAAAGCGCATCGATGCCTGGCACCGCTTCAACGCGCGGCGCGGAATGACCGGCGGGTATTCGAGGTGATCGAATCCGCGGGCACGGATGCTCGCAGGAACCGTTCGACAGGCCATACTCTGTCCAAACAATAGCCCTATGTCGAAATTCCTTTGGAGCATCGAGAAAAACCGTGCCCTGAAGGAGCATTCGGACAGGCATATCTGTTTTGAGGACATTGTTGCTGCGATCGATGCTGGGGGCTTGCTGGACGATATCGAGCATCCGAATGTCGAGAAGTATCCCAACCAGCGAATGCTCGTCGTTCTGTTCTCGGGGTATGTCTATGCCGTTCCATATGTTCAGGACGCGAATGGGAATCTGTTCTTGAAAACGGCATTTCCAAGCCGGAGGCTCAGGCAGATTGATGTGTCAGGAGATGATGATGATGTCGAAGAAGCCTGAAATCGGTGGTTATATCGACGACGAGGAAGCGGGGCTGATCGAAGCCCTGGAGAATGAAAAGGCACTTCCCGTTGGTCGATTGACGGCCGACCGTCGCAAAGAACTGGAGACGATGGCGCGGGCGGCATTCAGCGATGATCGTGAAAAGATTTCGCTGCGGGTTTCAAAAGGCGATCTCGCGCGGCTAAAGTCGCGCGCCCTGCAAGAGGGCATACCCTATCAAACGCTGATCAATTCCATCATCCACAAATACGTGTCCGAATAACTCTTCGGCGCCGGTAATCAAGCCGGCACTCGCACCACCGCCCTCAAGCCACCCAACGGACTGTCCGACAAAATAACATTGCCGCCGTGGCTGCGGGCGATGTCGAGGGCGATGGCGAGGCCAAGGCCGGTTCCCGAACTGTCGAGATTGCGCGCCTCGTCGAGCCGGAAGAACGGCTTGAAGACGTCGTCGCGGGACGATTCCGGAATACCGGGGCCATCATCGTCGACCGTGACCGTGATCCATTTCGTGCTGTGCTTGGCGTCAATATGGATGGTATTGGCATAGCGATAGGCATTCGAGGCGAGGTTGGCGACCAGCCGGGTGAAGGCATTGGGCCGTACGCGCACGTTGTCGTCGCCCTCGACGGTGGTCGTCACGGTCTTGCCCTGAAGTTCGGCTTCCAGCGTCAGCCGATTCATCAGATCGTGCAGCTTCAGTTCGCCGACATCTTCTTCCGCCTCGCCGCGAGCGAAAGACAGGTAGCCTTCGAGCATGCTCTGCATGTCCTCGACGTCTTGGTTGAGATTGTCGAGATCGGCGCTGTCGCCGGCCAGCGCCAGCTGCAGCTTGAAGCGAGTGAGGATCGTGCGCAGGTCGTGGCTGACGCCGGTCAGCATGGCGGTTCGCTGCTCGATCTGGCGTTCGATGCGCTCGCGCATCTGGATGAAGGCAAGGCCGGCGCGGCGGATTTCGTCGGCGCCGCGCGGCGAAAAATCGTCGATCTTCTGGCCCTTGCCGAAACTCTCCGCCGCCTTGGCAAGCGCGAGGATCGGCCGGATCTGGCCGCGCAGAAAGAGGATGGCAATGGTCAAAAGCACCAGCGAGGCGCCGACCATCCAGACGATGAAGATATGCGTATTCGAGGCGTAGGCCTGGCTGCGGCGGGCATAGACGCGAAGGATGCGCTCGCCGTCGAGCTTGATGCGGACTTCGACGAGATCGGAATCGCCGACCGTATCGATCCAGAAGGGGCGGTGGATCTGGCGGGAGATCTCCTCGCTGAGAATCTGGTCGAGAATCTCGAAGAAAGGTTTCGGGCGCGGCGCGGGCAATTCGCCGTCCGGCTCGATGGAGATGTTGAGATCCAGCTTTTCCCGGGCAATTCGCACGATCGTGGCATAGTCGCTTTCCGGCATCGCATCGATCAGGTCGATGACCGCGGCGATATCACCGGTGACGGCTGCCGACAAACGCTGGGTGACGAGCTGCCAGTGCCGCTCCATGAACACGAAGGCGACGACCGACTGCAAGAGGACCATGGGAATGATGACGATCAGCAGCGAGCGAGCGTAGAGTCCCATCGGCAATTGCCGCCGCAGCCAGCGCACGACGCGATTCCAGGTGGTTACGCCCGTTTGCGTCCGATAGCGCCGCAGGATGTCAAAGCTCGTCATGAAAACCCAGCCGGATCATTTCGCTAGTCCACGCTTAGCCGATAGCCAATGCCGCGCACCGTCTGCAGCCAGACGGGGTTTGACGGGTCGTCCTCGATCTTGCGGCGCAGGCGGTTGATCTGCACGTCGATGGTCCGTTCGCCAACTTCGGCGTCGTCGCTCACCAGTTCATGGCGCGGAATGGTTTCGCCGGCACGCTGGGAGAACAGCATCATGATTTCCTGCTCCCGGTCGGTGAGGCGAATATGGTCCGCGCCCCGGCGCAATTCCTTGCGCACGACGGAGAAAGTAAAGGGGCCGAAAATCACCTGTTCGATCTTCGGGGCCTTGGCGGGCGCGTTGCGCCGCAGGATGTTGTTGATGCGCAGCACCAGTTCGCGTGGATCGAAGGGCTTGGGCAGATAGTCGTCGGCGCCGGCTTCCAAGCCCTCGATGCGGGCGTTCGATTCCGCCAGCGCCGTCAGCATGATCACCGGTACGGTCTTGATCTTGCGCAGGCTCTGGGTCAGCGAGATTCCGGTTTCACCGGGCATCATCACGTCGATGATCAACAGGTCGTAGTCTATGCCTTCGAGCTTTCGGCGCGCCTCGCCGGCGTCCGCTGCCGTGGTCACGCGAAAGCCCTTTTCCATCAGGTAGCGGTTCAGAAGATCGCGGATGCGGCGGTCGTCATCGACCACCAGAAGATGGGCGGCATCGTCGTCGATCCTCGTCGTCTTTGTCATCTCTCGTATGCCCTGTCTTGTCGCTGCCGGCTCGGCAAGCCGGGATTTCAGTTTTCGTCGGCGGTCTTCATTCCGGCAAGGAAGCGCTTGATCATGTCGCGGGCGCCGGGACCGGTTTTGGCCAGGGCTTCGGCTATGCGCCGCGACTGTGGCTCGGCCAAGGCCCTTGCCAGCGTCTTGCCTTCCTTTGTTGTATAGAGCTTGCGCTGCCTGCGGTCCTCCGGTCCGGCAACTTGGTGAATATACCCTGAATCGATGAGTTGTTTCAAAACACGGGCAAGGCTTTGCTTGGTGATCCTCAACGTTTCGAGCAGATCGGCAACGGTCATGCCGGGTTCGCGGTCGACGAAATGCAGCACGCGGTGATGCGCCCGGCCGAAGCCGCGTTTTTCGAGAATCACGTCCGGATCCGAAGTGAAATCCCGATAGGCGAAGAAGAACAACTCGATGATTTCAAAGTCCACCGCGTCCGTTATGTCTGTCCCGGCCGGAGAGGGGTTCATATCGGCCTTCTGGTTCGGCTGTCCTGCCACGCCGTCATTTCCTTTCAACTGCACCGCATTTTGCGAAACTTTCGACAAATTATGTCAGCTATGTTGACATATTTTTCCGCCATTGGTAAGCGTCTGACCTCAGAAGGGCGAATATTCGACGCTGGCCTGTCATTGAAGATAGGCCGTGCCGCTCTGATCGCCAATCCAAAATCACCAAAACTGATTTTCCTCGCTCCAGTTTGACGGTAAAACTGAAACAGGAAAGACAATCAACGCAAAGAATGGCGTTTACGCGCCGGAGGATGAGACGATGGCAGCAGTTCCCTTTGATCAGTTGGACGGTCAGATCTGGTTCAACGGTGAATTCGTCGATTGGAAGGACGCGAAGATCCATGTGCTCACGCACGGCCTGCACTACGCCAGCGCCGTCTTCGAGGGCGAGCGCGCCTATGGCGGCCGTGTTTTCAAGCTGACCGAGCACAATCAGCGCCTGCACAAGTCGGCCGAAATCCTCGGCTTCTCCGTTCCCTATTCGGTCGAGGAACTGGATGCGGCTACCATCGAACTTCTGAAACGCCAGGGCTTCGCCGACGCCTATGTCCGGCCGATCGCCTGGCGCGGCTCGGAAATGATGGGCATTTCCGCCCAGAACAACCGCATCAATGTCGCCATCGCCATCTGGCAGTGGGGTAGCTATTTCAACCCGACCGAAAAGCTCAAGGGCATCCGCCTCGATATCGCCGAATATCGCCGTCCGGACCCCAGGACCGCGCCCTGCGCCTCCAAGGCCGCGGGCCTCTACATGATCTGCACCATCTCCAAGCATGCCGCGGAAGCCAAGGGCTATGCGGATGCGATGATGCTCGACTATCGCGGCCAGGTCGCCGAGGCGACGGGCGCCAACATCTTCTTCGTCAGGGACGGCGTCATCCATACTCCGACGCCGGACTGCTTCCTCAACGGCATCACCCGCCAGACGGTCATCGAGCTTGCCCGGCGCCGCGGCTATGAAGTGGTCGAGCGGGCAATCATGCCGGAAGAGCTCGCAGACTTCACCGAGTGTTTCCTGACCGGATCGGCCGCCGAAGTGACGCCGGTCTCGGAGATCGGCCCCTATACGTTCAAGCCGGCCACGATTTCCGAGACGCTGATGAACGACTACACGAAGGAAGTCTATCCGGTGGCTGCTGCCGCCGAATGATTGTTGCGGCCGGGTTTGCTATAAACTGAGAAAGGCGGCTTCGTGTGCCGCCTTTCGTTTGTTGCGGAATTGATCATCCGTACGGGTTCAAGACGCGCAGAGACAGCGCGAGAATTATTTCCGGCCCATCACCATGCCGGCAAGGCCCGTCAGGACGCCGCCGCCGACAAGGCCGCCGATCGCCTGTGTCAGCAGGCCGGCCGCAGCGGCTTCGCCGCCGAGCATCTGAACGAGAAACCCGCCGCCAAGGCCGCCGATCGCGCCGACGATGGTGCGCGCAATGACGCTGAGCGCCTGTTGTTTGAGTACCGCTCCAGCCGCGTTGCCGCCCGCTGCGCCGGCGATCAACTGCGTGATGATAGGCAATAGTGCTTCCATTGTTCTCTCCCCGTTTCAGCCTCCGGCGTCCGGCCCCCGGACTCACGTGGCACGTCGCCGATCCGGCAAGCGCAGGCTGGGGTGAAAATCCGCACGAGTCAATTTCGCAACTGTGAAATGAATTTATCTAGAAAATCGCCTTCAGGTGGAGAAAAGTCCGGGCGGTTTCACAGTCTGTCATGCCCGACAATATCGCGAGGAGAGCAGACGAAAACGGCTCTTCATTTTGTCGACTGCCCTCAAAATTCTGGCCTTCTCATGCTTCCCCCAGCAATCTTTTGACCGTTGGGTGGTTGGACGTCCCGCCATTCCATGCGTGGCGTGACCGCTCTCTCTGCCGGTGTTCCCTCTGGAACTGCGAATATCCGGATAATGCAAAATACTGGATTTGTTCCGCTTTTGCCGGAACCATTCGAGCAATGGCGGGGTTTAGACGCCAACAGGAGGATATTCAGATGCAAGAGGATATTGCTCAGGATTCGTATTCGACCGTGCGTCAATTGCGCCCGGTCGTCATCACGGTTATCGCCGCGAAGCTTGCGGTCTTTGTTCTGCTGATGACCACGGTCAACTTCCAGCCGCCACTGCCGGCCTCCGTCGAAGTTGCCGAAGCACGCTAAAGCTAGTTATCTTGTCCGGTCGTCGCCACGCCGCGCGATTGACCGTTTTCATTGCGCCGCGTCCGTCCTATATGCTTCGCAACAGAGTTTGACAGCGAGGCGGCATGCTACAGGCGGGCATCATTCCGGTTACTCATTTCCAGCAGAATTGCACCGTTCTGTTCGACGGCGAAACCAAGGAGGGCGTGATCGTCGATCCGGGCGGGGACGTCGATGTCATTCTGCAGACGATCAAGGAAAACGGCATCACCCTGAAGGCGATCTGGCTGACCCACGGCCATATCGATCATGCCGGCGGTGCCAAGGAACTCAAACAAGCCTTGGGGCTCGATATCATCGGCCCGCACAAGGACGACCAGCCGCTGCTCGAAAGGCTCGAAGCCCAGGCAGAAAAATACGGACTGGCAATGAAGGTTGAGAACGTGCTGCCGGACCGGTGGCTGGAAGAGGGCGATACGGTCTCCTTCGGCGATCATGTCTTCGAGGTGCTGCACTGTCCCGGCCATGCGCCCGGCCATGTCGTCTATTTCAACCGCAAACAGGGTTTCGCCCATGTCGGCGACGTCCTGTTTCACGGCTCGATCGGCCGCACGGATCTTCCCGGCGGCAATCACCAGCAGCTTCTTGATTCGATTCGCGACAAGATCCTGCCGCTCGGCGATAGCGTCGGTTTCATCTGCGGCCACGGGCCGGGAGGGCAGATCGGCGAGGAGCGCCGCACCAATCCCTATCTTCGCGGCCTGTAACCGGCGCGGGCGAACTGCGCCAGCCACCGAAAACAGGGCAACAAAAAAGGCACGTGCCGCGGCGCGTGCCTTTTCTGAAGTGATAGTGCGGTCTCAGCCGGCCCTGCAGAAATACTCCCGGCCGTCATAACCGACAAAGGTGCCGGACTGGGAATCAAACGAGCGATAGCGCTGCGAGCAATAGCGATACCAGCCGGGGGTCCAGGGCTCCAGTTCGCCATAGGTTTCGACCACTACGGGGCGGGCGCGGCGATAGACCGGACGCGGTTCGTAATATTCGGGCTCCGGATCGACATAAACCCGTTCCTGGTAGCGCGGCTGGCTGGCAATGGCGCCGCCGATGACTACGCCGGTGGCAAGGCCGAGAGCGCCGAGCGCAACCGCATCACCATCGCTGTGGTGGTGCCGGCGGCGCCAATCTTCAGCCTGTGCGGACGTTACTGTCGGGATGACGGTTGCCGCAGTAGCAAGGGCAAGAACGGCAGCTTTGATACATGTGTTCATAGTTTCGATCCTGTTTTGAGCCGGACCATTTCAGTCCTTGGTAATGACAACAGGTTATTGTGGCGAAACTGAACGCAGCCTGAATGAAAAAACCCGGCAGCGAGGCCGGGCTTCCACTTGAAATCTGTCTGTCGTGGCTCGGCGGCTTAGCCCGAGACCTGCAGGTTGACCGCCTTCGGCCCTTTGCCGCGGCGATCCGGTTCCGTGTCGAAGCTGACCTTCTGATTTTCCGACAGTCCATTCAGGCCCGAGGCCTGCACTGCGGAGATATGCACGAAGATGTCGGCGCCACCGTTATCGGGTTTGATGAAACCAAAGCCCTTGTCGGTGTTGAAGAATTTAACAATGCCAGTCTCGGCCATGCGTCAGGTCCTTTTTCCTCTGCCCGGATGCGGCGGGCAGCATTACAATGTTTGCCCCAGGGGCGTGCGGCAGGCAGTTCTCGACTGTGAGGAAAGGGTCCCTGTAATTGCAGCCAGCCATCGAAAAACTCTGTCTTTGTCCGACTGCCCGGTCCATTTTGCGTGCCCGGCGCGCATTATTTAAAGTCTTCCCGTGTTCGCAAATTGCCCGAACCCGATAAGCTTGCTGTGTTTATTTTAAATTGGCAAGCAAAAGTTTTTTGAAACAAGTGTGCCAATTTCGTTTGTTCAAAAAGCAATCAACTGCTGAAAAATATGATTTTTCTACTGATATATTGCAAGCGATTGAAAATGTTGTGATTTGCGTCGTGTTGCATGTTTTTTAGGCTGTTTGCGTCATGATATGTCGCAGAACGCCAAGAAGCCCGGCATTGCTCAGAAGGCTTCGCTAAATATTGACCATTAGATAAAACTTGGCGCGCCGCGTCGTTACTCGAAAAAAACGCGCAAAAATCAGGCTTCGGCGGCAACGGCCTTCGGTCTCGTCAGTTCGGGTATGATTTCCACGATCAGCATCGCCGCGAAAATGATCGCGCAGCCGACATAGCCGACCAGGGTTATCGTTTCTCCGAGCAGCAGGACACCGAACAGGGCAGCGAACAGGGCTTCGCTCGACAGGAAGATCGCCGCCTGCGGCGCGGGCGTGTAGCGCTGGCCGACCACCTGGCAGATGAAGCCGATGCCACTGGAAAAGAAGCCGGCATAGAGGATTTCCGGCAGCGCGTTCGTCACAGCTGCAAGATCGAGCGGCTCGAATAGGGCGCCTGCCGCGCAGCCGAGCACGGCGCAAACGGCGAACTGGGTCACCGAGAGGGCCATCGGCCGGCCGGTGCTGCCGGCAAAGATGCCGACCAGCATGAGTTGGACGGCCCAGAACATCGCGCAGACGATCGTCAGGACATCGCCGCTGGTCAGGCGCGCAAGCTCGCCGCCGCTCAGAAGGAAAATTCCGAACGTCGCCATGAAGGCTGCCGGCCAGGTAATCCAGTGGGGTTTCCTGCGCAGGAAGATGACGGTCAGCATCGGTACGAAAACCACGTAGAGCCCGGTCAGGAAACCCGAATTGGTGACGCTGGTCGTCAAAAGCCCGATCTGCTGCGTGGCGGCGCCGGCAAAGAGCGCAAACCCGACCCAGATGAAATTGCGGATGCCCGATTTCGGCATCGGCCGGCGCGCCTTGCGGGCTTCCCAGAGCGCCAGTGGTGCTGCGACCGCGGTGGCAATGGCAAAGCGCAGGCCGATGAACCAGAGCGGGCCGATCGCATCCATCGCCGTCGATTGCGCAACGAAGCCCGCACCCCAGATGGCGCCGGAAAACAGCAGGAAGAGATTGGCCTGGATGCGGGTCACGATGCGGTTCCTGAAAGCGCGGCACAGCCTCGCATCGGAACGATCGGCCGGATCATGCGCGCCAGAGAATAGGATTTGTTCGCCAGTCTGGTAGCAGCTGCATTAAATTTGGGCAAGTGCGGCGCTTGAGGCGAAAAATAAGGTGATCTCGTCAGCTTTTCTTGTCCGCCGCGGAAACACGCAGCAGCGCCCCATCGTCTCCGTCCGTCACCAAAAGCACCGCGCCGTCGGGCGCCACCTTGACGTCGCGGATACGGCCGAATTCGCCTTCGAACAGGCGTTCCTCCGAGACGATCTTGCCGCTTTCATCGCGCTCCAACCGCGCCAGCAGCTGGTATTTCAGCGCCGATACCAGCAGGTCGCCCTCCCATTGCGGGAACATCGCGCCATGATAGACGTCGATCGCGCCGGGCGCGATGGAGGGATCCCAATAGTAGAGCGGCTGCTCGTAGCCTTCCGCCGCCTGACCGACGCCAATCTCGGCGCCGGAATAGTCCTTGCCATAGGTAATCACCGGCCAGCCGTAGTTTTTGCCTGGCTGCGGTGCGTTGACTTCGTCGCCGCCGCGCGCGCCATGCTCGACGGTCAGCAACTGGCCATTTTGGGGGTCGATGACAATGCCCTGCGGATTGCGGTGTCCCTTCGACCAGACTTCCGGCAGCCCGGCCTTGCCGTCCTTGTAAGGATTGTCTGCGGGGATGCTGCCGTCCGGGTTGATGTGCAGAATGGAACCCGCATGGTCGCGCATGGCCTGTGCCCGATCCCGCTCGCCGCGATCACCGATGCCGAAGAACAGGCTGCCGTCGGAGGCAATCGCGATACGCGATCCGAAATGCTGGCCCTTGCCGGTGAACTTGTTCATCCGGAAGAGTTCCTTGACGTCGGTCAGGCTCTTTCCATCCTTTGAAAGCATGCCGCGCACGATTGCCGTTCCATAGCGGCTACCATCCGCGACCGCCATCGACAGGAAAAGCGTGCGGTTGGTTACAAAGCCGGGATCGAGCGCGACATCGAGAAGCCCGCCTTGCCCTTGGCGCGCGCTCTTCGGAACGCCACGGATCGGCGAAGATGCCTTGCCGTCGCGAATGATGCGAAGGCCGCCGCCAAGCTCGGTGATGATGAAGGCGCCGTCCGGCATCACTTCGACGGACCAGGGATTGTCGAGCCCGGAGGCAAGCGTTTCGACCTGAACGGACGCCTTCTCGGTCGAAAATTGCGCAACGTCGCCAGCGGCGAGGGCGGGGGCTGAGAAGAGGAACATCGCCAGACCGGCGGCCTTATGCAGGTTTTCAAGCGTCTTCTTCATCTCGCCCTCCATTCGCTATTCTGAAAAGCTGGGGCCAGGCGCGAACGGATCAAGCCCGATCAAAAGGATTTTACCGGCAGTTGGCTGGCACTGCCGAGTGCGGAGAACTTCGCTTGGCCGGTATCCGGAACAAGCTCCGCATTGACGATATAGCGCAACGGCCCTTGCTCGGTCGCATCGAAAGGCCAGCATGTGGCAAGCGCCAGGTTGCGGCCGGGCGCATCCGCGTTGATGCCGCTCTCGTCCCAACGGACAATGCGGCTCGATCCGGCGCGGAATGTCAGGTTGGCACCGTCCTTGCGAGTGATCACCAGAAGGTCGCCGGGCTTCACGTCCTTCAGCCAGCGGAAATGCGTGTCGCGATGGGCGGCAATGACGGAAGTGCCGAGTTCGCCCGGTGCCGGCGTGTTGGCAAGTCGCGCCGGACCGAAGGCCAGCGCCTCGCCACTGGCGCCCGACAGCACGACGGCCGTCTTGCCGATGCGCGGCGCGGTGATCTCCGCCTCGGTGGAAAAGTCGGCCCAGGGCCAGGGTTTGACATTAGTCCCGCCATGCAGTTGCGCCTCGAAGCTTCGCTTCAGCAGCACCTGAGAAACCTCGGCCTTCGCCTTCATGTAGAAGCCTTTGCCGACCAGCATCAGACCGGCGATCGCGACGAGGGAAATACCCGCGAGCACCAGCGTTTCCAGCATGCTGAGGCGCGCCAGAAGGCCGCCGCGTCCGTCGAGCATCTGTTTATTGGACACGGCTGCGCGCCTCCAGGATCAGGCCGCGCATCTGCCAGCGCCACAGGCCGAAGGTGGAGGCCGCCATCACCGCGATGGCGAGCAGCATCAGGCCGATGAGGATATACCGGTCGGCAAGCGTCGCGGTTTGCGGCAGGTTCACCTGATCGCCCGCTTCGGCAATCAGGCTGGCGGCCCGTGCCGTCGGTGCCGCGGCCATCCGGTCGGAGACCAGCATCGCCTGTTCTTCGCTCTGCTGGAGAGCGGCCTTGCGCTGACCTTCCGGCAATGCTTGGGGCGTCTTCTCGCCGAACACCTTCTCGAAATCCCAACCCTCGGGCAGGTTGAGTGGCACGTCGGTGCCGGCGACAGGCTCGCCGGCCGGACGCGATGGCGTCACGTCGACGGCAACAAGGCTGGTGACCCGCGAAACGAGGTGATGGGCAAGCGCCACCGTCTCGATCTGCTTGTCAAGCGTTGCCGCGTCGTTCGCTGCATAGGCGTTGGCTTCCAGATCATCGATCTTGCGGCGTGCCCAGAGCTTGGCGATGCCTTCGCCTTGAGACGCCTTGGCAACATCCATCTCGACGCGCCAGGGCTGGTCGCCGGCCCTGCCGGTGATCTGCAGCTTGCCCGCAGTTGAGGTGCCGTCAAGCTGTGCGGTCAGTACCACCGGCTCGCCGCGATAGAGGTCCGGCATCGGATTCGGCGTGATGTCCTGCGCCTTCGTGCCGTCGAAGGCGACGGCGATGTCGGTCATCGCCGGGTTTTCCAGCTTGTCGAACAGTTCGCTCATGCGGGCAGCCACCTGGTCCTCCGAGCCGATCAGCGTGAAGGTGCCGCGGCCGAGTTCGGCGGCCTTCGTCATGAAATGGCTGTTGGGAGCCGAGCCGATCCCGACTGTAAAGACGCGGGCGTCGCCGCGGTTCTTGGATATCTCCTCGAACAATTGCGCCTCGTTGCCGATTGCCCCATCCGTCAGAAACACGACCTGGCGCAGCGCACCGGGCTCGATCGGCCCCTGGGTGCGAAGGGCTGCCTCCAGTGCCGGCAGCATCTCCGTGCCGCCATCCGCCGTGAGACCACGGACGAAGGCGATCGCATCCTCGCGCTTGTCCGGTGTCGCCTGCACCAGAGAGGGAAAATGCACGCTCATCGTGTCGTCGAAGCGGATGACGTTGAACCGGTCTTCCGGCCGCAGCTTGGAGATGGCAAGCGCCAGGCTTTCGCGCGCCTGTTCGATCGATTTGCCGGCCATCGAGCCGGAATTGTCGATAACGAAGACGACTTCGCGCTTCGGATGCGTGTCCGGGGTGGCATCACCGGCGGGTGGCGTCACGAAGCCGAGCAGATAGGTCTTGCCGTCAACCGTCTCGCGGAAGAGACCGGCATGCGGCGCCTTGCCGGCGGCTGCATGCCAACTCAGCTCGAAATCCTTGTCGGCCGGTACGCTACCGTTTTTCAGGCTTATCCTGCGGGCCATGTCATCGACCGTCTGGACGTCGGTCTCATGGAACGGCGAGGTGACGGTGCCGATCGGGAAACCGGCATTGAGATTGACCGTCAGCGTCACCGGATTGATCTTGGCGCTTTCCGTCGGATCGAGTACCGGTGCGGTGATCTTGTCGCGGTCCGGCACCGGATCGCTGACGGCGTAACCGGAATTGGGATCGAGATCGACCGTCTCAACGATCGGATCGGGATTGTGGCGTGGGGCGACCACCATCGGGAAGCGCAGCGAGAACGCGCCGCCCGATTGATGCACGCTGCTCTGATATTCGATCTGTACGACAATGGTCTCGCCGGGACCGATATTGGCGACCTGGTTGGTGAAGATGTTCGGGCGCTGCTGTTCGAGAAGGGCGGTCTTCTTGCCGGCTGCCTTGGCCTCCTCGTAGACCTTGCGGGCTTCTTCGCGTGCCTTGATCTCACCCTCGATGAAACGGTCGCCGATCTGCATCTTCAGCGTGTCGACGGCGGAGTTTTCCGGCAACGGGAAGACGTAGGTGCCCTCGACCCAGCCCTTGCTCGGGTTCTGGAACCGCTGCGTGACGCGGGTGCGCAGGATCGGGCCGTTGACGTCGATCTGGACGTCGGTCGCCAGCCGCGGCGCCTCGACAAAAGAACCGGGCTCCTTGGAGGGGAAGAGCAGGGCGCCGGTACCCATGTCGTTGGGGTGCACATAGCCGGCGAAATGCTGCGACTTGCCTTGTCCGGTCTCGGCCGAAGCATGCGAGAAAAAGCCCATGACGAAAAACAGGACGATCGTCACGGCCACAAGTGCTGCGACCAGCAGATATTCGATGTATCGCGCGTGTTGGCGGCGCGGTGTCGTGGCGGCGATTTCCGTATCGACAAACATTGCGGGGCCCCTCGGTGCGAATGGATTCGGTATGCCCTCAGAAAAGGCCCCGAAATCGACTGCACGAGGACTGAATTGCGGCAGCCCGCGGCATTTGTTGTGACCAAATCAAGGCGTTGCGAAAATCCCACAAAGTTCCTGTTTTTGAAGAATAAATCGCGACCCTGACGCGTTATTCCCCTTCACGGTCGAAGGCGTGGCCGCTTCTTCTGGTTTTTCCTTAGCCGGTGTGAAAAATCGGAGTCGATTCAAGCCCCTGCGCCGCGTGGCCGAGAAACTGATTCATCCCAATCGGTGATGTGACTGATGAAACATTGTCATGGTCACGCATTTTGCCGGATTTCCGGGCTCTTTGAGCTTGAAACCGGGGCTGTCTTTCGACATACACCTAACCGCTATGGAGCCGGGCATTGCCCGCTCCCGCTGGCGCGCATGCTGTTTCAACCTGATCAGGATAAACCACATCATGGCCTTTCTTGCCGACGCCCTTTCCCGTGTGAAGCCATCCGCCACCATCGCCGTTTCCCAGAAAGCCCGGGAACTGAAAGCCAAGGGCCGCGATGTGATCGGGCTCGGCGCCGGCGAGCCGGATTTCGACACGCCGGACAATATCAAGCAGGCGGCCGTTGACGCGATCAACCGGGGCGAGACGAAGTACACGCCGGTTTCGGGCATCCCGGAACTGCGCGAGGCGATTGCCAAGAAGTTCAAGCGCGAGAACAATCTCGACTACACCGCCGCCCAGACGATCGTCGGCACCGGCGGAAAGCAGATTCTTTTCAACGCCTTCATGGCGACGATGAATCCAGGCGATGAAGTCGTTATTCCGGCACCTTACTGGGTGTCCTATCCGGAAATGGTGGCGCTTTGCGGCGGCACCCCGGTCTTCGTCGCCGCAACCCAGGAAAACAATTTCAAGCTGACGCCGGCCGATCTGGAAAAGGCAATCACGCCGAAGACCAAGTGGTTCGTCTTCAATTCGCCGTCCAACCCCTCGGGCGCCGCCTATACCCATGCTGAGCTCAAGGGCCTGACGGATGTGCTGTTGAAGCATCCGCATGTCTGGATCCTGACGGACGACATGTACGAGCACCTGACCTATGGCGACTTCAAGTTTGCGACGCCGGTCGAGGTCGAGCCCGCCCTCTATGACCGCACGCTGACCATGAACGGCGTTTCCAAGGCCTATGCCATGACCGGCTGGCGCATCGGCTACGCGGCCGGTCCGCTGGCGCTCATCAAGGCGATGGACATGATCCAGGGGCAGCAGACCTCTGGCGCCTGCTCGATCGCCCAGTGGGCTGCCGTCGAGGCGCTCAACGGCACACAGGACTTCATTCCGGAAAACAAGAAGATCTTCGAAGGCCGCCGCGACCTCGTCGTCTCCATGCTCAACCAGGCCAAGGGCATCGAGTGCCCCTCTCCTGAGGGTGCGTTCTACGTCTACCCGTCCTGCAAGGGCCTGATCGGCAAGACCGCACCTTCGGGCAAGGTCATCGAAACCGACGAAGACTTCGTCTCCGAGCTTCTCGAATCCGAAGGCGTCGCCGTCGTCCACGGTTCCGCCTTCGGCCTCGGCCCCAACTTCCGCATCTCCTACGCGACCTCGGAAGAACAGCTGGAAGAAGCCTGCAAGCGCATCCAGCGTTTTTGTGCAGCCTGCAAGTAAGGCAAGGTTGGACCTTGACAAGGAGCCCGTCGGAAACGGCGGGTTTTTTGTTGGGTAGAGCGGTTGAATGCCCGAAGGTCCGTGGTGTCCGGAATGCCAAACCCCTCCCTCATTGCCGCCCTTGTGGCGGCAATCCAGCCCGCTGCGTCTACGGCGCCAAGGACTCCTTTCACGCGACAGACGTCGCGTGGCTGGATTACCGGGACAAGCCCGGTAATGAGGGGAGGATAGGGCTTCTCCAGTAGATTCATCGACGATATCAGCTGACGCCGGGAAAATGGCGCGTCCCCTTGGCAATTCACAACCCGTGCAGATAGTGCGAAATATCCGCCCACTCCGGATTCATTTCCTCAATCAGATTGAGCTTCCATTTTCGCGGATGATGTCTGAGCCACGCGGTTTTTCAAGGTGCATCCCTTTCTTCCCTCATTACCGGCCTTGTGCCGGTAATCCAGCAGCACCGCGTCTGCGGTGCTGAAGACTTGTCCACCGACAAGTTGTTTTCCGAGAAGGCGCTGGCACAGCGGCGGGATGTCGGCGATCCGTCGAATTCAACTGCCGTTACGCAGGGGTGATTTCCGGGGCGTCCGGTCTGCCCTGTTCCCCGCTCGCGCAGGCCAGGCGATGGTCATCGCCGCTCTCTTCGGATAGCCTCGTCCTGGGCGCCGCGCGACAGATGCGGCGAGGGGAACGGCAATGCTCAAAACCTATCGTGGAAGCTGTCATTGCGGCGCGGTCCGCTTCGAGGCGGATTTCGATCTCAGTCTCGGCACCGGGAAATGCAACTGCTCGGTTTGCTGGAAGATCCGCCTCTGGACCGTCAAGGTCAGGCCGGAAGCGTTCCGCCTGCTGACCGGCGCGGCGGACCTGGTCGATTATCAGTTCAACACCGGCGTTGCGCACCATCTCTTTTGCCGGCAATGCGGTGTGCGCCCGATCGAGTGGGTCGATGTTCCCAACATGACCGGCGCCAAATATTACAATATCAACATCGCTTGCCTCGACGGTCTTGATATCGACGAACTGATGGGCGCGCCGCTTACCTACTTTGACGGCCTCAACAACGATTGGGGCGCAACACCAGCCGAGATCCGACACCTTTAGGAGCAGCCGCCTACTTTCCCACATACGCCAACAGCCCCGCGACCAGCGCATCGAAGGTGACGCGGCAGCGGGGCGTCGTCTTCATGGTCTCGTGCATGACAACGAACGTCTCCAGCGGCAGTTCGAACTCCGCGCGGAACAGCCGCACGAGGTTCGGATCGCGCCTGGCAAGCTCCACCTGGCATACCCCGATGCCGCAGCCGGCGCGGATCATCGCCATCTGCGCGAGGTTGCTGTCCGATTTCAGCGTCGGCCGCATGATATCGAGCAGCGGCACGCGCTTGCGCACGGCGCGCACGAAGGCGCTTTCGCGATCGAAACCGATGACGCGATGCGTTCGCAGATCCTCCAGCGTCTCCGGTGTCCCGTGCTGGTCGAGGTAGCGACGGTGTGCGTGGAGCCCGAGCGGAATACCGCCGATCCGGCGGGTGATCAGCGCGTCCTGTGCCGGCGCCACCATGCGCACGGCGATATCGGCCTCCTGGCGCAGGAGATCCTCCACAGCATCCGACACGGAAAGCTCGATGACAAGATCCGGGTGTCGATCGTGGAGTAGGGCAAGCATCGGCGGCAGCACTTCGATGCCGATCACCTCGCTGGCGCTGATGCGCACGGTGCCGCGCACCGTCTTTCCCTGTCCGGTCGCCGCCCGCAGCAGCGCCGCTGCGTTGGCCGCGAGTTGCTCGGCATGCGGCTTGAGGTCGAGTGCTGCCTCGGTCGGGATCAGTCCCTGCGGAGAGCGGATGAACAGCTGGAAGCCGATGATGCCTTCGAGAGCGTCGATATGCCGGCCGATGGTCGGCTGCGTCAGCCCCAGTTCGCGTGCGGCGGCCGACAGCGAGCCTTCCTTCAGAACGGTCAGGAAGGTGCGGTAGAAGTCCCAGCTGGGTTCAATTTCGCTCATTCTTTTTTGTATATCAGATAAAGAAATTTCGGCAATTCCGTTTAGCCACGTTTGCGATCAGGATCGTCTCATCGACAAGGAGACGAAACATGACCAGCAAAGCAAGACCGATTGCCCTCATCCTCGGCGCCACCGGCGGCATCGGCGGTGCGGTTGCCCGAACCCTCAAGGCCCGCGGCTGGACGATACGCGCCCTCAATCGCGATGCAGCCAAGGCCGCGGTAAGGAGCCCGGACTTCGAATGGGTGCAGGGCGATGCGATGGATGCCGCCGATGTGCTCGCTGCTGCAGAGGGCGCAAGCCTCATCGTCCATGCCGTCAACCCGCCCGGTTACCGCAACTGGGGTACGCTGGTGCTGCCGATGATCGACAGTACGATTGCGGCCGCGAGGGTCACCGGCGCGACGGTGCTTCTGCCGGGCACCATCTACAATTTCGGCCCCGACGCGTTCCCGCTGCTGCACGAAAAGTCACCGCAGAACCCGGTGACGGCCAAGGGCAAGATCCGCGCCTTGATGGAGCGGCGCCTGCAGGCTGCGTCAGAGGACGGCGTCCGCGTGATCGTGGTCAGGGCCGGGGATTTCTTCGGCCCGGTTGCGGCTAACAGCTGGTTCTCGCAGGGGCTCATCACCGCCGGCAAGCCGATCACCTCCGTCACCTACCCCGGCAGGAAGGGCATCGGCCATCAATGGGCCTATCTGCCGGATGTCGCCGAAACGATGGCGCGGCTGGTCGATCGCCGCGAAACGCTGCCCGCCTTTGCGGTCTATCACATGCAGGGTTTCTGGGACGACGATGGCACGAAGATGGTCGCTGCCATCCGCCGCGCCACCGGCAATCCGCGCCTCAAGGTCAGGGCCTTTCCGTGGTGGGCGATGCCGTTCCTCGCGCCCTTCGTGCCCTTG
The DNA here is from genome assembly GCF_040126305.1 of Pararhizobium sp. A13. NCBI lineage: Bacteria > Pseudomonadati > Pseudomonadota > Alphaproteobacteria > Hyphomicrobiales > Rhizobiaceae > Pararhizobium > Pararhizobium sp. A13. Next base: position 3,997,601 of record NZ_CP149510.1, on the reverse strand, counting down.
TTGAAGGAACTGCGGGAGATGCGCTATGTCTGGCAGGAGCCGTTGCGCATGCCGAACGACCGGCTGGTCGCTGTGATCGGCGCCGAGCCATGGACCCCCATCGACGAGGCGGTCCGCGCGACTCTTGCGGCGCTCGGCTCCCTGCCGCCGGAGCAGCTGGTCCAGCAGCGGGTTTTGCCGGCGCCGCGCAAGCCAGGGTCTGTTGAAGCGGCCGGGTAAGGCCTCAGTTCTTGAACACGATGCAGGCGCCGCCGCCCTTGCGGATTTCGGAGCAGACCGCATCGGCCTCGCGTCTTGTCTCGCGACCGATGCGGGCCGCATAGCGCAGCCGGTTGCCGAAGGCCCGGTTGCGCTCCCGTAGGATCAGCGGCTTTTCCGCATTGAGCGGCGATGGCATGCGCTTGATCGTGGCGAGGAACAGCCGCTGGGCCACGGATTTCTGGAAATGTGCCGAAAGTTGCGCGCCCCAGGGCGCCCAGGTGCCTTCTTCCTCGAACACCACTTCCTTGAGGCGGCGCTTGTCGGCAAGGGCGGTGCAGGCGTCGTAGAACGGCTTGTCCTTGTCGAGCCTGAGATCGAGCGTCGCCGGCGGATTGTCCTTCCATTCCTCCACCGGATGGGCGGTGATGGCGAGCACATAGGCACGCGTCTCATGAGGCAGGTTGCCGGTGCGCAGAAATGTCTCCAGCCCGCTTTCACCGGCATTGTAGGCGGCGGCGGCAAGGCCGAGATTGCCGAAGCGGTCGCGCAGGTCATCGAGATATTCGGCCGATTTCCCCAGGGCTTCCAGGGCATCGAAGCTGTTGGAAAGACCGCGCAGCTTCGCCGTCGAGGGGATGAATTGCGCGATGCCCTCGGCCCCCTTCGGGCTGACGGCATCCGGCAGGAACAGGCTTTCCTTCCAGATCAGCCGCGCGAAGAAATCGGGCGGCAAGGCATTCGTCTTGGCGAAATGCCCAAGCGCGGTGCAGATGTCGCGGTTATAGCTGTGGGCGCGAACGCAGAGCGTTGTATCTGCTGTTGTCGCGGAGTAAACGCAGGGTGGCGAGCGCCATTCCGATTGGGCAAAGGCGACGGGCGGGCTTGAGATCGTGACGATGCTGAAGATTGCGGTTAATGGTGCCGCAAGCCTCGCCCGATCATGCCGCCGTCTTTTGTGCCTCATCCGCTCAGGGACCCGTCCGCCAAACATCTCGACGGCCCTTGATAGCACCGATGCGGCAGAATCGGGAGATGGTCTATCTGTGGTCCGGCAACGTCAGTTGCATGAAGGTCAGGTCCAGCCACCGGCCGAACTTGGTGCCGACCTCCTTCATCTGGCCGGTGATCTCGAAGCCGAGTTTCTCGTGCAGCCGGATCGAGGCTTCGTTGTTCGCCTCGATGCCGGCGACCATCACATGTTTGCCGCAGGCGGCTGCGCGGTCGATCAGGGCCAGCATCAGCATTTTGCCAATGCCGCCGCCGCGCTGGTTCTTCTCGACATAGACCGAATGCTCGACCGTGTGACGATAGCCGTCGAAGGCCCGCCAGTCGCCGAAGGAGGCATAGCCCGCGATCGTGCCATCGTCGGCGACCGCCACCAGTACCGGATACCCAAGCCGCCGGCGCGCGGCCAGCCAAGTGGCGCGGTTTTCCAGGTCCACCTGCGTGTCGTTCCAGATCGCCGTCGTGTTCAGCACGGCATCGTTGTAGATGTCTCGGATTGCGGGCAGATCGGCGTCTTCGGCGTCGCGCAGGTGCATCAGGTTTCTCCAGCAGTTTGCCGAAGCTCTAGGCCGGGATGACAGCGTTGTACAGCCGGTAAATCATGCCGAATTGCCGACTGCCCAGGCGCAATTGGCGAGTTCCGCCGCCGCAATTTCGGCGACATGCGGGATCGGCCCGCATCACAGCCATCCTCGATGAATCATGCCGTGGAACGCTCGGCGAGGGCGTTCCCACCTCCCCCTTGAGGGGGGAGGTCGCAGCGAGGCGGCGGGTGGGGGTGATCGTGAGGTGAGCACCGTGGGTCACCCCACCCCGGCACTGCGTGCAGACCCTCCCCCTCAAGGGGAGGGTGAAGGCTCACGCGACCTTTTGTTCAAGCAGCGGATAGTCCGTATAGCCCTTGGCGCCGCCGCCGTAGAAGGTAGCCTGGTCCGGCGTGTTGAGCGGCGCTTTGTCCTTCAGGCGCTGCACCAGGTCCGGATTGGCGATGAACGGCTTGCCGAAGGCGACGAGGTCGGTCTTGCCCTGCTCGACGGCCTCAATGGCGAGTTCGCGGTCGTAGCCGTTGTTGGTCATCCATGCGGCTTCGCCGCCCGCCTTTTCATAGGCCTGGCACAACGCCTTGTAGTCGAACGGCTTGTCACCCTGCTGGAAATCGCGCGGGCCGCCGGTCGCACCTTCGATGATGTGGATATAGGCGAGTTTGTATTTCGCGAGACCTTCAACGACGTAGGTGAAGAGCGTCTGCGCGTCCGGATCGGACGAGTCATTGGCGGGCGTCACCGGCGAAATGCGGATGCCGGTGCGGCCTTCGCCGATTTCCTTGGCAATGACGTCGACAACTTCGAACAGGAAGCGGGCACGGTTCTCGATCGGTCCGCCATACTGGTCGGTGCGCACGTTCGAGCCGGAACGCAGGAACTGGTCTATGAGGTAGCCATTGGCCGCATGGATCTCGACGCCGTCGAAACCGGCTTCGATGGCCGCACGGGCCGCCTTGCGGTAGTCTTCGAGGATGCCCGGAATTTCGGCGAGCTCGAGCGCGCGGGGCTCGGAGGTCTCGGCGAACGTGCCCGTGCCGTCTTCGTTGATCAGATAGGTCTTCGATTTTGCCTGGATGGCCGAGGCCGACACCGGCTTGCCGCCGTTCGGCTGCAGCGAGGTGTGGGAGATCCGGCCGACATGCCACATCTGCACGACGATCTTGCCGCCAGCCTTGTGCACCGCGGTAGTTACTTGCCTCCACCCGTCCAGTGCTTCCTTGCTGTAGAGGCCGGGGACGTCGGCATAACCCTGGCCCTGATGGGTGATCGCAGTCGCTTCGGTGATCAAGAGGCCGGCGGTGGCGCGCTGTTCGTAGTAGGTGACGTTCAGCGTGTTCGGAACGGCGCCCGGGGAGCGGTTGCGCGTCAGCGGCGCCATCACGATGCGGTTAGCAAGCTCGATGTTGCCGATCTTGATCGGGTCGAAGAGGGAAGTCATGGGAAGTCCTTTTCGTTTGTTGCGGGGTTAGTCATCCTGGGAGGATAAGGGCTGGCGGGCGGATCGCCGTCAGAGCGTGTTGCCAATGTCTTTCAGGAACGCCTGGATGGTCTCCTCGTTCCGTTTGTAGAAAATCCACTGGCCAACGCGTTTGGTGGTCACGAGACCTGCGCGCTGCAGGATCGCCAGATGGCCGGAGACGGTCGACTGCGAAAGACCGCAGCGCTCGAACTGGCTGGCGCAGATGCCCATGTCCAGCGGATGATGCTGGTCGGAAAAATGCGCTTCCGGTTCCTTCATCCAGCCCAGCATGTCGATCCGTTTGGGATGTGCCAGTGCTTTCAGGATTTCGTCCCTGTCCATCGATCGGCTCTGTATCGCTAAATCTCGATATTCCGATATGTAGATCGGAATTTTCCGATATTCAAGTCACGACTCTGTGAAGGGGAAATTCTGGGCAAAAAAAGAGGGCCACTGGAGAAACCGGGCCCTTTAGGTGTGAAGGTCAAAAACCTCCAGAGGGGAACAGCTGCTGCGGTGGCACTGGGAGGAAAAAAGACCACCATCTGCATCAGCTGGATTGGATATGGGAAAGTGGTTTCCGGATTTCAACCCGCAGCGCCGAGGAAAAATTGCAACTTTAGGGATGTGCCTGAAATCAAGGCAAAAAAAGAGGGCCACAAGAAAACTTGGGCCCTTTATAGTTATGAAGGTAATTAAACCTCCAGAGGGGAACAGCTGCTGCGGTGGCACTGGGAGGAAAAAAGCCACCAAACTGCATCAGCTGCAGTCGATATGATGGTTTTTTGGGCGAACTTCAATCATTTAATATGCATGACAGCCATGTGCCGGACGCAGCCCTGCTAATTTTTCAAGCGATTTAAATCGCTTATGCCGTTGAGGTTATTAAGGCGCTGGCAAAAAACGAGTTAAAACAGTAGTTTGTCTAGAAGGAATGTAGAGAACATTTTTTGTGCAACTGCGAAGGCGGCTCTAGAAATTCCAGTTGCGCGCCTTTGCGACAATGAAATCGCGGAAGACTTTCAGCTTTGCCGCGTTCTTCATCTCGTCCGGATAGCAGAAATAGGTGTCGAAGGACGGAATGTCGGCGCCGATCGGCAGTTGAATGAGGCCGGGATCGCGGCCGACGATATAGTCGGGCATCATGGCGATGCCGATGCCGAGCAGGCAGGCGCGCTTGATCGAGGTCTGGCTGTTGATCTGCAGATGCGAGGGGCGGGGATTGTCCGAGTCGCGCCCGGCGATCTCCAGCCAGTTGACGTCGAGCAGGTAGTTCGGCGCAGGCTCGCCGAAGGTGATGATGCGGTGATTGTCGAGATCGTCGATCGACTGCGGCTCGCCGTATTTGTTGATGTAGGACGGCGCGGCATAGACATGCATATGCACGGTGAAGAGCTTGCGCTGGATGAGGTCCGATTGCTGTGGCTGGCGCAGCCGGATGGCGCAGTCGGCATGGCGCATGTTGACGTCCAGCTCCTCGTTGTCGAGGATCAGCTGCACCTGCATTTCCGGATAGAGCGACAGGAATTCCTGCACCTTGTCGGTGAGCCAGCCTTGGCCGAGACCGACGGTGGTGGTGATGCGCAGCTTGCCGCTCGGCTTGTCGGTGGTCTCGGTCAGCTGGACCTTGACGCTTTCGAGCTTCATCAGCACTTCGTGGGCGGTGCGATAGAGGATTTCGCCCTGTTCGGTGAGGATCAGGCCGCGGGCATGGCGATGGAACAGCTTGATGCCGACATCCTGCTCGAGCGAGCTCACCTGGCGGCTGATGGCCGATTGGGAGAGATGCAGCTTGTCGGCCGCATGGGTGAAAGATCCCGCTTCCGCCGCCGCATGGAAAATGCGCAGTTTGTCCCAGTCTAGCGGCATGGAGCCCCCCATAAAGGCTCGTGGCGGAAAACGGCCTCGTTGTTTCCCGCCAGAGAGCTGATTGTCTGTTCCCACTCAGGAGCGAGGATTCCCGCTCCAATTGTTTGCGGCTTCTATTCGGCCGCAATTGCGACGGGCATATGGCCCGCCAGATATTTTTCCGCTTCGAGCGCCGCCATGCAGCCCATTCCGGCGGCCGTGACCGCCTGGCGATAGATGTCGTCCGTCACGTCGCCGGCCGCGTAGACGCCGGGCACGTCAGTGGCGGTCGAATCGGCGGCCGTCCAAAGATAGCCGTTCGGCTTCAGGCGCAGCTTGTCCTTGAAGAGCTCGACCGCCGGCGCATGGCCGATCGCGACGAAGACGCCGTCGATGGGCATTTCGCTCGTCTCGCCGGTACGGGTGTTGCGCAGCTTGACGCCGTTGACCGAAGCCGGCATCGGTGGCTTGGCCGGGCTGCCGAGATATTCGACAACCTCGTGATCCCAGATCACCTTGATGTTTTCCTTGGCGAAAAGCCGTTCCTGCAGGATTTTTTCCGAGCGGAAGCTGTCGCGCCGGTGAATGATCGTCACGGTCTTGGCAAGGTTTGCAAGATAGAGCGCCTCCTCGACGGCCGAGTTGCCCCCGCCGACGACGATCACGTCCTTGTTGCGATAGAAGAAGCCGTCGCAGGTGGCGCAGGCCGAAACGCCGAAACCCTGGAAGGTGGCCTCGCTCTCGATGCCGAGCCATTTGGCCTTGGCGCCGGTGGCGATGATCAGGACGTCGGCCGTCCAGTCGGTGCCGCTGTCGGTCGCGAGCTTGAACGGCCGCACCGAGACATCGACGCTGGTGACGAGATCATTGACGATCTCGGCGCCGACATGTTGGGCCTGCTTCAGCATCTGCTCCATCATCCACGGCCCCTGGACTGGATCGGCATAACCCGGATAGTTCTCGACATCGGTGGTGATCATCAACTGGCCACCCTGTTCCATGCCGGCGATCAGAACCGGATTGAGCATTGCGCGCGCCGAATAGATGGCGGCGGTGTAACCAGCCGGGCCTGAGCCGATGATGAGAACTTTGGTGTGTCGGGCAGTCATGAGCCGGGTCCTTCGATCGCAGGGACGGTATAGTTTCGCCCCGACTTCGTCATATGGTGAGAAATTGCCTCTTAGTCTAGGGATTCCCGCGGCCCTGTTTCAAGGGCAGTGCCGTTGATACACACAGATGTGTTGCCCGGTTGCCCCGGTTTGGCGAGGTTTTTGTGCATGGCATGCACAGACGCTCTCGTTTTTTAATCCTAATACGTGTTACCGGAAAGACTTATGACAACGGCCGATCGGACAGAACTGGCAGTGAACAAGCGGCAATCCCCATATCCGTTTCGCAATCCCGGCGATTTCGACTACGGCCGCACGCTCTTTCACCGGTTCGGGACCTGGCTCGACAGCCGTCGTGTCGCATCCCGGCGAAAGAGCAAAACCGAAGCGGTGCCGCTGTCGCTTTTGTCGCCGGCCACCTTCCGGCCGTTGCGGAGCGCGGATGTTCCGCTGCTTTTCCTGGCACATAACGATCTCAAGTTCATGCGCTCGCTGCTTGCGCACTATCGCCGGCTGGGCGTGACCCGCTTCATCTGCGTCGACGATCAATCGACGGATGGTACGCGCGAGTTGCTCTGCGCCGAGCCCGACGTCGACGTCTGGACCTCGGGTGTGCGCTATCGCGAGGCAAGGCGCGGCAAGCTGTGGCGCGAAGCCCTGTTTGCCCGCTACGGCAAGAACCGCTGGTATCTCAACATCGACGCCGATGAGTACCTCGTCTACGATCGCTGTTTCGAACGGCCGCTGCCGGAGTTGATCGCCCGGCTAGAAAGCCTCGGCGTACGCCGGTTCGCAGCGCCGATGATCGACATGTATCCCGGCGGAAAGGTGAGCGCCTTTGCCTTCGACGGTTCGACGGATGCCATGCCCTGGGACGTTGCCGATTGCGTTGACGGCAGCGGCTACGTCATCGAGAAGACCAAGCGTTTCCTCAGCCTTGCCGGCGGTCCGCGGCGGCGCAAGTTTGCGGCCGAAGCCGAGATGATGAAATATCCGCTGATGTACTGGGACGACGATTGCAGCTTCGGCGTCAGCATCCATCAGCCGCTGCCCTTCGACCGCAATTTCTCGCCGATCTCCGGTGTGCTGCTGCATTTCAAGTTCTTTGCCGATTATCACGAGAAAACCCGTCAGGCCGTGGAAGACAAGCAGTATTTCGGCGGCGCGCGCGAGTATCAGCGCGTCCTCGACACGGTGGCCGCCAGCGGCGAACTCGATTTCGTCTATGAAAATACGCTGAAATATTCATCGCCGGAACAGTTGATCGAGCGCGGCTTCATGCACTCGGTCTGGTCTGCCGACCCTCGTGCGGAGGTTTAGCGGCCGTGCGCATCGGATCGCTTTCGCATTATTACTGTCTCCTTCGCGGGCTTGTGCTGCCCGGATATCTGCGTGTCGGCCGCAAGGCCCGGATCAAGCAGGGCGCCATCATCGATGCCTACCGCGGGCGGGTGGTGATCGGCGACCGGTTCAAGATCCATAGAGGCGGCTTCATCGACGCGCAGAAGGGCACGGTCGAAATCGGTTCGAACGTGTCGATCAATCCCTATAGTATCCTTTATGGTCTCGGCGGCATAAGGATCGGCAATGATGTCCGCATCGCCGCCCATGTCGTCATCGTTTCCTTCGATCACCGTTATGACGACGTCTCCCAAGCCATTACGATGCAGGGTGTCGTCGCCAAGCCCATCGTGATCGAGGACGATGTCTGGATCGGTGCCGGCGCGAAGATCTTGGGCGGCTCGCATATCGCCAAAGGCTGCGTCATCGGTGCAAACGCCGTGGTCAAAGGCAAGACCGAACCCTATGGAATTTACGTTGGCAGCCCGGCGCGGCTTTTGAAGTACCGCGGGCAATAACAGGAAGCGGCCCGCAAGCGGCCGATCGAACAGAAACGGGAAGCTCAACCATGGTGATGCGCGTCGAACTTGATGCAATCGATATGAAGATTCTGCGCGAGCTTCAGAACGACGGCCGGATGACCAATGTCGAGCTGGCTGAGCGGGTCGGCATATCGGCGCCGCCGTGTCTGCGGCGTGTGCGCAAGCTGGAGGAGGCCGGCATCATCCGCGGCTATCGCGCGCTGCTGAATGCTCCGGCACTCGGCTATGACTTGGTTGCCTTCTGCATGGTCGGCCTCAAGCACCAGTCGGATGCCAATCTCAAGGCCTTTGCCAAGCAGACGGCCAATTGGCCGCTGGTGCGCGAGGCCTGGATGGTCTCGGGCGAATCCGATTTTCTCCTGCAGTGCGTGGCCGAAAACCTTGCAGCGTTTCAGGATTTCGTTATTGAGGAGCTAACGGCCACGGAGAATGTGGATACCGTGCGCACGATGCTGACCATCCGGCAGGTCAAGGATGTTGCTCTCATAGAGATCTAGGTCGCTTCCGTGTGGGTGTCTCCGGTTATCACGATAGGATCAGGTGTTTTGAAAAGACTGCTGCGATCGCTGCGCAAGAGCTTCCGGTATATGTTCAACGTGCGCACCGTCCGGCTGGGCGGAGTTGCGATCGACACGACCGTCGGTCATATTCCTGAAAACGTCCGGGAACTGATCTTTCGCGAAGTCTACGAAGACACCGAGCGCGACCTGATCGGCAAGATTCTGAAACCCGGCATGCGCACGCTTGAAATCGGCACCGGCATCGGCTTCGTCAGCCTGGTTGCCGCCCGCATCTGCGGCGAAGCCAATGTCTTCTGCTATGAGGCCAATCCCGATCTCGAGCAGACAATCCGGCGGAATTTCGGCCTGAACGGCATGACGCCGAACCTTACCATGCGCGCAGTCACCATCGACGGCGCACCGATCGCCTTCTTCAAGAGTGACAATATCATCTCCTCCAGCCTCTACGATCGCAAGCGCGACGACAAGCAGATCGTGGTCGAAAGCGAGGCTCTCTCCGACGTTCTTGCAAAGCACGATCCTGCTGCATTGATCATGGACGTCGAGGGCGCCGAAATCCAGCTGCTGGCTGTCGACCTGAAAAACGTCGCCGACATCATCGTCGAACTGCACCCGCACATCGTCGGCGAGGATGCGATCGCGGCGCTGGTTTCCAACTTGAAGAGCCGCGGCTACGTCATGCTGAGCAATAACCGCAAGACCTCCCATTTCGGCCGCGCGGCCTGAAGGGCACTCCTCCATGCCATCGAAGCTTCCGATTTCCGCATTCATCATCTGCCTGAACGAGGAAGCCTATCTCGGCAATTGCATCGAAAGCCTGGGAGCCTGCGCGGAAATCGTCATCGTCGATTCCGGCTCCACGGATGGCACGGCGGTGCTGGTGCAGTCCTATATCGACAAGGGCTGGCCGATCCGTTTCCTGTTCGAAGCCTGGCGCGGCTATGCCGGACAGAAGCAGTTCGCACTCGACCAGTGCGGAGAGCCGTGGTGCCTGAACATCGACGCCGACGAGCGGCTGGACCAACCCTTGCAGGCTTTGCTCCCGTCGCTTCTTGAGGCGCCGGAGGATACAGTCGGTTGGCGTGTTGCCCGTCGACCCTATCTGATCGGCTACGGCTATACGCCGGACAAGGTGCGCGAGCGCAAGAACCTGCGGCTGATCCGCAAGGGAAGGGGCGCCTACGATCTTTCCCAAAAGGTCCACGAAGGCATCGTGCCGGACGGCAAGGTCGAGGCGGCGGCGACCGGAAGCCTCTTGCACTACCGGCCGCTTGTTATCGACGAACAGATCCTCAAGGAAAACAAATATTCGACGCTGAAGGCCGACCAGCAGTTTACGGCCGGCAAGCCGCCGCGCGCCTACAAGATGATCCTCAGCCCGCCGCTCTATTTCCTGCGGCTCTATTTCCGCAACGGCCTTTGGCGCTGCGGTTTTCCCGGCTTCATCGAGGCGGCGACCGGAGGCATGTACGCCTTTCTGACGGCGGCAAAGATCTACCAGCGGCATGCGCTCAAGCGCCGGCCGAATTTCGACGACATGGAGCGCGCACGGCGCGGCAAATGAGGACGGCATGAAGGTTATGCACTATCACTTCGGCAAGGACGGCGGCGCCGAGCGCTTCTTCGTCCACCTCGTCAATGCGCTTGCCCGGCGCGGCGTCGAGCAGACCGCCGTCATCCGTCCGAACCGCCTGTGGCGCAAGGACATCGAGCCGCATGCCCGGCTGATCGAAAGTAATTTTCGCAACCTGTCGCCGGACCGCATCCTGCTGCCTTTGAAAGTCAAGCACCTGGCGCGCCGCGAAAGGCCGGATGCGCTGTTTTCCTGGGCAACCCGGGCAAGCCGCCTGATGCCGAATTACAAGGGCTGCATCAAGATCTCGCGGCTCGGCGACTACCCGACCAATCTCAGCTATTTCAAGAACACCGACGTGCTCGTCTGCAACACACCGGGGATCGGCGAACATGTGCGCAGGATCGGCTGGAAGCGCGGTGTGGAGGTGATATCCAACTTCACCAATACCGAGCGGGTCAAGCCGATCGACCGCAAAAGCGTCGATACGCCGGAAAACGCGCCGGTCGTCATGTCGATGGGCCGCTTTGTGCCGCGCAAGGGTTTTGCGCTGCTGACGGAAGCGGTGGCGAAGCTGCCGGGCGTCTATCTCTGGCTTGCCGGCGATGGCGAGGAGATGGAGAATGTCCGCAAACTCGCCGCCGATCTCGGCGTCACCGACCGCGTGCGGTTCCTCGGCTGGCAGAAGGATACGCGCCCTTACGTGGCGGCCGCCGATATCTTCGTCATGCCGTCGAGCCATGAGCCGCTCGGCAACGTCATTCTCGAAGCCTGGGCACAGCAGAAGCCGGTCGTTTCCAGCCGTTCGGAGGGACCGACCTGGTTCATGCGTGACGGTGAAAACGGCCTTCTCGTCGATATCGGCGATACCGAGGGTTTCAGCCGGGCGATCGAACGATTGATCAACGACAGACATCTCGCCGATCGCGTCGCCTTGGGCGGCCACGAGACCCTGATGGGGCAGTTTTCCGAGGAGGCGGTCGCCAACGCCTATCTCGAACTGTTCAAGCGCAAGCCTTAGATTTATTACGGTTTCCGGTTGAATGGCCCCGTTATGGTATGGCCAATGCCCATCACCCTAGCCCTCTCCCTCTCCCCACAAGCGGTGAGAGGGGATTTGCCCGGAGTTTGCCGCTTGTTCCTTCTCCCGGTCTGACGGGGGGAAGGTTCCCAATAGGGCGGATGACGGGCCGGCAGCGCAGGAAGGTTTTGAGGCGATCAACCGCAAACCGTATCGGTCAGAAGCGCCTCGTAGATGGCGCCGATACTCGACGCTTCGCCCTGAATGCTGAACGTCGCGGTGGCGCGGGCGAGCCCGCGTTCGCCGGCCAGCCGCGCCCGTTCGGGATTGTCCATGAACACGGCGGCGGCCTCCAACATTTCCGTCAGCGCGTTTGCCGGAATGAGGATGCCGGTTTCCTCCGCACCGGTCACCAGCAATTCCGGGAAGGCGCCGACATCGGCCGCCACGACGGGAACCTTTGTCGCCATCGCTTCAAGCGGCGTCAGCCCGAAACCTTCCCAGCGCTGCGGGGCGATGAACAGGTCGAGCGCCCGGTACCAATCCGGAATATTGGTATGCTCGCCGACGAAGAGGATGCGGTCAGCGAGACCGGCCCGCTTGACCTTTTCCTTCAGCTCATTTTCGAACGAAACATGCGTTGGCGTGGCGCGACCGGCAACGATGGCGATCCAGTCCGGCCGTTGCGGCAGCAGGCCGATCATGCTGTCGACGAAGAGATCCGTACCCTTCTGATGGCGCACCCGGCCGAAACAGCCGGCGATCTTCTTGTCAGCGGGCAGGCCGAGCACGGCCTTCACCGCGGCCTTGTCCTTGCCGGGAAAAAAACGCTGCGTGTCGATGCCGTGCATGATCGTTGTGCTCGGGACCTCGAGATAGGCGGCGGTGCGGTTGCTGGTGGCGATCACCGCGTCCATCCGGCGGATCAGGAACTTGCTCCAGCCCGAATGTTTGCGCTGCGAGGCGGAGGTGAAGACGATCTTGAGCTTCATTCGCAGGATATCGCGCAGCACGATCGCTGGCAGCATTTCGACATTGCGGCGCGCATGCCAGACCCGCAGCGCCCGGTTTTTCGGCCGACCCCACAGCCGAAGCAACGCGGAATAGCCGATATGCGGCAAATCAGCCGGCAAGCCGGGGCCGAGCGTTGCCACCTTCTGGCCGAGCGCGCGCTGTATCGGAACAAGCTGGATGATCGTCGAGGTGACGCCGGAAAGGCGGCGCTTGAAATTCGGTGCGATGATCTCGACGGCGCTGATGTCTTCCACGCTTGCGTGCCCTTGTTCGTCTGCTACAGCGCCGCGCGTCTTTCAGACGCGCAAAGGACGCTGTAACGCTTTGATCTGCTGCATAATTTTCCTTAAATCGATTCCGATTTAAGGAAAATGCAGTAACAGAAAAAGCCCGGAAGGCAGCTTTACGGGCCGTCCGGGCTTTCAGTGCAATATGCCGGGGATCAGCCCCAGTTGATCGCGAGGATTTCGTAGGCTTTCGAGCCGCCGGGAGCGACGACTTCGATCGAATCGCCGACTTCCTTGCCGATCAGCGCGCGGGCAATGGGCGAGGAAATGGAGATGCGGCCCTGCTTCACGTCGGCTTCCTGGTCGCCGACGATCTGGTAGGTCTTGTTTTCTTCGGTATCCTCGTCGACCAGCTTCACGGTCGCGCCGAACTTGATCTTCGAGCCGGACATCTTCGACAGGTCGATGACTTCGGCGCGCGCGACGTAATCCTCGAGTTCGCCGATGCGGCCTTCATTGTGGCTCTGGGCTTCCTTGGCAGCATGATACTCCGCATTTTCCGAAAGGTCGCCATGGGCGCGCGCTTCGGAAATAGCTTCGATGATCCGCGGGCGCTCTTCCTGCTGACGCCAGCGCAGCTCTTCCTGCAGCTTGACGAACCCGCTCTGAGTCATCGGCACTTTATCGACCATTTCACTGTCCTTCATAGTCCGCACTGAGCCCTCAAAAGGCGGGTTCGGCGCAAAAGAAAACGGTCACCGGAGCGTTAACTCCGGAACCGTCAGAAACATTTGAACGACGCTTATAGCAGAAAGCGGAGTGAAAAAGCCAGATTATTCGGAGGAGGGTGCACGCCCGGAAAGGCATATCTTGCTGCGAAGCCGGCCAAGGGGGAACAATATCGAGGTATGATCGTTGGTTCTGCAAGACAAGGATCGGACCATGCCACACCCATCACCGGAACATCTTGAAGGCAGGCTCAACGCGCACCGAAAACTCTTCATTGCGCTGACGGCGTTCATCGCCGCGACCGCAGAGGGTAGGGCGTTCCTCGAGAGCCTCGCAGAGGATAGCGAAACCGTATCCGATCACGAGGAGGATCCGGGCATCGAGCCCGATGACGGCTTCGCGATCCAGCAGATCGCCGACGACGAGACACAATCGATCATCAAAGCGGGGTTGTCGCGCGCGCAGGCTACCGAAAGCCAGGAGCAGCGGCGCAGGGACATCGCGCCGTGAAACGAGGACACGAGATCCTGCCGATCATCGGCGGATATTGATCGGTCCGCCCGCAAGCGGCAAAAAATTGCCGCCGCTCGCAAATAGAGCTTTACCTCAACTGCACTTGAGGTTGTAACAGTCATGCTTCTTTGCTGGAGACGGAAGCATGACGACCGATGACATCCCTTACATCGAAGAGCAGATGGCTGCTCCGCCTGTTGAATTCTCAGCCGGATGGGCTGAACTTCTGCGGCCGCGCTATTTGATATCGACGATCACGCTTTGCCTCGGCGTGGCCCTCTTCGCCTTCAATGAATTCTTCATCTCGACGGCGCTGCCGACGGCTGTCGAGGATCTCGGCGGCGCCGCTCTCCTGTCCTGGGCTTTCACCCTCTATCTCGTCTTCGCCATCATTGGCGGCATGGCGGCCGCCAATCTGAAGCAGCGGTTCGGAGCGCGAACCACGCTTCTTGTGTCTGCAACCATCTTCATCGCCGGCACCGTGTCCGCAACTTTGGCCACCGACATGACGCAGGTTCTTGCCGGGCGCCTCCTGCAAGGGGCGGGCGAGGGCATTGTCGCCGCGCTCTGCTATGCGCTCATCCCTGAGCTCTTTCCGCCGCGTCTCGTGCCGAAAGTGTTCGGCGCCGAAGCGATCGTCTGGGCACTGGCCGCATTCTCCGGACCGCTGGTTGCCGGTGGCCTGACGGAGCATTTCTCCTGGCGCGCCGCTTTTTTCGTCAGCATTCCGGTGGCTGCCATCTTCATTCTTTTGGTGTTGTGCATCGTTCCACACGGTGTCTCAGGTCTGCAGAAGGCGCCGTCCATCCCGTTCGCACGATTGGCCGCGGCTGGCTTCGGCATCCTGATGATCTCGCTTTCCGGCGCGGTTGGCAGCACGGCGCCGATGGCTTTGCTGCTGGCCGGCGCCGCGATCGTTCTCATGGCCGTCGTCTATCTCGACCGCCGCTCGGCGAACCCGGTGCTGCCGAAGGCTGCCTTCACCGTGCGCAAAGCATTGGGCACGGGCCTGTGGGTCATCCTGCTGATGCCGCTTGCCCAGGCGGCCGGGTCGGTCTTCCTCGTCTATAGCCTGCAGCACCTATGGCAGCTCGGACCGACCGCGGCCGGCGCCTTGAGCGCCGTGATGGCGATCTCCTGGAGCCTCACCGCGATCGTCGTTGCCAGCCTGCCATCCCTTGCGCTGCGCAACCGGATCATGCTGGCGGGGCCGGTTCTGCTTCTCGCAGGTCTGGCGGCGGTCATGGCCGCGATCGACTCGGGCAGGCTCTGGCTGGTCCTGCCGGGACAGGTGCTGATCGGTGCCGGGTTCGGCACCTCATGGGGCACGCTCAGCCAGTTGATGATGGATGTGTCCACCGATACCGAACGCGACCGGACCTCGGCCATGCTACCGACCCTTCAATCGGCCGGCTATGCCATCGGCGCCGCCTTTTTCGGTCTCATCGCCAATGTCATGGGTTTTGGCGAAGCAGCATCGGCCGAAACGATCCGCCAGGCGATGCTCGTCGTCTTCGTCACCGGATGTGGGATCGCGGCGGTGTCGGTCTTCTTCGGAATGAGGACGGGAACCCTTGCGCGCAGGCAAGCCCAGTTCTGAGACGGGGGATAGAGAAGCGGCGCCCGCAGGCGCCGCACAAACCATCAATCCTGGAAATAGCTCTGCAGTGTCCGCACCTCGAGGCTTCCGGCCTTCAGCGCCTTGATCGCACGGGCTGCGGCTTCGGCGCCGGCCATGGTCGTGTAATAGGGCACCTTCTGCATCAGCGTTGCGCGGCGCAGCGATTTCGAATCCGAGATCGCCTTGTTGCTGTCCGTCGTGTTGATGACGAGGTGGACCTGGCGGTTGCGGATGGCGTCCTCGATGTGCGGACGGCCTTCCTGGACCTTGTTGATCTTGGTGGCTGTGATGCCGTTTTCGCCGAGGAAGCGGGCGGTGCCGCCGGTTGCCAGCACCTTGAAGCCGATGTCGGTGAGGTGACGGATGGCGGGCAGGACGCGCTCCTTGTCCTCGTCGCGTACCGAGACGAACACCGTGCCTTCACGCGGCAGGTCGACGCCGGCGCCGAGCTGTGCCTTGGCGAAGGCGAGGGCAAAATCCGTGTCGAGACCGATGACCTCGCCGGTCGAGCGCATTTCCGGCCCGAGCAGGATGTCGACGCCGGGGAAGCGGGCGAAGGGGAACACGGCTTCCTTGACGGCGATATGCTTCAGGTTGCGCGGGTCCGGCTTCTTGCCATAGGCGGCGATCGCGTCATCGAGCTTTTCGCCGGCCATGATGCGGGCGGCGATCTTGGCGATCGGCGCGCCGATCGTCTTCGCCACGAACGGCACGGTGCGCGAGGCGCGCGGGTTAACTTCGAGAACGTAGATCGTGCCGTCCTTGATGGCGTACTGCACGTTCATCAGGCCGCCGACCTTGAGGGCCTTGGCCATCGCCTTGGTCTGGCGTTCCAGTTCGTCGACAATCTCGTCGGACAGCGTGTAGACCGGCAGCGAGCAGGCACTGTCGCCGGAGTGGATGCCGGCCTCTTCGATATGCTCCATGATGCCGGAAACGAAGACCGTCTCGCCGTCTGAGAGCGCATCGACGTCCACCTCGACCGCATTGTTCAGATAGCTGTCGAACAGAAGCGGGTTCTTGCCGAGCAGCGTGTTGATCTGGCCTGTCTTGTCGTTAGGGTAGCGCTGCTTGATGTCTTCCGGCACCAGTTCCGGCACGGTGTCGAGCAGGTAGGTCTGCAGCATCGATTCCGAATGGATGATTTGCATGGCCCGGCCACCGAGGACATACGAAGGGCGCACGACCAGCGGGAAGCCGATCTCCGAAGCGACGAGGCGGGCCTGTTCGACCGAATAGGCGATGCCGTTGTTCGGCTGGTTGAGGTCGAGCTTCTGCAGGAGCTTCTGGAACCGGTCGCGGTCTTCGGCAAGATCGATCATGTCGGGTGCGGTGCCGAGGATGGGGATGCCGTTCTTTTCCAGTGCTTCTGCGAGCTTCAGCGGCGTCTGGCCGCCGAACTGAACGATGACGCCGACCAGGGTGCCGTTTTCCTGCTCGGCACGCATGATCTCGATCACGTCTTCGGCCGTCAGCGGCTCGAAATAGAGCCGGTCGGAGGTGTCGTAATCGGTCGAGACTGTTTCCGGGTTGCAGTTGACCATGATCGCCTCATAGCCGGCGTCCTTCAGCGCGAAGGCGGCATGACAGCAGCAATAGTCGAACTCGATGCCCTGGCCGATGCGGTTCGGACCGCCGCCGAGGATGACCACCTTCTTGCGGTCGGAAATCTGTGCTTCGGAACGGGCCGCACCGTTGAAGGGCGTCTCGTAGGTCGAATACATATAGGCCGTCGGCGAGGCGAATTCGGCGGCGCAGGTGTCGATGCGCTTGTAGACCGGGCGCACGTTCAGCCTGTTGCGCATTTCGGCGACTTCCTTCGGCCGCTTGGCCGAAAGCGTCGCCAGCCGCGCGTCGGAGAAACCCATGGCCTTCAGCATGCGCAGGTTTTCTGCGTCTTCCGGCAGGCCGTGCTCGCGCACGCGCGCTTCCATGTCGATGATCGCCTTGAACTGGGCGATGAACCACGGATCGATCTTCGAGCCGTCATGCACATCGGCCTCGCTCATGCCCATGCGCAGGGCCTGGGCGACCATGCGCAAGCGGTCCGGCGTCGGCGTGCCGATCGCAGCCCGGATGGCGTTGTGATTGTCGCCATTGTCTTTTTCGAGGCCGGGGATCTCGATTTCGTCGAGGCCGGTGAGCCCGGTTTCCAGGCCTCGCAGCGCCTTCTGCAGCGATTCGGCAAAGGTGCGGCCGATTGCCATGACCTCGCCGACCGACTTCATCGCTGTCGTCAGCGTCGTGCCGGCGCCCGGGAATTTCTCGAAGGCGAAGCGCGGGATCTTGGTGACGACATAGTCGATCGAAGGCTCGAACGAGGCCGGCGTCGCGCCGCCGGTGATGTCGTTGTCGAGTTCGTCCAGCGTATAGCCGACGGCGAGCTTGGCTGCGACCTTGGCGATCGGGAAGCCGGTCGCCTTCGATGCGAGTGCGGAGGAGCGCGACACGCGCGGGTTCATCTCGATGACGACGAGGCGGCCATTCTCGGGATTGACGGCGAACTGCACGTTCGAGCCGCCGGTTTCGACACCGATCTCGCGCAGCACCGCGATCGAGGCGTTGCGCATGATCTGGTATTCTTTGTCGGTGAGCGTGAGCGCTGGGGCGACGGTGATCGAATCGCCGGTATGCACGCCCATCGGGTCGATGTTCTCGATCGAGCAGATGATGATGCAGTTGTCCGCCGTGTCGCGGACCACTTCCATCTCGTATTCCTTCCAGCCGAGCACCGATTCCTCGATCAGAACTTCGGTCGTGGGGGAGGCGTCGAGGCCGGAATTGACGATCTCGAAGAATTCCGAGCGGTTGTAGGCGATGCCGCCGCCGGTGCCGCCCATGGTGAAGGAGGGTCGGATGATCGTCGGCAGGCCGATCTCGTCGAGCGCCTGCGCGGCCACCGCCATCGCATGGCTCATATAGCGCTGTTTGCGGTCGGTCTCGCCGAGGTTCCAGTGGTTTTCGAGTTCGTCCAGCGCCTTGTCGAGTTCGGCGCCGGTCAGCTGCGCCTTTACCTTGGCGCGTTCCGCCTCATGAACCTTGCGATCGTGATCCTTGATTTCGGTGGCATTGGCGAGCATCGACTTCGGCGTTTCGAGGCCGATGCGCTTCATCGCCTCGCGAAACAGCGCCCGGTCTTCCGCCATGTCGATCGCGGCGGGCTTGGCGCCGATCATCTCGACATTGTAGCGGTCGAGAACGCCCATCCGCTTCAGCGACAGCGCGGTGTTCAGCGCCGTCTGACCGCCCATGGTCGGAAGCAGCGCGTCCGGTCGTTCCTTGGCGATGATCTTGGCGACGACCTCAGGCGTGATCGGCTCGACATAGGTCGCATCGGCCAGGTTCGGATCGGTCATGATCGTCGCCGGGTTGGAGTTGACCAGGATGACCCGGTAGCCCTCTTCCTTCAGCGCCTTGCAGGCCTGCGTGCCGGAATAGTCGAATTCGCAAGCCTGGCCGATGACGATCGGACCCGCGCCGATGATGAGGATCGATTTGATGTCTTGGCGCTTTGGCATGGTCTCTATCCGCTTTTCAGCTTGCGCGAAAAACCGGCCAGGGTGGGAGATCACCGGCCGGGGCGCGCATGCTTGGTCTTTTCAGGCTAGAAGCGGCTTATAGGGAAATGTGTGAGGGAGCGGAACCCCGAAAATGCGAGAATGGACAGGAAAAATGGCGAGTGCGGTTGCGGCTGCTCGCCGGTTCTCTTTATCGGGCTTGATCCATGCTGGAAAAGGGCGGTGGATATTGTCACGGTCCGGGTAAGCGACGCTTTTGCCGCTTCTGTTCTCCTTGCACTCCAGCCTTCTCAACTCGATAGTATCGATGATCTGGCGGAGACTGACATGACCAACTCATCGGCATCCATTTCGTTACGCATCCCGACATTCGACGACGTCCGGACCGCGCAGATACGTATTTCCGGTGCAGCGCACCGCACGCCCGTCCTGACATCGCGAACCGCGGATGGGGTGACGCAGGCGACCCTCTTCTTCAAAGCAGAAAATATGCAGCGGGGCGGCGCATTCAAATTCCGTGGCGCTTATAACGCGATCGCTGCCTTGGACGCATCTGCACGGCAAAACGGCGTCGTTGCGTACTCGTCCGGCAATCACGCGCAGGCACTCGCCTATGCCGCAAAGCTCCAGGGTGTTTCGGCCGCAATCGTTATGCCGCAGGATGCGCCGGAGATTAAAGTGGCGGCTACCAAAGGTTACGGTGCCGAGGTCATTTTTTATGACCGATACACGGACGATCGCGAAGAAATAAGCCGCCGCCTTGCTGCCGAGCGCGGCGCGACGCTCATTCCACCTTATGACCATCCGGATGTGATTGCCGGACAGGGCACGGCCGCGCTCGAACTGATCGAGGAGGTTGGAGAGATCGATATGCTTGTCGTGCCCCTCGGAGGCGGCGGCTTGCTTGCCGGCAGCGCGCTGAGCGCCGCCGCGTTGTCACCCGGTTGCGCTATTGTCGGCGTCGAACCGGAGGCAGGTAACGACGGTCAGCAATCATTGCGCAAAGGTGAGATCGTCCATATTCCGGTGCCGAAATCCATCGCGGACGGCGCGATCGTCACCCACATCGGCGTCCATAACTTTGCCATCCTGAAAGGCACGGTCGATGAGATCGTGACGGTTACCGATGCGCAGCTGGTCGACACCATGCGGTTCTTCGCCGAGCGCATGAAGATCATTGTAGAGCCGACCGGCTGTCTGGCCGCGGCGGCGGTCATGCATGGGGCCATTGCCTGTGCCGGCAAGCGCGTAGGCGTCCTGTTGAGCGGTGGTAATGTCGATCTGAAAACGTTCAACATGCTCCTGGGCAGCGACTGAGCTCCAGCGTTTACGAGACCGGCCTACGGCATGCGAGAGCCGGCCAGCTATCGAAATGCTGTGGCCGGACCTCGATCGCTCACGGGATCGTAAAAATGTTGATCTGGTCGGTAATGCCGCGCAATGCCACATTGTGCGATATCGGCGTCACGCCGGACTCCGTCAGGAGGTGGAAGGCGCGAGGATCGTCCAGAACGGAGCCGGTGGCGAAGATCTCGCGGGACGTTGCGAGATGCTGGACGCGAGAAGCTATGTTCACCGTCTGGCCGAAATAGTCCTGTCGCTCGTTCAGGCTTACCGCAATGCATGGCCCTTCGTGGATGCCGATTTTCAAAAGCAGGTCCTCGCTGCCGCGTTCCTCGTTGAGCTGGCGCATCGCGTCGCGCATCCGCATGGCTGCCGCAACCGCCCGGTCGGGCGTCGGAAAGGTGGCCATCACGGCGTCGCCGATCGTCTTGACGACGGCACCGGCCTCGGCGCTCACAATCTCGTGCAAGATGGTGAAATGCGTCTTCACCAGATCGAAAGCCGCAAGATCGCCGACGCGCTCGTAGAGTTCGGTCGAGCCACGCAGATCGGTGAAGAGGAAGGTGAGGCTGGTGATCTTCAGCCGCTGGTCCACGTCGATCGTGTCGGTGCGGTAGATGTCGCGGAACGTCTGATTGGTGAGCAGGCGTTTCGCCGTCAGAAACGGGCGGCGGCGGCCGAGCAGGCCGTGCAGCGCATCGTTTGCCAGGCACACGGACGGCAGGGTGCGGACCTCGGTGTGATTTTCCACCATGATGCGCACGGGGCCGGGCCGCAGCTCCAGCGTTTCGCGGTGCTGGAATCCGCGGTCGAAGACGAGCGAAAGGGTGGTTCGTTCCTTCGTCGGCTCGCCCTTCACGTCGATGAACTGCGCCGCATGCGTCACCGGTTCGAAGACCATGACGAAGCCCTCCGGCAACTGCAGCGAGATGACGGCCTTTTCGCCCGGTGGCAGTTCGAGCGCCTCGAGAATGAACTCGTCGACCTTTGTCTCGTAATCTTCCTCGGGCATGTCGATGCCCGAGCCCCAGTAGATCTGGCGGAAATACTCGAGCGGCGGCAGTTCGTGGGGATTATGGGCTTCGATGTGGCGCACGCGCGGATTGACCGTGAAGGTCACTTCGACCATCTCGTCGAGCGTCGGCTCGTAACCGGCGGCGCAGAGTGCACAGGTATATTCGTCGTTCTGCACGGTCTTGAGCGAGGTATTGGCATCGAGCACGCCACCACATCCGGGACAAAGCACGTTCCACGACATCTCGAACAGGCCGAGCCGCGACGCATGCAGGAACCCGTTGATCGACTGCTCCTCGTCGAGCCCCTCGCTGGCGGCGAACGCCAGGGCATTCACACGGCCGAGCTTGCGGTCCGGCGCGTCATGGACGAGTCGCTCGATGGCATCGACAATGTCCGGCTTTGCCGATTGGCGCAGCGTTGCGAATAAAGACTGAGCTTCACTCATCCGGGCAGTCTACACCAAATCCGATGTGCGGACAGCGTTTGCTTTGGGCTTGCCGTGCCTTTTTGCGGACTGTGTTTGCGAAGCGGCGTTCCGATGTTGAGTAGATCGAACGCGCCCGACCTCGGTCCTCTACCGCCGTTCAGCAAGTGGAGCGCGCTCCGACGAAGGCCGGCCTCCCAGCGCAGGTTTTGAACGTCGGTTCTGTTTTCACCGCGAGGGCGGCACAGAAGTACAACCAGCGGAAACGGACGCGGCCAAAATTCAACGTGCCTTCGCGGACGGCGCGTATATTAAATTCATGTTTTACCTTATAATATCATCGTTGGCCGAGCAGATTGAGTGGCGGGCTTGGTGCCATTTTGGGGGAGTTGGGAAATGTCAGGTAATTTCTGGGAGAATATCCACGCCCTGTTCATCCACGGCGCCCGCGTGGTCTACTCTGGCGATACGGCTGCTCCCGGCGCGTGACAATCCTCGGTCATTCCGAGGCAGGCGTTGCGCAGGGCCAAGCTCTTCTTCACCGTTCAAAGGAAAACGACGTGGCGTCCGACGAGCAATCAACCGAGCCCGTAGCGGCTGAACCAACCGGCAATCCCCTGCGCAAGGTGGCGCTGATCATCGTCCTGGTGGCGGCCTTCCTGTTCGTCCTTTCTATTTTCATGGAACGACGGACGCCGTCGTCTTCCCAAGCCCTCGTTCAGGCCTATGTCGTCGGCATCGCGTCCGAAGTGGCCGGACGGGTTGTCGAGGTCAACGTGACGGACAATTCCCGCGTCGAGCCGGATCAGGTCCTGTTCCGGATCGATCCGAGCCGCTATCAGATCGCGGTTGCCGAGGCGGAAGCGGCCCTTGCCCGTGTTGGCCAGACCATCGGCGCTTCAACGGCGACCGTCGATGCAGTTCAGGCACAGCTTGTCGAGGCGAAGGCCAACCGCGACAATCTGAGCGATATCGCGGCGCGCGCTGATACGCTGTGGAAACGCGGCGTCTATGCAAAAGCGCAGTACGACGAAGCGAAATCCGAGTTCGATCAGGCCGAAGCATCGGTCAAGGCGGCCGAGGCGGAACTCGTTAGAGCGCAGGAAGAGCTGGGTCCGGCGGGCAATGACAATCCGCAGCTCAGGGAGGCTCTGGCCGCGCTGGAGCGGGCTCACCTCGATCTCTTGCGGACCACCGTCCGCGCGCCCTCGACGGGTGTCGTCACCAACCTTCAGCTATCGATCGGCAAGGTCGTCAGCGTCGGACAGGCGGCGATGACGTTCATCGATATCGGGACGGTCTGGATCGCAGCGGCGTTCAAGGAAAACAGCCTCGAGAATGTGGCAGTCAACAACACCGCGGAAGTTCTTTTCGACGCCTTGCCGGGGAAATTGTTCTCAGCCAAGGTCGAAAGCGTCGGCCTCGGCGTATCGCAGAGCAACACTGACCCGAACACCGGCCTTCCGACGATCCGGGAGGACAGCGGTTGGATCAGGGAGCCGCAGCTTTTCCCCGTCCGTCTGATCCTCGATGATCCTCATCCCAAGGGCGTGCGCTACGGATCGCAGGCGACTGTCGTCATCTATACCGGCGATAATCCCGTGACGAATGCCTGGGGCTACTTCTGGATTCGTGTTCTTTCGGTCCTGACCTATGCCGGCTGACGAACGCCCCAGTAACGCGGATGCCGAGGCAGTTGCCGAACAGTGGCGCAAGGGCATGCGGGTTGCGCTTGCGGTCTCGTTCGGCTTCACGGCTTCGGTGGCGCTCGGGGCGATCATCCCGTTTCTCGGGCCGCTGTTTGGCGCCCAGTTCTTGCTGTCGAGTTCCAGGCCCATGCCGCTTGGCAAGACGGTGGGAATGGCCGTACTGATCCTCGTGGCCGGTGCGTTCTTCATGGTCCTGACAGGCTTGTTCCAGGATCGGCCGTTCACCTTTCTCATGCTGCTTGGACTGATCTATTTCTGCTCCTTCCTGGCGCAGGCGCTGGGCAAGGGTGGGCCGGCCAGCTTCCTCGTGCTGGTGGTGGCAATCATCGTACCACTGCTTCGCGTCCTCAACATCGAACTTGCGAATTCCATCCTGTCCATCCTCGTCACCGGCGTCCTGACCGGCGCGGGCCTGACATGGCTTGCGCATGCGATCGTGCCGGAAACAGCGGTTGAAACACCTCAACCGCAACAGGGGAGTGCGCAGGCACATCCCTATCTGCGCGCGCTTGCCAACGCGGCGATCCTGCTCTCGACCGTTGCGATCTGCCTCACCAACAATGAGTTGGGTGCCGCCATGGTCATCCCGATCACCGTGGCATCGCTGCTGGGCCAGCTGGATATCGTCTCAAGCGGCCGCGCAGCACTTGGCCTCGTCATCGTCAACCTGTTCGGTGGGATCGTGGCCTCCGTCGCCTATGCTGTCTTGACTGTCCGCCCCAACCTGTTGTTCATGTTTGTCATCGTGCTTGTCGTCGCACTCGTCTTCGGCGGACGCGCAGCCGCGCGGTCGCGCGACGCGAAGATATACGCCGGCGCGCTGACGACGTTCCTCATCCTGTTCGGCCTCGGCGTGTCGCCGCTGCCGGGAAGTGCGGCGGAATCCTTTGCGACACGCATTCTCTACGTCGCAGCCGCAATCCTCTACGCATTCGTTACGGCAGGTTTGCTCTGGACCCGACATGAGGCCAAGCCGAGCCGCGCCTTGTGAACAGGGCGGGCCCGTTCGAGGAGATTTTCGGCGTAGTCAACGACGTCAGCGCCGGCCGGCTAGGCGGCCGTGCCGAGCTTCTGCACCGGTGCCCGGGCCAGATCGATCCGGTCGTCCTCCCTGTCCGCCCACCAGTCGCCCAGCGCGTCGATCAGCGGCACAAGCCTGAGACCGGACGCCGTCAGATCATAGTCGACACGCAGCGGGTAGCCGGCATAGGCGGTGCGCCGGACAATCCCCGCGACCTCCAGCTTGCGCAACTCCAGCGCCAGCATGCGGTGCGACAGCGTCGGGTTGTCGCGCCTCAGATCGCTGAAGCGCTTCGTGCCGTCCTTCAGATAATAGAGCAGCAGCGTCGGCCAGCGGCCGCTGAGCACACGCATGACCTCTTCGATCGGGCAGTTGGAGACGACGTCTTTCATGAGGCGGTCCTGGTTACAAAATAGTGCGTAATTTACATGGGGCCGGCAGAGGTTAGGGTCAACCATCGCTGCGCAGCGTGACCCTAAACAAGGAAACGAGACACGAAAATGGAACCTATCCTCCTTTACGGCTTCCCTGCGGGAAGCTCGATGGGGCTCGTCGCTGCTTTTGAGCATGTGGGCCAACCCTACCGCCTCTGCCGCGTCGATATGCTTGCCGAGATGAAAAACGACGCCTACGCCCGACTCAACGCCCGTCAGGAAACGCCGGTGCTGATCACCGGTGAAGGCAGGGTGCTGACCGAAACGATGGCCATCGCCGCCTGGCTGGAGGCGCGGGACATGACACGCCGTATCAGCTTCGATCCGCGCTCGCCGCAAGCAGACCGGATGCACCAGTTGATGGCCTTCGTGAACACCGGCTTCACGTCCGCCTTCACGCCGCTCTGGGCAGCCTTCGAAATGGAAAGCGCCGAACCGGAGACGCTGACGGTCCTGCGTGATTTCGGCCGCCGGGCCGTCAAGCAGCGTCACGACCACCTCGAAGCGATGATCGGCGATACGACGTTTCTTGTCGGCGATCGCCTTACGCTGGCGGACACCACGCTGATTGGTGTGGCCCGCTGGGCGGAGTTCCACCAGGCGCTCGGCGGCAGTGCCTATCCCAGGCTTGCCGCCCTGCGCAGCCGGATCGAAGCCGAACCGGCGGTGCAATATGCCCTGGCAATCGAGGAGGGTGAAAGACCCGCGGCGTCGGGTGCCTGCCTGGGGCAGGTTTCCCTGGCCGAGGTGATCGAGCGTTTCGCTGTCTGAGGCAAACGCAAGACAACGGCACCGGTACGCCGGCCGCCTGGAGACGCGATGGCGCGCCTCCAGGCGGCCGACAATTCGGGCCGTCGCAAACGTCCGGGCAACCCTGCACGGACGTTCTGCGCGGCAGGTCACAAGCCGAAAGGGTGCCCTCCGGGCGGGTTTATACGCGGCTGGCCACCACCAGCACCTTCACCTCTCCTGCGGTCGGCGGGTTACGGATCACGTCCGGCGCCTCCTCCAGCGTGATTTTTCGCGAGATTCTCGACGTTGATCACCCCGGAAGCCACGAGCTCGGCGGCGCGGCGGTGGGTGAAGGGGTTGATGAAGGAACCGAGCACCCGCAGTTCCCGGAAGAGGATGTCGAACGGCTCGATCTTCACCTTGTCACCCTGCGCCATAACGCCGAGAATGGCGACGGTGCCGCCGGCGCGGGCGAGGCGCGTCGACTGCTCGACGGTCTCGGCAACGCCGGCGCATTCGATCACCACGTCCACGCCGCCCGGCACAAGGCCGCCGAGGCCCGTGATCTGCTCGATGATATCGCCGGCGGAGGGATCGACGCTGGCCGTGGCGCCGAGTTCCTCGGCCAGCTTCCGTTTCGATTCCTGCCGTGTGGAGAGAATGACCGTCGTCGCGCCGGCGAGCCGCGCAAGCTGAACCGTCAAAAGCCCGATCACGCCACCGCCCAGCACCACGACGGAGGAACCCGCCTTGATCTGCGCCATGTCGACGCCGTGCAGGCAGCAGGCGAGCGGCTCGCAGAAGGCGGCGTGCGTGGCGGGCCTATCGAGCGGAATTTCGAAGGCCTGTCTCTGTGGCACTATGACATAGTCGGCGAAACCGCCGTCGCGGCTGATGCCGATGGCTTTCAGGTTGCGGCAGAGATTGACCCTGCCTGCCTGGCATTGCGGACAGCGGCCGCAGGAAATATTCGGGTCGCCGGTAATGCGGGCGCCGAGCCTGAAGCCCGTCACATCCGCGCCCATCGCCTCGATGATGCCGCAGAATTCGTGGCCGAGCGTCACCGGTGGGGTCGAGGGGAATTCGCCGTGCAGCAGGTGACGATCGGTGCCACAGATGCCGCAGGCCTCGATTCGTACCAGCAGATCGTCCGGGCCGGGAACGGGTTTCTCGATCTCGCGTATGAACAGATTGCCGATCGATTCCAGGCGCATGGCTTTCATGTCATCTCCTCCCAAGACAATGTCTGCCATACTGCATGTCCCGTCGCCTCCCGCCAACGCCGGATCGATTTTCTGTGACAGCTGCAACTTTATTGTTTTGATCTTGCACAAAATTGCGTCTCGCGCGTTATATGGTTTCTAACAAAGGCTTGACGGCCGCTAAGCAGACCGGGAGATCGCACCATGGAATGGAGAGGCCGCCGCCAATCGGGCAATGTCGAGGACGTTCGCGGATCAAGCCCCTCCCGTGGCGGCCTGGGCGGCAACCCCTTCGGCCGCGGCGGCGGTTTCCGCATTCCGACCGGCGGTGGCGGCCGCGGCGGCGGCATGAGCATCGGCACCATCATCTTCCTTGTCGTCATCTATTTCGTCCTGAGGATGATGGGCATCGACTTGCTGCAGGTGATGGAAGGCGGGCAGGTCGGTTCGCCCGGTGTCGAGCAGACCGAGTCCCAGACACCGCAGGGCTCCGCGCAGGAGGAAGAGGCGAAGGCCTTCGTCGCGACGGTGCTGGCCGAGACCGAAGACACCTGGAACGGCATCTTCCAGGCGGCTGGCGAAACCTATAGGGAGCCGAAACTGGTGCTCTTCCGCGACGGCATCAATTCGGCCTGCGGCATGGCCTCGTCCGCCAGCGGCCCGTTCTATTGCCCAGGTGACCAGAAGGTCTATCTCGACATGGCCTTCTTCGACGAACTGGCGCAGCGCTTCGATGCGTCGGGCGATTTCGCCGAGGCCTATGTGATCGCCCACGAGGTCGGTCATCACGTGCAGAACCTGCTCGGCATCCTGCCGAAGGTCAATGCCCAGCGGCAGCGCATGAGCGAGGTCGATTCCAACCAGATGTCGATCCGCGTCGAGCTGCAGGCGGACTGCTTCGCCGGCATCTGGGGCAAATACACCGAGCAGAAGGGGATTCTCGAACAGGGCGACCTCGAAGAGGCGCTGAACGCCGCCACCCAGATCGGCGACGACACGCTGCAGAAGCGGACCCAGGGCTACGTCGTTCCGGAAAGCTTCAACCACGGCACGTCGGCCCAGCGCTCCAAATGGTTCAAGCGCGGCTTCGACAGCGGCAAGCTTTCCGCCTGCGACACGTTCAACAGCGATATCTGAGCGGCGGCGACAGCGGGTCTGCAGCAGGTCCCCAGGCGGCAGGAATTCCTGCGCTCAAAAAGTTGTGTTCGTGCATTGCTCCTGATCGCAAAAGGAACAGGCGCGACCTATATCTCCTTCTATTGAACGGCGCGCCATGCGGATTGCCGATGAAGGAGAATAGACATGAGGAAATTCGTCGCCCTTGTACTTGCCGCGGGCGCACTGGCCCTGCCGGTAGCGCCTCCCGCCACGGCGGAAACGCTCGGCACCATTCTTTTTGGCCGCCCCCTGGAGCCCGGATTGCTCGTGATCGTCATGCGGCCAAGCTATCACGATGACCAGGATCGTATTCCCTTCATCTATCGCTATCCCTCTCCCGAAACCGTCGCCCGCGCGCAGAATGAAATCGCGTCCAATCCTGTTCTCAGAGAGGCTCTGGAACGCCGGAATATCCAGCCGCAGAACGTCGTTGCCGTCCAGACCGCTGCGAGCGGCGGCAAGATCATTTATGCGCGCTGATCGTCAAACTCCTTTCCTGCCGGCCGATGGCAATCGCACCGGCGGAAGTGACGGATACGTCCTTGCGAAACTATCAGGAGGTTTCGCGCGTATCTGGCATTGAGCCGTTCGCTCATCGATGAGGACACAAGGAGAAAGAGAGTGAAAAACGCCCTGCTCGTCACGCTTTCCGCCGCACTCGCAATAACCATCGCAAGCGCCGTCATGCCCGCCCATGCGCAGCGGGCCCCCGGTATCACGATCGTCATGATCCGCGACTATTACGGTCAGGACGAGTTTCAGCAGGTATCGCTGATCTACCGAAATCCCTCGCCGCAGACGGTCGCGAAAGCGCAGGAGGAGATCAGGTCGAATCCGAATATCCGCGCCCTTCTGCAAAGGCGGGGCATTTCCTCTCGAAACGTGGTTGGCGTCCAGACCGCCCTTAACGGCGGCAAGGTCGTCTATGTGAGGTGACGCGTCCGCGTCGAAGCGGCAGCAGGCTTCTCCCTGACACCACAGCGCCCGTCATTCACAGGGCGGAATGGCAGATTTACGCCGCCAACCCTGCGCCCGAATGGCGCGCGGGGCGTCGGGAGCAAGGCTGCCTACTTCTCGCTGTCCATATGCGCGAGCATGGCCTCAGGATAACGCCCGCCTGCTGCCGCATCCTTCGGTATCGCGGTTTCGATCGCTGCAAGATCGGCGGCTGACAGATGCACGGCCTGCGATCCCAGCGCTTCCTCCAGCCGCTCGACCTTGCGCGCCCCGATCAGCGGAACGATGTCGCTGCCCTGTGCCGCCACCCAGGCAATGGCGATCTGCGCGACCGACACGCCCTTCGCATCGGCGATCTTGCGCAGCGCCTCAACGAGCGCGAGGTTCCTTCCGACATTCTCGCCTTGGAAGCGCGGGCTATGGGCGCGGAAGTCGCCCTTGCTCTGTCCATCGCCCTTCTGCCAGTGACCGCTGATCAGGCCGCGCGACAGCACGCCGTAGGCGGTGATGCCGATGCCCAAGTCGCGGCAGGCGGGCAGGATCTTGTCCTCGATGCCGCGCGAGATCAGCGAATATTCGATCTGCAGATCGGTAATCGGATGGACGGCCGCCGCGCGGCGGATGGTCTCGACGCCAACCTCGGACAGGCCGATGTGGCGGACATAACCGGCCTCAATCATCTCGGCGATGGCACCGACCGTTTCCTCGATCGGCACGTGCGGGTCGAGCCGGGCAGGGCGGTAGATGTCGATATAGTCGACGCCGAGCCGCTGGAGCGTGTAGGCGACAAAATTCTTCAGTGCCGCCGGCCGGTTGTCCATGCCGTTGAAGCCGCCGGCGACGTCGCGCAGGGCGCCGGTCTTGACGCTGATGATCACCTTGTCGCGGGAAACACCTTTCAGCGCTTCGCCGATCAGCATCTCGTTATGACCCATGCCGTAGAAATCGCCGGTGTCGAGGAGGTTGATGCCGGCATCGAGCGCCGCATGGATGGTCGCGATGCCTGTTCCCCGGTCGGACGGGCCATACATGCCGGACATGCCCATGCAGCCGAGCCCGAGGGTTGAGACGGACGGGCCGGTCTTGCCGAGTTGAACATGTTTCATGTCGCTTCTCCTGTTTCTGCCGCAGCAGCGGCGTCGTGTTCGGGAGGTGGTTTTACTGCCAAACGCTTTGTGCGATAATCCGTCTCAACGTGCACAAGCTGTTTGGAAAATCGTACAATGACCGATCTGCCGCTCGCCGATCTCGATGCCTTCACCGCCGTGGCACGGGAGCGCAATTTTCGCGCCGCCGCTCGCCGGCGCGGCGTCTCGGCCTCCTCGCTCAGCGAGGCGCTCAGACGACTGGAGCAGAGGCTCGGCGTGCGCCTGCTTAACCGCACTACCCGCAGCGTCACCCTGACGGAGGCGGGCGAACAACTGATTGAACGGCTGTCGCCGGCGCTTGGCGAGGTTGCCTCGGCGCTCGACCAGATCGGCAGCTTTCGCGACAGCGCGACCGGAACGTTGCGCCTCAACGTCGCCACCGTCGTTGCCCGCGCCGTCCTGCCCGATATCATGTCCGATTTCCTCAAGGCCTATCCCGGCATCACGCTCGAGGTCAGCGCCGATGACAGTTTCATCGACGTGCTTGCCGCCGGCTTCGATGCCGGGGTGCGTTATGACGAGCGGTTGGAAAAGGATATGATAGCGGTGCCGATCGGCCCGCGCCGGCAGCGTTTCGTCACCGCTGCGTCTCCCGCCTATCTCCTGGCGCATGGAGAGCCCCGTCATCCCCACGAGGTTCTCGATCACGCGTGCATCCGCCACCGTTTCGCCAGCGGCGCGGTTCCCGCATGGGAGTTCGAGAGGGGCGAGGAGGTGATCCGCGTCTCGCCGCCCGCCCGCATTACGACAAATACCCTTGAACTGCAGATCGGCGCCGCGATTGCCGGCCTTGGCATCATCGCCACCTTCGAAGAGTTCCTGGCGCCGGCGATCGCCCGCGGCGAGCTCGTGCCTATCCTGGAGGACTGGACGCCGGACTTCCCCGGCCCCTATCTCTATTATGCCGGCCGCAAACATATGCCGCCGCCGCTCAGGGCCTTTGTCGATTTCCTCAGGAGCCGGCCTCGCGGCTGAGGCGCTGCGGCATCGGCATCAATGTTCCAGCATCACCCATCAAGAACATTGAAATGTTCACGGATTGTTTCGGTCGAAAATTTTCGATAAAGACGGTGTGCCAGTTTCCGTTCGCGTTCCGTATCCGTTTGCAGCAGCCCCACCAGAAGAGGTTTGTTCGATGATCGATGCCAGATCTGCGCGGCGCGGCCTGTCCCTCGTCTTCCTCATCCTGTTCCTCGATATCATGGGCATCGCCATCATCGTGCCGGTGCTGCCCAGCTATCTGAAGGAACTGACGGGCGATACGGTCAGCGAGGCGGCGGTGGATGGCGGCTGGCTGCTGCTGGTCTATTCCGGCATGCAGTTCATCTTCGCGCCGCTGATTGGAAACCTGTCCGACCGGTTCGGTCGCCGGCCGATCCTGCTAGCCTCCGTGCTGACGTTCGCGCTCGACAACCTGATCTGCGCGCTGGCGGTGAGCTACTGGATGCTGTTCGTCGGCCGGGTGCTGGCCGGCATCAGCGGTGCCAGCTTCTCGACGGCCGCCGCCTATATCGCCGATGTCAGCGACGACACCAACCGGGCGAAGAATTTCGGCCTGATCGGCATCGCCTTCGGCACCGGCTTCGCGCTCGGGCCCGTGCTTGGTGGCCTGCTTGGCGAATTCGGCCCGCGCATTCCCTTCTACGGCGCCGCCGCGCTGTCTTTCGTCAATTTCCTGGTTGCCCTGTTCCTGCTGCCGGAGACGCTGGAAAGCCACAACCGCCGCCGCTTCGAATGGAAGCGCGCCAACCCGCTCGGCGCGCTGAAACAGATGCGCAACTATCCCGGCATTGGCTGGGTGCTGCTCGTCTTCTTCCTGTTCTGGCAGGCGCATGCTGTCTATCCCGCAGTCTGGTCCTTCGTTGCCTCCTATCGCTACAACTGGAGCGAGGGGCAGATCGGCCTGTCGCTCGGCATTTTCGGCATCTGCGGCGCGCTCGTAATGGCCTTCGTGCTGCCGAAGGCGATCCCGATGCTCGGCGAATGGAAGACCGGTGCGGTCGGCCTGATTTTCACCGGGCTCGGCCTCATCGGCTATGCGCTGTCGAGCCAGGGCTGGATGATCTATGCCGTCATCCTGCTCACCTGCCTCGAAGCGCTCGCCGATCCCCCGCTGCGCAGCATCGCGTCCGCCAGGGTGCCGCCGTCGGCGCAGGGTGAACTGCAGGGCGCGCTATCCAGCATTTCCAGCTTCACCACCATTCTCGGCCCGCTGATCTTCGCGCACATCTTCAGTGTCTTCACCGCGCCGCAAGCGTCCGTCGTCTTCGCCGGCGCTCCCTATGTCCTCGCGGCTGTCTTCGTCGCCGCAGCCGTTGCGATCTATCTTCAGAGGGTGCGGCCGGCGTCGGTTCCGGCGGACGGCAGTGAACGAGCCGCCCAGTCAGTCTGAGCAGCTCAACGGCAATGCGCGAAAAACGATCAATTTTTGTGATGTTTAGATGAAAAAATAAGCACTTTGGTGTTTGTTGCTGGTGCTTTACCGGTGGTTGATCTATTTCGGTTTCATCCGTCATGCGGCCCATACCGGCTGCGACGAAGCCAAAGGCTCAAATCTCATCATGCTGACTTCGACCCAAAACCAAACGGGCGTCCGCACCGATAATTCATGGTCTTCGCATTATCGCGCCAGCATCGTGCTCGGCGTGCCCTTCGTCGGCGCCCAGTTGGCACAATTCGCAATCCACGCCACGGATGTTCTGATGGTCGGCCGGCTCGGTACGACCGAGCTTGCCGCGATGGTTCTTGCCGCGCAGACCTTCTTCACCGTCTTCATCTTCGGTTCCGGCTTTGCCAATGCCGTCATCCCGATGGTGGCGCAGGCGCAAGGGCGGGGCGACCGTATCGCCGTCCGCCGCGCCGTGCGCATGGGCATGTGGGCCGTGCTTGGCTATGGCGTGCTGACCACGCCGCTGTTGTGGCATGCAGAGGCGGTGCTCCGAGCAATGGGCCAGCAGCCCGCGGTCGCCGCCCTTGCCGGCAGCTATCTGCGCGTCGCCCTCTGGGGCATGTTTCCGGCGCTCCTGTTCATGGTGCTGCGGGGCTTCCTGAGTTCGCTCGAGCGTGCCGGCATCATTCTTTATGTCACGATCGCCGTTCTGCTTGCCAATGCGGCGCTCTGCTACATCTTCATCTACGGCCATTTCGGCGCGCCTGCCTTGGGTATCGTCGGCGCCGCCATTTCGGCGCTGGCGGTCAATACGCTGAGCTTCGTGCTGCTCTATGCCTATATCCAGCTCACTCCCGAGACCCGCGCCTATGACATTTTCGTCCGCTTCTGGCGGTCGGACTGGCCGGTCTTGAAGGAGGTCGTCAAGCTCGGTCTGCCGATCGCGGTCACCATCCTCGCCGAGGTCAGCCTGTTTACGGTCGCCTCGCTGCTGATGGGCATGATCGGCACCGTCGAGCTCGCCGCCCACGGCATCGCGCTGCAGTTCGCCTCGATCGCCTTTATGGTGCCGCTCGGCCTCGCGCAGGTGGCGACAGTCAGGATCGGGCTCGCCCATGGCCGCCGCGACGCGACAGGCATCAAGCGGGCGGCGATCGCCGTTCTGATGCTCGGCTGCGCCTTCGCCCTCATCGGCAGCACCGTCTTTGCGCTCTTCTCGCATGAATTGGCCGCCCTCTATCTCGACACGCGGCGGCCGGATGCGGCTGAGGTTCTCGCCTATGCCGCACCGCTCATCGTGATCGCCGGCGCCTTCCAGCTCGTCGACGGCGTGCAGGCGCTCGCGGCCGGCATGCTGCGCGGCCTCAAGGATACGACCGTGCCGATGATCCTGGCGCTGGTTTCCTATTGGGCGATCGGCTTCGTCGCGGCCTATGTGCTCGCCTTCCATGCCGGTTTCGGCGGCGTGGGCGTCTGGTACGGCTTCGTGCTCGGCCTTGCCGCCGCCAGCATCTCGCTCACCTGGCGCTTCTTCCGCTTCCTGTCGCAGGAACGGAAGACCCTGGCCTTGCCGGCATAGGACCGGCGAGCTGGAAGAACATCAGTGCCGCCGTGTGATATTTGTTCTTGATATGTTCTTTTTTCTACCGTATCACTTGCTGATCGAACGGAGGGTAAAATGAGCGCCTATGCGACTGTCGGAACACTGGATCATGCGAAATCGGCGAGCTTCTATGATGCGACCCTTTCGACGATCGGCTGGGGCGTGCATGCGAATTTTCCGGGCTGGCGTGGCTACTCCTTAGGCGGCACCGGGAAGGGTTTTATCCTCTGGGTCTGCGAACCGTTCAACAGTGAGCCGGCGGCGCCCGGCAATGGTACGATGGTCGGCTTCATGGCGAAATCCCACGCCGCGGTCGAGGCCTTCTACGCGACGGCTCTGGCGAACGGCGGCACCGACGAGGGCGCACCCGGTCCGCGTCCGCAATACGGCCCGAACTGGTACTCCGCCTATATGCGCGATCCGGCCGGCAACAAGCTCGCGGTGGTCTTCAACGGCTAGACGGACAAAGCCCCGGCGCATCCTTTGGGATAGGCCGGGGCTTTGCAGTTTTCTGAAGGCTTTAAAGTCTCAGCGCTCGGCCAGCGCCGGTTCGCCCTTCTTCTCGCGCACCAGATTGATGAAGCGGCGGAAGAGGTAGTGGCTGTCCTGCGGGCCGGGCGAGGCTTCCGGGTGGTGCTGCACGGAAAACACCGGCTTGCCGGTGACGCGCAGGCCGCAATTGGTGCCGTCGAACAACGAAACGTGAGTCTCCTCAACGCCTTCCGGCAGCGACTTGGAGTCGACTGCGAAGCCGTGGTTCATCGAGACGATCTCGACCTTGCCCGTCGTGTGGTCCTTGACCGGATGGTTGGCGCCGTGGTGGCCCTGGTGCATCTTCTCGGTCTTGGCGCCGAGCGCCAGGCCCAGCATCTGGTGACCGAGGCAGATGCCGAACAGCGGGATATCGCTCTTGATGAGGTCCTTGATCACCGGGACGGCGTATTCGCCGGTCGCCGCCGGATCACCCGGGCCGTTCGACAGGAAGATGCCGTCCGGCTTCTGGGCAAGGACTTCCTCAGCGCTGGTCGTCGCCGGCATGACGGTGACCTTGCAGCCGAGACCTGCGAAAAGGCGCAGGATGTTGCGCTTGACGCCGAAATCGAGCGCCACGACATGGTGCGTCGTCTCGGTCTCCGCCAACTCGCTGTAACCTTCGTTCCAGACCCAGGGCTTTTCGCTCCAGCGCGACGACTGGCCGGAGGAGGCGACCTTGGCGAGGTCGAGGCCTTCGAGCCCGCTCCAGGCTTTCGCTTCGGCCTTCAGTTCGTCGAGGTTGAAGACGCCGTTCGGATCATGGGCGATCACCGCGTTCGGCGCGCCGTTCTCGCGGATCCAGGCGGTCAGCGCCCGCGTGTCGATGCCGCAGAGGCCGATGATGCCGCGTGCCTTCAGCCAGGCGTCGAGATGTTTTGCGGCGCGGTAGCTCGACGGGTCGGTGATGTCGGCCTTGAAGATGACGCCGACCGCGCCGTGGCGGGCTGCCGGCGTCAGGTCCTCGATGTCCTCGTCATTGGCGCCGATATTGCCGATATGCGGGAAGGTGAAGGTGACGATCTGGCCGAGATAGGAAGGGTCGGTCATGATCTCTTCGTAGCCGGTCAGTGCGGTGTTGAAGACCACTTCGGCCTGCACCTTGCCGGTGGCGCCGATGCCCTTGCCTTCGATAACGGTGCCGTCGGCCAGAACGAGCAGGGCGGTTGGTTTTGCGGTGGTCCAGGGCGCGGTCGCGGTCATTGTGTTCATCCCGTTCAGGCGGCGCGTGGCAGACGTTCAACGGAACGCCGACCGGCCGTTTTGGTTCGCAGGCGGGCAGATGCGGGCGATAGGCGCGCGCTGTCAGGCCTGGTCACGATGTTGGTGCAGGTGACGGTAAATAGCTGCCGCGTCAGGCAAGGTCAATCTTGAAGGCGGGCGCATCCGGCTTTTTCTGATGCTTTTACCGGTGATTTACGCAATTCGTTTGCTCGCGGCTGTTCGGCTGGTTTATGTAGCGCCATTCAACAGGAGTAAGGACAATGATGCGCGATCAACTCGCCGCCGCCCTCAAGGATGCGATGAAATCGAAGAATGCCGAGCGGCTTTCCACCATCCGCCTGGTCCAGGCTGAGATCAAGAGCCGCGACATCGCCAACCGTGGCACCGGCAAGGGCGACGCCAGCGACGACGAAATTCTGCAGATCCTGGCAAAGATGGTCAAGCAGCGCGAGGAATCGGCGAAGATCTACGAAGAGAACGCCCGCCCCGAACTCGCCGCCAAGGAGCGTGCCGAGATCGTGGTTGTACAGGATTTCATGCCGAAGCAACTGTCGGAAGCCGAAGTGCGGGCCAATGTCGCCACCGCGATCGCCGAAGCCGGTGCAGGCGGCCCGAAGGACATGGGCAAGGTCATGGCGGTGCTGAAGGAGCATTATGCCGGCCAGATGGATTTCGCCAAGGCGTCCGCCGTCCTCAAGGAACTGCTGTCAGCACTCTGACCGGCGGCACTGACGCGGTCTCCCGATGGAAGACCGCGTCGATGATCGCGAATTTCTCGGCCTGGTAGATCAGGTATTCTTCGACGAAGCCCTGCGACAGCCAAAGCGCATTCCTGCCGGAAACGGTTTCGAAGCCCAGGCTGCCCATCGCCGCCGCCTTGCGCATCAGCCGCTTCAGATGCGTCTGCGAAATCATGTAGCGCTGGCAGATATCCGCCGACGAAATCGGACCGACCAGGGTTCGCGGCGCTTGCGGATCGAAATCTTCGATCATGGCGATGAAACCATCCATGACCACGCCGCCGGAATTGGCCCAGGTGAACAGGTTGAACGTCTCGCCGGGGTTGCGGACCTGCGGGCTTTCCAGAATTCCCTGCGCCATGGCGGGCTGAAGCCGGGCAAAAAGCGCTGGGTCCGCAGCCAGTTTGGCCACTCTAGCGCCGCCATCCAGATGGTCGAGAATAGCGAGATGGGCATAGAGCCACTTCACCACGGATTGCACGGCCACATCCGTCGGCTCAAGCGGCCGCATGCGATTGTCAGGCGGGTTGTCGCTATGGCGGGCGAAGCGATAGGCGAGCATTTCC
Source organism: Pararhizobium sp. A13 (assembly GCF_040126305.1). Taxonomy (NCBI): domain Bacteria; kingdom Pseudomonadati; phylum Pseudomonadota; class Alphaproteobacteria; order Hyphomicrobiales; family Rhizobiaceae; genus Pararhizobium; species Pararhizobium sp. A13. Next base: position 3,960,615 of record NZ_CP149510.1, on the reverse strand, counting down.
TGGATGAAGGCGGCGGCGGTGTTGCGGCTGGCAATGCCGTGTTCCACCGCGGCCGCGACGAAACGTCCGACATAAAGCCCCTTGGCGGGGTCGTTGGGATCACGCCGATAGTGCAGCGATATCCCGAGCTGCGCCATCAGCCAGCGCTGATGTGAGGCAAAGATCGACATCAGCCGCGGATTTTCATCGAACATCGCTGTCAGTTCGGTGGCAAGCAGGCGCATGGCGATAAAAAAGGCGCTGCTTTTAGCAAGGTCACGGGCGGCGAAAGTCATCAGGCGGGTTCCGGGAGGAAGATTGACAATTCATGTCTTGCCTGACGTTTTCTAGCAACTTTTTATTCTAGGCGTATGTCGCCTCGCGGGTCTCGACGTCTCGTCAACCTGTGAATTGCGGGTATGATGCGCAGCCTTGCTGGCGCGCGCCGCGATTGCCGCCTATAGGGAAGCCAGCCCAGAGGTATTCATGCGTTTTTCCAACTCCTTCCTCGACGAGATCCGCGACCGCGTTCCGATATCGGACGTGATCGGCAAGCGCGTCACCTGGGATCGCAAGAAGACCAACGCCTCGCGCGGTGATTACTGGGCCTGCTGCCCCTTCCACGGTGAAAAATCCCCGAGCTTTCACTGCGAGGACCGCAAGGGCCGTTACCATTGCTTCGGCTGCGGGGTGTCAGGCGATCATTTCCGCTTCCTGACCGATCTCGACGGCATGGCGTTTCCCGAAGCCGTGCAGCAGATCGCCGACCTTGCCGGCATCGCCATGCCGCAGCCGGATGTCGAGGCCGAGAAGCGCGACCGCCAGCGCACCGGCCTGCAGGACATCATGGAAATGGCGACGCAATTCTTTGAAGGTCAATTGCAGACCGCCAATGGCGCCAAGGCGAGGGCCTATCTGCGCGACCGCGGCCTGACCGGACGCACGATCGAGACCTTCCGGCTCGGCTATGCGCCGGAAAGCCGCAATGCGCTGAAGGAATATCTGGCCGGAAAGGGTGTGCCGAAGGATCAGATCGAGGCCTGCGGCCTTGTCGTGCACGGGCCTGACATCCCGGTCTCCTACGATCGCTTCCGCGACCGCATCATGTTCCCGATCCTGTCGTCGCGGGAAAAGGTCATCGCGTTTGGCGGCCGCGCCATGTCGCCGGACGCGCCGGCCAAGTATCTCAACTCCAACGAGACCGAGCTCTTCCACAAGGGCAATGTGCTCTACAATTTCGCCCGTGCGCGTCGGGCGATGTCCGGCGCTGATGGCGCGGGCACGATCATCGCGGTCGAAGGCTATATGGACGTGATCGCGCTGCATCAGGCCGGCATCGAAAATGCGGTCGCACCGCTCGGCACAGCACTCACCGAAAATCAGATGGCGCTGCTCTGGAAGCTGACGCAGCAGCCCGTCCTCTGCTTTGACGGCGACGGCGCCGGCATCCGCGCCGCCAACCGGGCGGTCGATCTGGCGCTGCCGCATCTGAAGCCCGGTTTTTCCGTGCGCTTCGCCATGCTGCCGGACGGCAAGGATCCGGACGATCTCGTCCGCCATGAGGGCCGCGCGCCCTTCGACAAGGTCATGGCCTCAGCCCGCTCGCTGTCGGAAATGGTCTGGCTGCGCGAGGCGCAGGCAGGCTCCTTCGATACGCCGGAGCAGCGTGCCCAGCTCGAAGCGACGTTGAAACAGGTGGTCTCCGTCATCGCCGACGAAAACGTCCGCCGCCACTACGGTCAGGATGTCCGCGACCGGCTCAACCAGTTCTTTCAAGGCGCCTCGCGCCGTGAGGGCGGCCAGCGAAATTTCGACCGCAACCAGCGCCAAGGCGGTGCAAACCGAAATGGGGGGCAGGGGCGCGGCGGCCAGCAGGGCGGGCGCACCTCCGAGCGAAGCGGCATCTCCGACCGGCTGGCCCGCTCGTCGCTCGTCAGCGGCCATCAGGCTCTACCGCCACTCAGAGAAAGCGTGCTGGCGCTGACCATCGTCAACCATCCGCAGCTGCTGTTCGAGGAATATGACGAGATTTCCGCGATCGATTATGACAATCGCGATTTGCAGCGCTTCTGGTCGTCCGTGCTCAATGCCGCCGCGGCAAAAGGGCCGCGTCTGTCGCGCGAAATTCTCATCGAGCAGTTGGAGGCCGAAGGCTTCGGCGACCTCCTGAAGTCGCTCGACCAGCAGATCCGCTTCGCCCGCCTCTGGACCGCGACCACCGCTGCCGCGCCCGAGGATGCGCGCGAAGGCTATATCCAGGCGCTGTCCCTGCACAAGCGCACCAAGGCGCTGCTCTGGCAGCGCCGCGAACTCGAAAGCGAACTCGCCTACGCCACCGAAGAAGGCGACGACGACACCGTCAGCCAGATCCTGCGCAACCTGCAGGAGGTCCAGCTGGAGGTGACGCGGCTGGAAAACCAGGAGGCGATTATTGATGGTTTCGGCGTGTTGTCGGGACGGGTGAAGGGGCCGGCGGGGAAGTAGTTTGCCAGCAAGAGACTCAGTGCTCAGGCGGGAGGAAATGATGCTCATCGTTCTGGGCGGGCTGCCTGGTACCGGCAAAACCACGATCGCGCGCTTGCTGGCGCAAAGATTGAACGCGATTCATCTGCGTGTCGATACGATCGAGCAGGCTTTGCGTTCCTCCGGCATGCTCAAGGCGGATGTCGGGCCGGCCGGATATATTGTCGCCTATCGCCTCGCTGAGGACAATCTGCGTCTTTGCCGGATCGTCGTCGCCGACTGTGTCAATCCGCTGGCCGTCACGCGGGACGCCTGGCTTTCGGTGGGACAATCGCTTTCGACCAATATCATGGAAGTCGAAATCATCTGCTCCGACACGACTGAGCATCGCCGCCGCGTGGAAACGCGGATAGTCGATATCGAAGGCCTGCAGCAGCCTTCCTGGCAAGATGTGGTGGACCGTCACTACGAAAGCTGGAGCCGATCGCCGATCAGGATCGATACCGCGATCGGCAGCGCGGAGCAGGCGGTGGATGATCTTGTCGACCTACTGGCCGGCCGAGGCTCGCGCGGCTGAATGCGTGCCCGCCGTCTTTGGTAAACCCACCGGCAAAGCGCCGCAGCCGCCCCCTTGCCAGTATGCCAGGCAATTGCAAAAATCCCGCCAACAACCGGCGATGATTATTCGCCGGCCCGGAGGAGGCAATCATGACTGAAATCACCTTTCTGGCTTTCGCACTCGTCTCGTTCATCGGCATCGCCACGCCCGGCCCGACCGTGCTTCTGGCGCTGACCAACGGTTCCCGCTTCGGCGTGCGTCGCGCCTTGGTCGGCATGATTGGCGCTGTCCTGTCCGATTTCGTCCTGATCGGTGCCGTCGCCCTCGGCCTTGGCGCGCTGCTGGCCACCTCCGAATTCTGGTTCTCAGTCGTCAAATGGATCGGTGCGGGTTATCTCGCCTTTCTCGGCATCATGCTGCTGCGCTCGAATGGCTCGTTAAACGAGACGTTGCACGGCACGGTGGAGAACAGCTTGGGATCGCCACGCTCGATCTTCCTCAAAAGTTTCCTGGTCGCGGTCACCAATCCCAAGGGTTACCTGTTCTTCTCGGCGTTCCTGCCGCAGTTCATCGCGCCGGCCGAATCGCAGATCCCGCAATATGCCGTTCTCGCCCTTGTCTTCGCCACTATCGATTTTCTTGTCATGTTCGGTTATGCGGCGCTCGGCTCGCAGGCCGTGCGGGTGCTGAAGACATCTGGCGCGCTCTGGCTCGACCGCCTCTGCGGCGGTGCTCTCCTGGCGCTCGCCGGATCGCTGGCGTTCTATCGGCGCGCGACCACCTGACGACGACCATATCTGCAGATAGCCGGGGGCACAGGGTCGCACCCACCACCACACCTGTGTCATAGTCCCGCTCTCCCCACGAAAGCGATTCCATGCCGCAGACCCAAGACCGCATCGATCCCCTGTTTGACACCAAAGGCGCGAAAAATCCGCTTTCCGTCTTGAAGCGGGTCTACGGCTATTCGGCCTTTCGCGGCAAGCAGGCTGCCGTCGTCGAAAGGGTCGTCTCGGGCGGCGATGCCGTCGTGCTCTTTCCGACCGGTGCCGGAAAATCGCTCTGCTTCCAGATCCCGGCGCTCTGCCGCGATGGCGTCGGCATCGTCGTCTCACCGCTGATCGCCCTGATGCGCGATCAGGTGGAAGCCCTGAAACAGCTTGGCGTCAGGGCGGCGGCGCTCAACTCGTCGCTGACGCGCGAGGAATTCCTCGATGTCCGCCGGGCGATCGCGGGCGGCGATCTCGATCTTCTCTATGTCACGCCCGAGCGCATCGTCACGCCGGCCTTCAAGGAGATGATCGGCACTGCGAGGATCGCGCTCTTTGCCATCGACGAAGCGCACTGCGTCTCCCAATGGGGCCATGATTTTCGCCCGGAATACCGAGAACTGGGGCAACTGGCCGAGCATTATCCCGGCGTGCCGCGCGTGGCGCTGACGGCAACGGCCGATCCGCATACCCGCGAAGACATCATCGACAGGCTCGGCCTGCGCGGGGCGGAAGTCTTTACCACCTCGTTCGACCGCCCGAACATCGCCTATGAGATCGTCGAGCGCGACCAGCCGCGCCAGCAATTGCTGCGGTTCCTGTCGCGCCACAAGGGCTCGAGCGGCATCGTCTACTGCCTGTCGCGCGCCAAGGTCGAGGATACGGCCGAATGGCTGAACGGGCAGGGCATCCGCTCGCTTGCCTATCATGCCGGCATGGACCGTACCGTCCGCGATGCCAATCAGGATGCGTTCCTGAAAGAGGAAGACCTCTGCCTCGTCGCCACCGTTGCCTTCGGCATGGGCATCGACAAGCCAGACGTGCGTTACGTCGCTCATCTCGATCTGCCGGGTTCGGTCGAAGCCTATTATCAGGAAACCGGGCGTGCCGGGCGCGACGGCTTGGCCTCCGATGTCTGGATGGCCTATGGCATGGCCGATGTCATCCAGCGCGGCCGGATGATCGACGAGGGCAGCTCGGCCGACGATATCAAACGGGTCGAGCGCGCCAAGGTCAACGCGCTGCTCGCCATCTGCGAGACACCGACCTGCCGAAGACAAGCCATCCTTGCCCATTTCGGCGAGGCCCACGGCGGCAATTGCGGCAACTGCGACACCTGCATCAAACCCGTCGAGACCTGGGACGGCACGGATGCCGCCATCAAGGCGCTGGCCGCCATCTACCGCACCGGCGAACGCTTCGGCACCGGCCACCTGATCGACGTGCTCATCGGCAATATCAACGAGAAGACGACGCGCTTCGGCCATGCCGACATGCCGGTCTTCGGCGCCGGCAAGGATATTCCGTCGAAGACCTGGCAGTCGGTCTATCGGCAATTGCTCGCCGCGGGGTTCGTCAGCGTCGATCATGGGGCCTTCGGCGCGCTGAAACTGCAGCCGGAGGCTCGCGCCGTCTTCAAGCGCGAACGCGAAGTCCGCTTCCGCAAGGACCGCCCGACGACGGGCAAGGCGCAGCGCAACGGCAAAACCGCGGGCAACACTGCTGCCCGAACGGACATCTCCGAACGCGACCATGGCCTCTTCCAGAAACTGCGGACGTTGCGCGCCTCGATCGCCAAGGAGATGAACGTCCCGCCTTACGTCATCTTCCCCGATACAACGCTGATGGCGCTCGCCAAGGAACGCCCGACAAGGGGCGACGACCTTCTCGGAATCCCCGGCATCGGCGCAACCAAGCGCGAGCGCTATGGCGACATCTTCCTCGAAGCGATCCGCAACGACGTCTGAGGCGACGTCTACATCCTGACCGTCATTCCCCCATCCACCGTCAGCACATGCCCGTTGACGAAGGAGGCGGCATCGCTCGCCAGAAACAGCGCGGCCCCGGCGATCTCGTCCGGCCGGCCCCAGCGCTGCACCGGGATGCGCTGGCGTACGAAGGGCATGAGTTCCTCGTCGGCCGCCATTGCGGCATTGGTTTCGGTCGCAAACCAGCCCGGCGCGATGGCATTGCTGGTGATGCCGTAAGGTCCGAATTCGACGGCCATTGACCGCATCAGCCCGGTCAGCCCCTGTTTGGCGATAGGATAGATGCCGTCGCCCGGCATCGCCACGTGTCCGTTGATCGAGGTGATCGAGATCAGCCGGCCATGGTTTTGCCGCTTCATGATCGCGGCCGCATCCCGCGACAGCGTCGTGGCGGCGATGAGATCGGTGCGGATCAGGTCGACGATCGCCTCGTCGTCGAACTCTGCCAACGGCCGCCGGTCGCGGGCGCCGACATTGTTGACGAGGATGTCGAGCCGGCCATGGTTGTGTTCGATATCGGCGAGGGCGGCGCGCTGCGCTTGTCCGTCGGCGATGTCGAATGCCGCGGCTTCCGCGCTGCCGCCGGCGGCCGCGATCCGGCCTACGGCTTCCTCAAGCGTTTCCGCCGTGCGGCCGTTGAGGACGACATGGGCTCCGGCCTCTGCAAGTGCCCGGGCGATCTCCAGCCCGAGCCCGCGTCTGCCGCCGGTCACCAGCGCCACCCGGTCCTTCAAGGAAAATCTGTCGAATATGGTCATGGCTCCCTCGTCGCATAGAATACTTTCTCCATCGACACTGAAATAGTTGACTCAGTCAACTAGTTTTTTCCGCGCGTGTCTTCGGCCGGCACGCTCCTATGAAACAGCCAGCGTCGCGGCTGGACAAGTTCCTTCGGCCGGCTGTCGCGTCAACGCCTCGCCCTGCCGCCGTCTTCTGCTTTCTTCCGCGCGGGAATATGATAGGTCTCCATCGCAACCCATCTCAGTCTGGAAAGCGGGAGCCATGACATCAGCCTTCATCCATCATCTGTCATCCGAACTCGAAGGCCTGAAAGCCGCCGGTCTCTACAAGTCCGAGCGGGTCATCACTTCCAAGCAGGCTGGCGAGATCGAGGTCGCCTCGGGTGCCAGGGTCCTGAACTTCTGCGCCAACAACTATCTCGGCCTCGCCAACAACGAGGAGCTCGCCAAAGCCGGCAAACGGGCGCTTGATCGCTATGGCTACGGCATGGCCTCCGTCCGCTTCATCTGCGGCACGCAGGAGGAGCACAAGCAGCTCGAAGCGCGCATCTCCTCGTTTCTCGGCATGGAAGACACGATCCTCTATTCCTCCTGCTTCGATGCCAATGGCGGCCTGTTCGAAACGCTGCTGTCAGAGGAAGACGCGATCATCTCCGACGCGCTCAACCACGCCTCGATCATCGATGGCGTGCGCCTCTCCAAGGCCAAGCGCTTCCGCTATGCCAACAACGATATGGCAGCCCTTGAGGAGGAGTTGAAGAAGGCCGAGGGGTCGCGCTTCAAGCTGGTCGCCACCGATGGCGTCTTCTCGATGGACGGCATCATCGCCAATCTGGGAGGCGTGTGCGATCTCGCCGAAAAATACGGCGCCATGGTCATGGTCGATGACAGCCACGCCGTCGGCTTCGTCGGCAAGCATGGCCGCGGCTCGGCCGAATATTGCGGCGTCGAGGGCAGGGTCGATATCATCACCGGCACGCTCGGCAAGGCGCTCGGCGGCGCCTCGGGCGGCTATACCTCGGCGAAGAGGCAAGTCGTCGACTGGCTGCGCCAGCGCTCGCGCCCCTATCTCTTCTCCAACACGCTTGCCCCGGTCATCGCGGCCGCCTCGCTCAAGGTGTTCGACCTGATCGACAACGGCGACGCCCTGCGTGCCCGGCTCGAAGCCAACGCCGCGTTGTTCCGCGCCGAAATGGGAAAGCTCGGCTTCACGCTTGCCGGCGAAGGGCACCCGATCATTCCGGTGATGCTGGGCGATGCGGCGCTCGCACAGGCAATGGCGGCAAGGATGCTGGAGAAAGGCGTCTACGTCGTCGGCTTCTCCTTCCCGGTTGTGCCCAAGGGCCAGGCCCGCATCCGCACCCAGATGTCGGCCGCCCACAGCGAGGCCGACGTGCGCCGCGCGATCGCGGTGTTCGAGGAAGTCGGCAAGGAACTAAGTGTGATCTAAGAGAACGTGATTCCAGAATCATCTGAATCGGTTGCAGGAATTTCTCCATGACAAACATGATGAAGGCGCTCGTTAAAGCAAAACCTGAAGTCGGCCTCTGGATGGAGCATGTGCCGGTGCCCGAACCCGGCCCCAACGACGTGCTGATCAAGGTGAAGAAATCCGCCATCTGCGGCACGGACGTGCATATCTGGAACTGGGACCAGTGGGCGCAGAAGACCATTCCGGTGCCGATGGTCGTCGGCCACGAGTTCGTCGGCGAGATTGCCGAGATCGGTTCGGCGGTCACCAAGTACCATGTCGGAGAGCGCGTTTCCGGCGAAGGCCATATCGTCTGCGGCAAGTGCCGCAACTGCAGGGCGGGAAGGGGGCATCTCTGCCGCAACACGCTCGGCGTCGGCGTCCATCGTCCCGGCTCCTTCGGTGAATATGTCTGCATCCCGGAATACAATGTCGTGGCGATCCCCGACGAAGTGCCGGACGAGGTCGCCGCGATCTTCGATCCCTTCGGCAACGCCGTGCACACCGCGCTCTCCTTCGATCTCGTCGGCGAGGATGTGCTCGTCACCGGCGCCGGCCCGATCGGCATCATGGGCGCCATGGTTGCCAAGCGCTCCGGCGCCCGCAAGGTGGTGATCACCGACATCAACCCCGTCCGTCTGGCGCTCGCCGAAAAGGTCGGCATCGATTATGTCGTCGATGCATCGAAGGAAAACCTGGCCGACGTGATGACCCGCATCGGCATGACCGAGGGTTTCGACGTCGGGCTCGAAATGTCGGGTGCGGCACCCGCCTTCCGCGACATGATCGACAAGATGAACAATGGCGGCAAGATCGCCATCCTCGGCATTGCGCCGACCGGTTTCGAGATCGACTGGAACAAGGTCATCTTCAAGATGCTCAACCTCAAGGGCATCTACGGCCGCGAAATGTTCGAGACCTGGTACAAGATGATCGCCTTCGTGCAGGGCGGGCTCGACCTCTCGCCGATCATCACCCACCGCATCGGCATCGACGATTTCCGCGATGGTTTCGAGGCGATGCGCTCGGGCAATTCCGGCAAGGTGGTGATGGACTGGTAGGGCCTTGAAATCGCTCTCGGCTAGGTCATTTCTTGTGTGGGAGACGTCGGGAGCGTTTCATGATCTATTCCGGAAGCTGCCATTGCGGCGCGATCGCTTTTGAGGTCGAGGCGGAGATCGCCGAGGTGATGGATTGCAATTGCTCGATGTGCCGCCGGCGCGGCGGGCTGCTGACCTTCGTGCCGCGCGACAAGCTGGCATTGAAAACACCGGCGTCGGCGCTGTCGACCTATGAATTCAACAAGCACGCCATCAAGCACCATTTCTGTGGCATCTGTGGAATTGCCCCCTTTGGCGAAGGGGAGGGCAAGGATGGTCCGACGGCCGCGGTCAATGTCCGGTGTCTGCCGGACGTCGATCTTGAGGCCCTGACGATTACCAAATTTGACGGCAAGCGCTTCTGACGTCCTCAATACGAAGGCTGCCGTCGTTGGTTCACTCCGGCCGGTTATCTCTCTGCAGAGATTCGCCGGACCCTTGTCTTTTTAGGAACAGTTCCTACATTTCCGGCAGTGAACTGAATCTTTGAAGCGATGAGCTTGATTCAGCCTTTTTTGCCGTTTTGAACGGTTTTTCGCCGGAAATGCTTGACGGGACCGAAAATTGTGGGAATCACCATTTCTAATACAGTAGGTGAAATGGGTACGGCGGATACGATCATCATGCAAATGATGTCTACCCGGCGCTGCTGTCGCAGCTGGCCGGTCTAACCGCGGTGTGACTATCGTGGTTAAGCAGGAATTAAAGATCATCCCGTTACGTCAGGGGTAATGATTCGCGGTGGGAGCGATTGACGCGCCCGAGCCTCGAAAAAGTTTTGCACCGCTCACGCGTTGAATGCTGTCCAAGGAAAGCGACGAATACATGGCAACCAAAGTCAAAGAGAACGAAGAAGCAGAAGGCGAACGCGAAGGCGCACCCGACGGCCCGCTTCTCGATCTCTCGGATGACGCGGTCAAGAAGATGATCAAGGCCGCCAAGAAGCGCGGCTACGTCACCATGGACGAACTGAATGAAGTTCTGCCCTCCGATCAGGTCGATCCTGACCGGATCGAAGACATCATGGCAATGCTCAACGAGATGGGCATCAATGTCGTCGAGGACGAGGAAACCGAAGAGGGCACCGCCGCCGCTGAGGAAGAGGACGGCGATTCCGACGGTGACAGCGAAGGCGGCGAACTCGCTCCGTCCGGCGGCACGGCCGTTGCGACGGCGAAGAAGAAGGAACCGACCGATCGCACCGACGATCCGGTCCGCATGTACCTGCGCGAAATGGGCTCGGTCGAGCTTCTGTCGCGCGAGGGCGAAATCGCCATTGCCAAGCGCATCGAGGCTGGCCGCGAAACCATGATCGCGGGCCTCTGCGAGAGCCCGCTGACCTTCCAGGCGATCATCATCTGGCGCGACGAACTCAACGAAGGCAACACGCTGCTGCGCGAGATCATCGATCTCGAAACCACCTATTCCGGTCCGGAAGCGAAGGCGGCGCCGCAGTTCCAGAGCCCGGAAAAGATCGAGGCCGACCGCAAGGCGGCCGAAGAGAAGGAAAAGAACCGCAGGCCGCGTGGTGGCGACGACGACATCACCAATGTCGGCGGCGAAGGCCTGCCGCCGGAGGAAGAGGAAGAGGACGACGACGAATCGAACCTCTCGCTCGCCGCCATGGAAGCGGAACTGCGCCCGCAGGTCATGGAAACGCTCGACACCATCGCCGAGACCTACAAGAAGCTGCGCAAGCTGCAGGACCAGCAGGTGGAAGCCCGCCTTGCCGCCACCGGCACGCTGTCGCCCGCCCAGGAGCGCCGCTACAAGGAACTGAAGGACGAGCTGATCACGGCGGTCAAGTCGCTGTCGCTCAACCAGAACCGCGTCGACAGCCTCGTCGAGCAGCTCTACGACATCAACAAGCGCCTCGTTCAGAACGAAGGCCGCCTGTTGCGTCTGGCTGAATCCTACGGCGTCAAGCGCGATTCGTTCCTCGAGCAGTATTCCGGTGCCGAACTCGATCCGAACTGGATGAAGTCGATCGCCAATCTGGCCGCCAAGGGCTGGAAGGAATTTGCCAAGAACGAGAACACGATGATCCGCAACATCCGCGCCGAGATCCAGAATCTCGCCACGGAAACCGGCATCTCGATCTCGGAATTCCGCCGCATCGTGCACATGGTGCAGAAGGGCGAGCGCGAAGCGCGCATCGCCAAGAAGGAAATGGTCGAGGCCAACCTGCGCCTCGTCATCTCCATCGCCAAGAAGTACACCAACCGCGGCCTGCAGTTCCTCGATCTGATCCAGGAAGGCAATATTGGCCTGATGAAGGCGGTTGACAAGTTCGAGTACCGTCGTGGCTACAAATTCTCGACCTATGCCACCTGGTGGATCCGGCAGGCGATCACCCGCTCGATCGCCGACCAGGCACGCACGATCCGCATTCCGGTGCACATGATCGAGACGATCAACAAGATCGTCCGCACGTCGCGCCAGATGCTGCACGAGATCGGCCGCGAGCCGACGCCGGAGGAACTGGCCGAAAAGCTCGCCATGCCGCTCGAAAAGGTCCGCAAGGTCCTGAAGATCGCCAAGGAGCCGATCTCGCTCGAAACGCCGGTCGGCGACGAAGAAGACAGCCACCTCGGCGATTTCATCGAGGACAAGAACGCGCTTCTGCCGATCGACGCCGCCATCCAGGCGAACCTGCGCGAGACGACGACCCGCGTGCTCGCTTCGCTCACCCCGCGCGAAGAGCGCGTGCTGCGCATGCGCTTCGGCATCGGCATGAACACCGACCACACGCTCGAGGAAGTCGGCCAGCAGTTCTCGGTCACCCGCGAACGTATCCGCCAGATCGAAGCCAAGGCGCTGCGCAAGCTGAAGCACCCGAGCCGGTCGCGCAAGCTGAGAAGCTTCCTCGATAGTTAAACGGGCATATCCGCCGGTTGAAAAATTGGAACCCGGTCAGTGAAAGCTGGCCGGGTTTTTTGTGGCCGGCAAGCTTGCCGGGCCGCGCCGTTCGCGCCTCGTGGTCCGGTAATTGTGCGTCGTGCGTCCCGGCGGACGTGCCAGCGGCTTGTAAATGCAATGGGCTTTGCGCTCGGTTTTGAGTTCGCTGCGCCTCTTGATTGCCTCTACCCTTGCTTGTTCGCTCAGGCCGACAGGACTATACTTCTCCGCTTGCTAAAACCTCGAAGCTTTAGTCGTACGCGTTCAGTGAAATCGGCCGTCCGCTTTGTCGGATGGTTTGTCCGATGGGGCGGGAGGCGGAGGCGTCAATCGCGGCGCCACCTTGAAGGTCGTGCCGTAAGGGAGGTGTGCTATGACCATGTATATCATGCTGATCAACTGGACGGAGCAAGGTGTCAAGAATGTGCGCGAGTCGCCGAAACGCCTCGACGCGGCGAAGAAACTGCTGAGTGACATGGGTGGCTCGTTCAAGGATTTCTATCTGACCATGGGCGAACATGACATGGTGGCGGTCTGCGAGGCGCCCGACGACGCGGTTGCCGCCCGTTTCGCTCTGTCCCTCGGTTCGGCCGGGAATGTGCGCACCCGCACATTGAAGGCTTTCCCCGAAGCAGCTTACCGCGAACTCATCAATTCGCTGGGTTAGGATGTCGCCTGGATCCCGCCCGGACAAGACCACGATGACGAAGCCTTCGCCGGGTGGGGAGAACCATGTGTCCGCGAAACCGATCAAAATCCCCGGCCCGGATCATCCGATCACCATCACACGGAACCCGGGTCGCGTGGTGGTGAAGGCGGGCGGAAAGACCCTGGCCGCCAGCCGTGACGCCCTGACGCTGCGGGAATCCTCCTATCCGCCGGTGCAGTATATTCCGCGTGCCGATGTCGATATGACGCTGCTGGAGCGCACCGATCACGCCACATATTGCCCCTACAAAGGCGATTGCTCCTATTTCAGCGTGCCCTCCGGCGGCGACCGGCTGACCAACGCCGTCTGGTCCTACGAGGCGCCGTACGATGCGATGAGCGCCATCAAGGATCACCTGGCCTTCTATGCCGACCGTTTCGAGATATCCGAACACGAGGCTTGAGCATGCAGGGCGGCGGTGCACGTGGATGCGTTTCGCGCTCGCTAGGAACGTGTGAAGCCGTGTGCTACTGAACACCACACCGGCCAGTCGGGCCGACTGAATTTCGTCTTTCCCATCTTCGGCCGGCCATGCTCCGGTCAGTATCCGGCCGTATCCACCAATTCATGCAGCAGAAACTGGAAAAACGGCGGAGGAGTTTTGGCGCGGGGCTTTTCGCCTCCGTCGCGCTGCATGTCGCCATCGCCGCATTGCTCCTCTTCCGCCTGCCGCCGGTCGCGCCGGAGCCCGAGAAGGAAGAGACCGTCAAGGTCGAGATGGTGCCGGAACCTGAGAAGAAACCGGAACCTGAGAAGAAACCGGAGCCGGAAAAAGAGCCCGAACCCGAGAAGAAACCGGAGCAGAAACCAGAACCGGAGCAGAAGCCGCAGGGCGAAATGAAGCCGATGGAAAAACCGGCGCGGAAGGTTGAGGAAAAGCCGGCAATCCCGGCCGAGAAGCAGGCCGAGCCGCAGAAGAGCCAGCCGCAGGCCTTCGAATCCGCCGCGAAAGAGGACGGCAAGGAAGCGGGCGGCGCCAGACCGTCGGAGCCGCTGCTGACGCCCGAGGGCGAGCCGCGCGCCGACCGCGCCACACCGCCGGTCGAGAGCAAGGTGACGGAGAGAGCTGACGAGGCGGTCCAAAAACCGGACGACACCTCCGATGAGACGCCGAAGGCGTCCAAACCGCCAGAACTCGATCTCCCCGAAACTGCGAATGCCAGCCAGACCCTGAACGAAGGCGAGCTGGACATACGGACGGTGCCGAAGCCGGTATCGAAACCCGAGCAAAAGCCGACCGACGTCACGGTGGCAAACCGGGAACAATCCGCGTCAGCCGACAATAAATCAGTCGATGCGAGGTCGCTGCTGCCGCCGTCCGATCTGCCGAAGGCCAAGGAATTGTTCACTGCCGACGCACTCTCGAACCCCCGGGCGCGTCAGGCGCTCGGCAAACTGCCGCCAAACCGACGGATCGTACAGATTTGTACGTTTGAGACCTTGGAGCAAATACGCCATGCGCGGCCGGAAACCCTGCCTGAAGGCATTGTGGCCTTTTCCGATGGAGGTGGCCTGATCTCCGGTCAGGTGTTGCGTGCCACCGGCGGAGCCTTTGTCAGCCGTCGGGTTTGGCACGATATCGAGTTCGAATGTACCGTCGACGAGGAGTTTCGTAGCGTAACGTCGTTCCGCTTCGCGATCGGTAAGGTCGTTTCGGAGAGCGAGAGGAAGGCGCGCCGCCTGCCGGACAATTGACCGACAGCGCCTTCCGGTCCGCTACTTATAGAACCCCTCGCGCAGATTGATGCCGTGCTCCAGCCAGACCTTCATGGCGCACAGAGCCCCCGTCCAGCCTTCGCAATTGCCGTAGGATGCCACGAGGGCGCCCGCCGTCTCGCGCCAGCCTTCCTCCGATATCGTCACCAGCGTCCGGTTTCCGTCGACCGGCTCGAAGGTCATCGTCACCGTCGTGTCGTAGCCGGCGCCCGCGTTGTCGGCCTCCATCCGGTTGGCTTCATTGGCGGCCCATTGCAGCACGATCTTCTTGTCCTTCACGACATCGACCACCTTCACCGGGAAGGCACCGGGAAAATCGTGAAAGTCCCAGGTGACGGTGGTGCCGGTCTCGATCCGGCCCTTGGCGCCGCCGGTGGTGAAATAGCGCGATAATTGCGCGGGGTCGATCACCGCCTCGAAAACCTCCGAGACCGGCTTGGCGATCCGGCCGGCGACCTTGAACTTCAGTTCCATGATCTTTCCTCCTGTTTTCTGCCTGATTTCTGCTTGTCCTCGGCCCCATTATGTTATAAAAATATAACATGTCAACCGATGATAAAAACGACAGAATCTTCAAGGCCTTGGCGGCCTCCAGCCGGCGCAGCATGCTCGATATGCTGAAGGATCATCCGCAAACGACGGGGGAATTGTGCACGCGGTTTCCAGCCCTTGATCGCTGCACGGTGATGCAGCATCTGAAGGTTCTGGAAGAGGCGGACCTCGTCATCGTCCGCCGCGAGGGCCGCGAGCGCTGGAACTATCTCAATCCGCTGCCGATCAAACAGATCCACGACCGCTGGATCGGCCCCTATGCCGCTCAGGCGGTGGATCTGCTCGGGCGGCTCAAAGGCGATCTTGAGGGGTGAGGCCGGTTACCGACCCGCTGCCGCCTTCTCCAATCCGGCGACATCGATCTTCACCATCCGCATCATCGCGTCGCGCACGCGCCCGGCCCGGGCGTGGTCCGGATCGCTCATCAGTTGCATCAGCGCGTCGGGAATGATCTGCCAGCTGAGGCCGAAGCGGTCGGTCAGCCAGCCGCATTGCTGCGCATGCCCGCCCTCCAGCAGCCGGTCCCAGTAATAGTCCACCTCCGCCTGGTCGGCGCATTTGACGAAGAAGGAGACGGCGGGCGTGAAATGATAATGCGGCCCGCCGTTCAGTCCCATGAATTCCTGGCCTTCCAGTTCGAAGGCGGCGGTAAAGGTTTTGCCGTCCGGCCCGCGCTGGTGGTAGGTCACCTTGGCACTTTTGAAAATCGACGTGTAGAACTCCAGTGCCTCGTCGAGCCGGTTGTCGAACCAGAGAAACGGCGTGATCTTCTGCATGCTCTTTCCCTCCCTTTGAACTCTGTCCGGCGTGCCTTTGTTGAACCAGCGCAATCGCCGGTGGATGGTCTCAGCATCACAGTCAACGCCCATTCACTCGAAAACGCCAGTCAAAAACGGCGGTTTCGCCTCTTGCTGCATCAAAAGTTATATCGCAAGATATATCTATCGTTATGTCTTATGAAAGGAAATCTCATGCGCGGTCGACACGGTCAAGGAGGTCCCGGCGGACATCACGGGCATGATCGCCAGGGACCTGAGCGCTCGGCTCACGATCGCGGCCGCCACGGCCATGGACGCTTCGAAGGCGGCTTTGCCTCTCCGGGCGGTTTTCGCGCCGGGCGCAAGCTCTCCTCCGCCGATCTGCAGCTGCTAATCCTGGCGCTTCTCGCCCGACAGCCGGCACATGGATACGAACTCATCCGCACGATCGAGGAGCTGTCCGGCGGCTTCTATGTCCCGAGCCCGGGCATGATCTATCCGGCGCTCACCTACCTCGATGAAATCGGCCATGCGATGGCGCAGGCCGACGGCAACAAGAAGCTCTTCAGCATTACCGATGCTGGCCGCGCCGCGCTCGAGGCCGACCGGGCAGGGGCCGACCGCATCCTGGAGGATTTGGGCCGCATCGGCGCCAAGATGGATGCGGTGCGCGATGTCATCGAGGGACGGGGACCGGCCTTTGGCGAGGATCCGGAAGCCCATGGCTATGATGCGCTGGAGATCGCCCGCCAGGCGATCAAGGCCGCTTTGTTCCACAAGCGGGGCTGTTCGCCGCAAGAGGCAGCCCGGCTGGCGGACATTCTTCGCCGGGCTGTCGAAGAGATCAATCGCGGTTAGCGCCGCACCCGATTAAAGGATATCCCATGACCGAAAGACACGCCGTCGCGCGCGTCCGCCACGAACTGCGCCGCCGTCTCCTGACCGTGAAAACGGCCGAGCGACTCACCCCCAACATGGCCCGCATCACCCTGACCGGCGATGACCTCGCCGGTTTCGTCAGCGCCGGCTATGACGATCACGTCAAGCTGTGCCTGCCCTTGGCCGGACAGGAGCAGCCCATCTGGCCGGCCATCGGCCCGGACGCGCCCGCTCTGCCCGAAGGAGCCGTTGCCTCGCCGATGCGCGATTTCACCCCGCGGCGCCATGATCCGGCGCGCGGCGAACTGGTGCTCGACTTCGCCCTCCACGAGGCCGGGCCCGCCACCGAATGGGCCGTCGCTGCAAGACCCGGCTCCCGGCTTGGCGTCGGCGGCCCGCGCGGCTCCTTCGTCGTCACCGATGATTTCGACTGGTATCTCCTGATCGGCGACGAGACGGCGCTGCCGGCAATCGGCCGGCGGCTGGAGGAACTGCGCCCCGGCGTCCCCGCCATGGTCATCGCCGCCGTCGCCGGAAGCGAGGAGGAGCAGACCTTCGAAACCGAAACCGCGCTTGAAACCCATTGGGTCCATCGCCCGCTCGAAAGGGCGAGCGACCCTTCCACACTGCTTGCCGCCGTCGCCGGCCTGACCTTGCCGGAAGGTGACGGCTACATCTGGATCGCCGGCGAAAACGATACGGTCAAGCTCCTGCGCAAGCATCTCGTCGAAGAGCGCGGCCACAACCGCACCTGGATCAAGGCCGCCGGCTACTGGCGCAAGGGCAGCGCCGGTTTTCACGAAAACCATAACGAGGGGTGAGGGACGTTGCCTTGAACGGCAGCCGTGGGGAAATCCTGCGGCCGCTGTTCTCAGTGCTTGCCCGCAATCGCCTTGACCAAACGAACTTGCCGTCGGCTGGCCAGCAACATGGAGGCGCTGTCTGCGCCGTCGCTCTGGCTTCCTGCCGTTCCGCTTCGCGTGATAGAGCGCGGCATCGGCATCTTTGAGCAGGTCTTCAAGCGATGATTCCGACGGTTTGCCGCAAGAAGAGTTACGCTGAGTAGCAGAAAAGTCTGAATATACGACCTAAACAGCTCGTGGCGATCTCAACGATGCCAGTGCCGCCGATGGCCGCAAGCGGGTCCGTTTCGTCTCTACGGAAAAAGGGGGAACGCGTTGGGATCAATGGTATGTCGCTCAGCGCGCAAGGAAGATCGCCCGCGCAGCCAGGGACCGCCGGCCTGATCTGACCAGGAGCTTGTATACCGCGGGTGAGACGCTAATATCTTGGGCACGTGCGCTGGTTGTAGGTAGAAGTCCCTGTCACCCCACGCAGAATATGCTGAGCTGCAGACCAACCGATTGCCATGCCGAACAGGTCGACATCACCAATAATCAGGCATCCTGGATTTTATCCGTGTATCAGCGGAGTGAACGCAATGGCCAACCAAACGTCCAAGACGCCGGCGAAGGTCGCCGCAAAATCGGTCGCCGCGCAACCGACCCTCCTTGCCGGCGGCAATCCTCAGATCACGAAGGGCTATGGCGACGCCCCCGTGCAGGACTACATCGCGGCCATGCCGGGCTGGAAAAGCGATGTCGGGCGCCGTCTCGACGCGCTCATTATGCGCACTGTCCCCGGCGTGCACAAGGCGGTCAAATGGAACTCGCCGCTATACGGGATAGAGGGCCAGGGCTGGTTCCTCGGCATCCATGTCTTCACGAAGTACGTCAAAGTGGCTTTCTTCCGCGGCGCGTCGCTGCGTCCCGTTCCGCCCGGCGAGTCCAAGCAGAAGGAAGTGCGCTACCTCGACATCCACGAGGACGACGAGCTCGACGAAGCTCAGCTCGCCGCTTGGGTGACGCAAGCCAGCCAATTGCCCGGCGAACGAATGTGAGCGGCGGGCGAGCGACAACAACCAGGAAGAAGGCGACAACAGTCATGAAGAGCGACTCGAACGAAGAAAAAGCAGGAGCCTCTCCCTCCCAGCTGATAGATGCAAGAATCGACGAGCTGAGTGATTGGCGGGGCGAGACGCTCGCTCGGGTCCGAAGTCTCATCAAGCAGGCCGACTCCGAAGTGGTCGAGGAGTGGAAGTGGAGAGGGGTTCCGGTGTGGTCGCATGCCGGAATCATCTGTACCGGTGAAACCTACAAGAATGTCGTGAAGATGACCTTCGCCAAGGGCGCCTCGTTGGAGGACCCTTCGGGCCTCTTCAACTCCAGCCTCGAAGGCAACACCAGGCGTGCCATCGATCTCCACGAGGGCGACGGGATTGATGAAGAGGCGTTGAAGGCTCTCATTTGCGCCGCCGTGGCACTGAATACCTCGGTGCGGGCTGCCACTCGCCCCGTCCGCTCTCAGAAGCAACCAAAGAGCGCTTGAGGAGCGTCGTCAGAATGTCTGCAATGGGGCAAAATCCGCCGCTTGCAATCCGACCCTCCCTCGGGAAAAATCATTCCCGCTCGTCCCCGCCCCACAACCCCGTGCCATACTCTTCCCGTCCCGCCACGGATACACCGGTTTGCGTTTCCGGCGAGGCGGGGCCGGTGCCCAGACGGTTTGGCGAAACGCGCGCGAAGTCCCCGGGGCTGCGTGAAAGGCGGTTCTCCTCCGGTTCGAAAATGAACCGGGCGTGCCGGGCATGCCCCACCACGGGCGGTTCACCACGCTGGACGGCTTTGCCGTCGAGGGGTCCAGGGCATGCCCCGCCCATTGAAAAGCCTGGCGGATAAGCGGCCGGGCCGGGGCATCGGAGGTCTCTTCTTCAAAAAAGGAGAGGCGCAGAAGAACCTGAGAAGCGCGGCAAAAGACACCGAAGCGGGGCACATCGCGTGTCACCCTACTCATTTTACCCGAGGCACCCGATGTGCCCCGGCCGATACCGCCGTGCTTGAAGGCCGGCGAACTGAAGATGGTTTCAAGCCACGGGCGAAAAAGCCGCCGCGTGAAGGTGAAGGTGTGCCCTGACGATGGACGAAGCTGTTCCAAAATCCCCGTTCGAAGAAATACCGATGCCGTTCGAGCTGTTCGTCGGCCTGTCGCGGGTGACCGCAGGCCGCATGGAGATCCCGCGCTTCTGCCGTGTGCGCCGCTGCGCCCGCAAGAGCTTCTGCGAGGGCAGGCTGAAGCACCGCGAAATCCCCTCCCCGGCGAGCCGGGTTTCACCGCCTGGCTGCCGCTGTGCATCGCCGACGCCGACGATGACTGGCTCGATGCCTTCATCACCTATTGGTACGTCTGCCGCGACGAATATTTCGACCGCCCGATCTATCCGCTGCAGGCCGCGCCTGAAGAG
The DNA here is from genome assembly GCF_040126305.1 of Pararhizobium sp. A13. Lineage (NCBI taxonomy): Bacteria > Pseudomonadati > Pseudomonadota > Alphaproteobacteria > Hyphomicrobiales > Rhizobiaceae > Pararhizobium > Pararhizobium sp. A13. Next base: position 3,940,732 of record NZ_CP149510.1, on the reverse strand, counting down.
CCGCCGCTCTGCGAGGAATGGCCGGCGGCCGATAATTGTTCGCCCGAAACGCTTTGGACCGACGGCCGTCGTTGACGATCCGGCTTGCTGCGCCATTTGGCTCAGCAGGGTTCAACATGGAGGAAACACCAAATGCACTATGTCGATGGATTTGTTCTCGCCGTCCCGAAGGGCAATATGGAGGCCTATAAGGACATGGCCCGCACCGCCGGCGACGTCTGGAAGGAATATGGCGCGCTCTCCTATGTCGAGTGCATCGGCGACGATGTGCCCTATGGCGAGCTCACCTCCTTTCCGCGCGCCGTGCAGGCGAAGGAGGATGAGGTGGTGGTCTTTTCCTGGATCACCTATCCCTCGCGCGAGGAGCGCGATGCGATCAACGCCAAGGTCATGGCCGATCCGCGGCTTGCAAGCGACAAATGGACCATGCCCTTCGATGGCAAGCGCATGATCTATGGTGGCTTCAAGAGCTTCCTGGAGCTATGACCACCGCGGTTTGAACATGTGGAGACAATCCTGCCTGCCGCCGCAGCGGGCAGGATCGGAAAGGAGACCATGCCCCAGACGATCATCAGCCTGTCGACGCGCGGCGCGGGCCTCTATGAGTTCACCGGCGAGGCGCAAGCCTTCGTTCGCAACAGCGTGGAAGAGGGGCTGCTCACCGTCTTCGTCCGCCACACCTCCTGTTCGCTCCTCATCCAGGAGAATGCCGACCCCGACGTGCGGCGTGATCTCGACCAGTTCTTCAAGCGCCTGGTGCCGCCCTCCGACGATCCGTCGATGCGCTGGATCATCCACACGGCGGAAGGACCGGACGACATGCCGGCCCATATCAAGGCGGCACTGACGCAGGTGTCGATCGGCATTCCCGTCAGTGGCGGCCGCTTGACGCTCGGCACCTGGCAGGGGCTCTACCTGTTCGAACACCGCGACCGACCGCACCGGCGCGAGATCGTTCTTCATCTTGGCGGGTGATCTCGGCTTTGCGCTGGACAAGCGGGCACCGCCCGGTGCAGTCTTGGCACCGCTTCTGTTTCGCTTTCCATTCCCGGAACAAAATCAGGGCTTTGGTGTTATTTCCCGCCGGTCGCGCTTGGTCGCACCCGGTTCGACATTAAGGGGGAAGTTCATTGACCGACGCGCAGACGATTGCCAGCCGCTTCATGGAAGCCTTGAACGAGCGGGATTTCGAGACGCTCGCCACCTTCCTCGATGAGGATGTGGCGCTCGATTCCATGACGGGACAGCGGACCATCGGTGTCGATCCGTTGCGCATGAGCGTCATGAGTTATTTCCGGCATTTCGATGAAACCTTCAGCGACATGGTGCTGATGCACGATGCGCTTGGCCAGCGCGTCGCGATCGACGCAACCGCCCGCGGCGTTTACCGCGAAACCATGCCCGGCTTCCCGGCGGCGAGCGGCCAATCCTATTCGATCCCCAGCGTCTTCGTCTTTGAATTCGAAAACGGCGCCGTCACCCGGCTCAGCCACTACCGCAACATCCGGGTTTTCGAAAAAGCGCTCGCTCGCTAGAGCGGGATGAGGAAAAGTGCGACGCGGTCCTCCGCCCCGCATCCCGTTCTAGCTCATTAGAATCGATCGCGATCGTGCATGTCGCCCAAAAGCGTGCAGCGGTTTGGGACAACGAGATGCACGAGACAGAGAGCTGAAGTACGGCGCAACAAGCCGTTTTGACGCGGCGCGCTTCGGGCACCGATCGTTCCATTCCCGCGATTCGCTCCTCAACCGGCCGCCTGAACCGCCGATGAACGGCGGATTCTGGTTCCGTTCAGCCGCGCCGGCTTACCTTTCCCTCAATGCCCCGGATCAAAACAACGGGCGGACATCTGAAGTTTGCACCCAACACGGAGAAAACACTCATGAGACAGATTCTCGCAAAACTGGCGCTCGCCGGCTTCATCGGTCTGACGGGTTTCGGCGCAACGGTCGCGCCTGCCAGCGCCGACACGCTGACGTTCGGCATCCATTCGGGCGGCGTCGTCGACGTCCAGTACCGCGATCGCGACGGTTACCGTGACGAGCGCGACTGGGATGGCGACCGCCGCCATCGCCCGGGCTGGGGCGGCGGCTGGGATCGTGAGCGCCGCGGCCGCTGCGCACCCTGGCTTGCGGTCGACAAGGCGCGCTATTTCGGCCTGCGCCGCGCCTATGTCGCGGACGTCTCCTGGCGCCGCGTCGTCGTCGAAGGCCGCCGCCATGGCGATTATCGCCGCGTCGTGTTCGCCAATGTGCGCGGCTGCCCGGTGATTGGCCGCTAACGAAAAACAGCCGCCCGACGCTTGCGGCCGGTATCAACCGGCCGGGATGCCGGCATCCCATTCTTTCCGCCTTGTCTCCCCCGGCCGGCGGAAAGTCTCGCCCCTCGCGGTTCACTGCGGGGGGCGTCTTTGTTTGGTGCCGGGCATTGGAGACGTTTTCTTCGGAGGCACGCGATGTCCATCGCGTGAAAGAGCCTTCCGCACCCAAGAACTTGGACGCACTGGATAGCCGCCACAAGGGCGGGCATGCGGGGAGACAAGGATGGATCCGCCTTTCGCACACCCCAAACGCCGTGCACCAAAAACAAAACCCCGCCGAAGCGGGGTCCCTTTTTTCCACAGTCGTCTGCGATCTGATATTATTGCTGGATCGCGAAGGTGACGTTGACGGTGACGTTGTAGCTGTTTTCGCCGGTTGCGATCGGCACTGCATCGGCGGCGTATTCTTTTGCCATCGTGCGCATCATCGGCATCGGTTCGGGCCGGGATGAGTTCTCTGAAATCTCGACGATGCGTCCGAGCGAAACGCCCGCGGCCTCTGAAAGCACCTTGGCCTTTGATACGGCATCGGCCACGGCCTGCTTGCGAGCCTCGGTGATCGTCGCTTCCGGCTTGTCATTGGTGAATTGGATCGAACCGCCCTGGTTGACGCCGAGCGTCACCGACTGGTCGATGATTTCGCCGAGCTTGGCAAGGTCGCGCACCTTGATGGTCAGCGAATTGGCGACCTGGTAGCCGATCAGAACCGGCGGGCGGTTGCCGCCATCGTTGTTGTCCGGATACTGGTACTGCGGATTGACCGCAAAGCCCGAGGTCTGCAGGTCGTTTTCGGCGATGCCGCCGCTCTTCAGCGCGTTGAGGACGTCGGCCATCGCCTTGTTGTTGGCGTCGAGCGCCTCGCGGGCTGTTTTGGCATCCTTGACGACGCTGAACGACAGGATCGCCATGTCGGGGGCGACTTCCGAGTGGCCTTCGCCGAAAACGGTGATTACCGCTTCGCGCGGCGTGTTGTCCTGCGCGAAGGCAGCCGTGCCTGCGATGCCCGCAAAGGCGGCCGCCAGAACCACGGCCCTGAGGCCGCGGGGGAAATAGGCTGTGGTCATGGGTGGGTTCTTTCCGGTTGTGTTTCGTCGCTGCCACCCTTCTTGATCATTGATTGTGTAGGGATTGCGGCAACGTCTTGTGGGAAAACCCGTTTTCCGCTAGAGCCAGTCCACCCGCGGTCTGCCATTGGTCTGCGGGATACCGGACAACCGGGGCAGGGCCTGTAGCTCAATGGTTAGAGCCGGCGGCTCATAACCGCTTGGTTGGGGGTTCGAGTCCCTCCGGGCCCACCATTTCCGTCTTCGGACGTTGTTTTTCCATCGTTTTTTCCTCGATTTGTCTCACCGGAATTCCGGTTCTAAGACGGCCTCCAACTTTGGTTTGCCAGAGGTAATTTTTACTAAGTTTGGCTGCGTAAAGTGGCATACTTTCAAACCTTGAATTAAGTTTAAAAGTATGCAATTTTACTAAGTATGACTGAGCAAATTGGCGGAAAATTAAACCAACTCGAACGAACCCTGCCGGAGGGCCTTTTGGCTGATGCGGCATGGATGGAGCGGCACGGCTATTCAACGAGCCTGCGCAGCCAGTATGTTTCCGCCGGTTGGCTGGTTCAGCCGGTACGCGGCACATACAAGCGCCCGCTCGGCGAGCTGGACTGGCAAAAGACTGTCGTTTCGCTGCAGAAGGTGATGGGGCGCAACCTTGCGGTCGGCGGGCGAACCGCGCTCGACCTGCAGGGCTTCACCCACTACCTGTCCGCATCCGGACCCTCGATGATTCACCTGTACGGGACGGAGTCGCCCCCGGGCTGGCTTGCCAAGCTTCCCCTGAAAGAAACGTTTCGGTTTCACCGGTCGCAGGTTCTGTTCAAGACTCTCGCGGCGGCAGAAGCTTTGCAGGCACACACGCTGCGGGAACTGCCAGGACCGTCCGACTGGCCACTCATAGCTTCGACGCCGGAGCGCGCTCTGCTGGAAATGCTTGACGGGCTGCCCGGCCGCGAGAGCTTTCACCAGGTCGATATGCTGGTCGAAGGATTACGGACCTTGAGCCCGCGACGGCTCCAGATTCTTCTCACCGACTGCCGTAGTGTCAAGGTCAAGCGGCTCTTCTTCTGGTTTGCAGATCGCCATCGGCCAGCGTGGCTAAAGCAAATAGACCGTGCCGCCATCAGTCTCGGCACCGGCAAACGTATGCTCGTCAAGGGCGGCAAACTCGACCCAACTTACCTCATAACTGTCCCGGAGGACCTCAGTGCCCCTGTCTGAACGTTATCGGCGCCAGGTCGCGCTATTGATCGATGTGCTCCCGTTCGTCGCCGCCGAGAAGGATTTCGCCCTGAAAGGCGGGACCGCCATCAACCTTTTTGTGCGGGACATGCCGCGTCTGTCGGTCGATATCGACCTGACCTACCTGCCGGTGGCGCCACGCCCGGAGTCCCTTGCCGCGATCGATACTGCCATGAAGCGCATGGCGGCGGAAATCCGAACCGGATTGCGCGGCCTGCGCGTCACCGAAGTCCTGAATGCCCGCGAGCAGATCATCACCAAGCTGACCGTTCAGCGGCCCGATGCGCAGATCAAAATCGAGGTTACGCCGGTTCTGCGCGGCTGCGTTTTCGAGCCGGAGATGCGTTCAGTGTCGCCGGGTGTGGAAGACACCTTTGGATTCGCGGAAATGCAGGTTGTTTCGTTTGCCGACCTGTACGCGGGCAAGATCATGGCCGCGCTTGACCGCCAGCACCCGCGTGATCTCTTTGACGTTCGTGACTTGCTTGCGAACGAAGGCATCAGCGATGACCTGCGCCGCGCCTTTATCGTCTATTTGATAAGCCACGACAGGCCGATCTCTGAGGTGCTTGTGCCGCGCCGCAAAGACATCGCGCAGGAGTTTGCGCAGGGCTTTGACGGAATGACCGCCGAGCCTGTCCCTTTCGATGAGCTGCTTGCTGCGCGTGAGGAACTGATCGCCGCCATGGCGGGAGGCATGCCGAATGAGCACAAGGAGTTTCTCCGGGGATTTAAACGCGGTCAGCCGGACTGGTCGCTTCTCGGCGTTCTGGGAGCGGCTGACCTGCCTGCCGTGCGATGGAAGCAGTTGAACCTGGGAAAACTTACTGTCGAAGCTCGCGCGCGGTTGATTGATAAACTGGAAGAGCGCCTAAGATGAACGATGGCGCACGGGTCGTTTATAAGGAGACCCCGGTCGGGAAATCCAAGACGCGACCAAGGACACCACCCGCGCCGTACGAACACCCCTTCAATCTGGAATTTGCGAGATCGAGCACTTTCCGCAAAGGCGCGCCCACTCTAGTGCCCGTCGATGCCGGCGGCGCGAGCGTTGCCGCAATCATCTATCGCGCCGGCACAAGCGAGCAGCAGGGGCAGGGCGGGCGGTTTTTACGATATCCAAATCGCTGCTGTGGCATCATAATTCCACTTCGAACGGTATTTGGACCTGCTTTTAAAGTGAGAACAAACAATCGATAGACCGGCATTATCGGTCGTTCGGGGGTGGCGGCGGGCGGTGCGGTTTTGTATTAGAATACGGATTAAACTGCTCAAGCGCGATGCGCTAAAACTCGGAACCAGGACAGGCGGTCACGCACGATTCGTACACGCACGGATAGATCGAATGATCGACGTCGGAGCCGATGTGAGATCTGCCGCCACTCCCACTCCCACTCGCAGCGCGCGGCGTTCCAGACCTCGCCGTGCCGTCGGCGATGTGGCGTGAGACTTTAGAATTCTTCAATGAATCCACGATAAATTCCTTAAAATTCTAAGGAATTCGTAATGGCCTGGCAACTTCTGACCGGCAACGTTGCCGCTGTCTCGCTCCTCATTTCTGTTTGGATGCATCTGCACTACCGATTCTACCGTCTTTCGGAAGTGCAGGCCCAGCTTGGTTTCGGCTTGATGATGGGGCTGGCAGCGCTGCTTTCCATGGTGCTGTCGGTAGAGGTCGATAGCGGTTACTATCTTGATCTTCGCTCAACGCTGCTCGCGATATCGGCGGTCTATGGTGGTCCCTTGGCCACCGTTGTGACGGGGACCCTCACTCTGAGCTGTCGGATCTACATGGGGGGCGCTGGGCTTGAGCCGGGTTTGATCTCGATCGCACTCGTGTCGCTGCTGGGCCTGTGCGTCCGTTTTTTGCTTCGGCGGCGGCAGGTCGCCGCCGAGAAAATAGTGGCCTCGGCGCTCACCGTCGCAGCGGTCTCATTGGCGATGAGCATTTCCTACCAGAGCAGTGGCTCCTACATCGCAACACTCGGTCTTGTCATGACCGCCGTGAAGTTCGTCGCGACCTTGTTGGCAGCTTCCGTCATTACCTACTTCCACGCCTTCACCATCGAACGCGACATCTTGCGGGCTGCGCTGACACAGGCTCCCGACTTCCACTATATCAAAAACCAGAAGAGTGAGTTCGTCGTCACCAATCTGAATGTCGCGCATCAACATGGCCGCACGAAGTCGTCTGAGATGGTTGGCCTCACGGACTTCGATCTCTACCCCTGCGAAATGGCTCAAACCTTTTTCGATCGCGAGCAGGCGATTATGTCGAGCGGACAGCCGCTGGTAGACTTCGAAGAACCCTTTCACGAAGAGGATGGTCAAGAGCGCTGGTTCCTGACGTCAAAGGTGCCGTTGCGAAATCGTCAGGGCGCATTGATCGGGCTCGCGGGCGTGACCCGTGACGTAACCGAGAAAAAGCGCTTGGTACAGGAAGCCCTTGATAGCCGGAACGTGCTTTCACAAGCTATGAGAGAAATGTCGGACGGGCTTGCCATGTTCAATCCCGAGGGCAGGCTGGTGTTCTGCAACGACCAGTACCGTGCCGCATTTCCTCGCTCGGCTTATGCCAGGCAGCCCGGCGCTCACATCACAGATATTGTTCGCGCGGTGGTGCGCAACGCGGAAAGGACCGATGTCGGCCCGGACGTCAGCGAAGAATGGATCCAGGAATCGGCGGCCCAGCTGTTTGCTACGCGGGACACCGAGATACCTTTGTTTGACGGACGCTGGCTCAGTCTGCGAACGCGTCTAGCTTCAGACGGATCCGCGCTGGTGGTCGTTTCCGACATCACGTCCATGAAGCGTTCGGAGGAGGAACTGAAACAGTTTGCAGTGGAGATGAAAGGACTGGCTTACACCGACTCATTGACCGGCATCGCAAATCGCAGAGTTTTCGATCAGGCTATTTCAGAGGAGTTCGCGCGGGCGTGTCGCAACGGCTCGCCTCTTAGTCTGCTGCTCTGTGATGTCGATCACTTCAAGGCATTCAACGATACATATGGTCACCAAGAGGGAGACAATTGCCTCAAGGCGATCGGCGAGACTCTCCGATCGATCATCAGACGGCCCTCCGACCTCGTTGCCCGCTTCGGTGGTGAAGAATTCGCAATCTTACTCCCAGGAACGGACGGGGATGGTGCAGTGCGCCTTGCCGAGGGGCTGCGCGCGTTGTTGCATGGGCGCGCAATACCGCACAGAGCGAGCAGCCAGTCGATCGTGACGGTCAGCATCGGAGTGGCAAGCATGTCGACTGCATCAACATTTGGCGCTCCTGCCGCGTTGATAGAGGCTGCGGACCAGGCGCTGTACGACGCCAAGACCAAGGGTCGTGATTGCATCGGGATGGCGGCTGATCAAGCACAAGCCGCGTGATGTCTGTGGCCTTGTGGTCTACGACGACCAGTGTTTCTTCGCCAAGTCCAAACGGGCTCAGACCATGGGTACGGAACCAACTCTCGACGAACAACGCATGTCTTGACGTAGGTAGCTATATCGGCTGATCATTCTGCGGCATCAAGGCGAGAAGAGCGCCTTTTGCCGCTGCGCTGTGCGACGAACCGGAGCCGATCCAGTTTGCTTCGGTGTGATCGGATGAAACAACACCGGCGCAATTCCAAACGTCGCTAAACGTTTTCAGGCGTGAGGATTTCGAAGGGCACTGTGCGTTGAATGATCGCGGCATTCTTGTCCTGCCCGATAGCCTCAATCATCGTGTTGATAAGCTCGTTCGACGTGCGCCCCAACGGATGGCATAAGGCAGCAGTGATCAACCCTTCGTTTAATCCCGTACGCGTGGCGGTTCCGACATCCCTGCAGACGACGCGAATCTCGGACCTGTGTTCTTCCGGCAGCTCCCGAATTGCCCGCAGCACGCCTGAGATCCCACCGCCGATGACATAGAGTCCCACCAGATCATGTTCTTTTGCGAACAAGTCACGAACGAGGTCATAGGCGACATCGGATTCCTCATTGGTCATAAATGCATCCATCACCGTCATGTGACGCGCGTGTTCACGCACGTACGATCGGAAACTTGCATCTGATATGTCTTGGCACTGATACCGATGGTTGCCGATGAAAGTCGCGATTTTTCCTTGGCGCTTCACCATGTTGGCGACAATATACGCGGCCGTGCGCCCCAGTTTCCAATTGTCTGTGCCGACGTAGCCTGCCCGGTTGGGGGCCGAAAGATCGGTGATGTAGGCTATCGTTGGCACGCCGCGTTCACGCAGCACATTGATCGTCTGGCTTATCTGCGGATGATCAGCACAAACGACAGCAATCGCATTGACGCGCTCGCCTAGGCGGAAGAGTGCCTTAGAAATCGAGTCCGGTGATAATTCATCGACGAAATTGACCGTGGTCTCGATCCGGGCATCCTTCCGCATGCGCGCTGCGTCGACGATGCTCGACCCGAAAAGCTGATAGATTTGTCGATTGGATTGCTGGAGCAAGACCCCGAGCCGATAATGCGGCAGAGCGTCTTTCTCCCGTTCGAGCAGTGTTCCCAGCCCATAGAAACCGATCTCTTCGGCTGCGTTCCTTACCCGCTGGATTGTCTCAGGGCGGACTTTCGCCCTGCCGCCCAGAAGCCGATTGATGGTCGATGTACTGACTCCGGAGACTTTTGAAAGATCGGCGATGGTTGCGCGACGCACAGAAAATCCTAACATTTGTGTCACGGTGATATGACGCAATGTGACACATTTTGTTCCACGGCTGAAGTTAAAACTTCTCGCTTGATTGTAAGCTTGGTATGACGCGGATGTCCCGAGGAGGACCAAGGTGTTTGGGAGGTAACCACCCGAGTGGAGCCAAAAGGCTGACATTCTGGCTGTCATTAACGGCATATCACGTGATCTAATTTGTATTATGCCGTGAGTGATTTCATCTCAGATTATTTTTTGAATTTTCCGGTGCAGCCCACGCGGGCCGGCCTGTGGAGAGTTGGGATTGTTCGGTGTGATCGGACACCGCTAAAATGGAGGAGCAGAGATGAAAAGAATTGGATTGACAGCTGCCGTCATGGCTCTGATGGCCGCTACGGTACACGCTGAAACCATCGGCGTATCCATCTCGAAGTTTGACGACAACTTCCTGACGGTCTTGCGCGAGGGGATGACCAAATATGCGGTCGGTCTCGACGGAGTGACGCTTCAGATTGAGGATGCTCAAGGAGATATGTCGCGACAGCTCAGTCAAGTTCAGAACTTTATCGCATCTGGCGCGGACGCGATCATCGTGAATGCGGTCGATACCGATGCCACCATCGCCATGTCGGAAGCTGCTTCCAAAGCAGGAGTTCCGCTGGTGTATGTGAATTACGAACCGGCCAACGTCGATAACCTTCCGGACAAGCAGGCGTTCGTCGCGTCGAACGAAGTAGAATCAGGTACGTTGCAAACGCAGGACACATGTCGGCAGCTCAAAGAGATGGGCAAGGGTGACGGCGCAAAAGTCCTCGTGATTATGGGTGAGCTACAGCATCAGGCTGCGCGCATTCGGACAAAAGACATAAAAGATGTCATTGCTACCGACGGCTGCAAATTCATGTCTATCGTCGAAGAGCAGTCGGCAAATTGGCAACGCACCCAGGCCGTAGACCTTATGGCGAATTGGCTTTCTGCTGGTGTTGAGTTCGATGCGGTCATTGCGAACAATGACGAAATGGCCATCGGTGCGATCCAGGCTATGAAAGCTGTGGGCATTGACAAGTCGAAAGTCGTGGTCGCCGGCATTGACGCTACTGCTGACGCGCTTGCGGCAATGGAAGCGGGCGATCTGGACGTGACAGTGTTCCAAAACGCTGCTGCACAAGGCCAGGGCTCGGTGGATGCCGCCTTGAAACTGCGTCGCGGAGAAACCGTGGAGAAGAAAGTCTACGTACCGTTTGAACTCGTAACGCACGCGAATATCACTCAGTACAAAGGCGCCAACTGAGGCGTTGGTGCACGGATCATTCAATGGTTGGACGTAAGCATTTGAGACCGCAACCATATTGTGATCTCGAGCATGCCGCACAAACATAATGCCAGTCGCCGACATCGCAGAGGCAAGACGAAGTTCAAGGTGACGAGCTGGCGAGGCGGGTCTTCGCCAGCGCGGCAGCCTTGCCCTGTGGATCTCGCCGGAGGCGCTGGTCGGATGGCAGGCCCTGCGGAGAAAGACACCAGGCGGCCAGCCACGTTACTCCGAGTTGGCAATTGAGACTGCGCCGACCCTCGGCATGAGGTTCGGACTGCGGCTGCGCCAGACCGAAGGATTGCTCGGTTCGGTGCTTGCGCTGATGGGATTGGATCTGCCCGCGCCCGATCACACGACACTGAGCGACGGGCACGGACCTGGAAACCGTCTGCGGACATAATGATGATCGTCAGCCTGTGTCGGGCGGTCCACTTCATGTGGTGGTCAACAGTACCGGCCTGAAGATCAATGGCGCGGTCCGATACCTTGACGACAAGGGCGCCAAGTCCCGCAGGGGATGGCGAAAGCTGCATCTGGCACTCGATACAGGCAGTGGCGATATCATTGTACATACTGCACTCGCCATCGACCAAGATCCTGAAAATCAGGCTCGGCTCGCGTTTAAGATCGTTCTTGAGCGCTTGGGGGTGGAGGGGTCGTGGTCAAGCTTGCAACTCAAGACCAGCTTACCCTTCAGGATCTACACTCGCGGGAACATGTAAGCTCGCCTAATATTCATTCCGTCATTCCCGTAATTGGAATTTTCGTACCACTCAGCGCACGAAAAAGCCGTAAGTGATTGAAAACAATCAGTATTTTAGTGTAATCCATTCCATAAATCTGTAGACTGGAACGTACATTCCATTGAGTCGGCCATTAGCGTAACTGCTAGCAGGGCGGCGGGGAGGAGGCCTGTATGCAAAAATTTCGAATACTGCTTTGCAGGATGACACTCGTCTTGTGCATCGTTTCGGTTGGAACGTATCTGGCCACACACTCCATCCGGGCCACGCTCGTTGCATCTCTGATTTCCGCAATACTGCTCCAGATCGGATATTTTGGTGCGGTACTCTTTCTCTTCTGGCTCGCTCCCGAGGAGAAGCCCGTCCCCGACCGCAGGAACAGGCTGCACTCGCTAAGAGTGATTGAGGGAGGCGTCTCGGTTTCGTCGAAGGTCGCCGACTTCGGCTTAGATGAACATCGGCTCGATAGATTTCCCAGCATAGCCTCCACTCGGAGCGCATCGTCGTTGCCATCCGGGGCGCCCAGCGAAGCGGGAGGCGGCCGCTGCGAAAGTGCGGACCGCTTACGTCCCGGCTGTTTGCTTGTCGGGAAGAGAGTGAATGGTCTGCTGATAAACGGGGGGAGGGCGCCGATCATTAAAACGCAATCAATACAATAGCGTTGAGCATTGATGGAATGCGAAGAGGAGTTCGCAGGCAATTGTCGAGGAGCAAGTGCCGCAGCTCCAGATTCCGCTTCTGCTGAATGGCGGAGAAAGCCACGTTTGCCGATCGCGAGTGCGGGGTCGGCCCTTATCACAACATAGGGAGGCAATAAAATGACAGTCAGTCCGACAACGATGGCGGCGGTGCGTGCGAGTGGGGCGGTGCCGAATGCGGAATATCTGCTTGCCGTTGAAGGCGTGCGCAAGGAGTTTCCGGGCGTGGTGGCGCTCGACGATGTGTCGTTCCGGCTGAAGCGCGGCACGGTGCATGCGCTGATGGGCGAGAATGGCGCCGGCAAATCGACGCTGATGAAGATTCTCGCCGGCATCTACACGCCCGACCGGGGCGAGGTGAGGTTCAAGGGCGTCGACATCCAGCTGAAATCGCCGCTGGATGCGCTGGAAAACGGCATCGCGATGATCCATCAGGAGCTCAACCTGATGCCGTTCATGACGGTCGCGGAAAACATCTGGATCCGCCGCGAACCGTTGACCCGTCTCGGCTTCGTCGATCACCGCGAGATGAACCGGATGACGGCGGCGCTGTTTACGCGGCTGAACATCGCGCTCGATCCGCAGTCCGAGGTGCGCGACCTGTCGATCGCCAACCGCCAGATGGTCGAGATCGCCAAGGCGGTGTCGTACGAGTCCGACGTTCTGATCATGGACGAGCCGACCTCGGCGCTGACCGAGCGCGAGGTCGCGCATCTGTTTGAGATCATCCGCGACCTGCGCAGCCAGGGCATCGGCATCGTCTACATCACCCACAAGATGAACGAGCTGTTCGAGATCGCCGACGAGTTCTCGGTGTTCCGCGACGGCAAGTATATCGGCACGCATGCCTCGAGCGATGTGACGCGCGACGACATCATCCGCATGATGGTCGGCCGCGAGATCACCCAGATGTTCCCGAAGGAGGAGGTGCCGATCGGCGACGTCGTCTTGTCGGTCAAGGACCTGTGCCTGAAGGATGTCTTCCACGATGTCTCGTTCGAGGTGCGCGCCGGCGAAATCCTCGGTGTTGCCGGTCTGGTCGGTTCCGGCCGCTCGAATGTCGCCGAAACGCTGTTCGGCGTGACGCCGGCCACCTCCGGCTCGGTCCGGATCAACGGCAAGCCGGTGGCGATCGCCTCGCCGACGCAAGCGATCAAACACCGCATGGCGTTCCTGACCGAGGACCGCAAGGACACCGGCTGCCTTTTGATCCTCAACATTCTGGAAAACATGCAGATCGCCGTGCTGCAGGACAAGTTCGTGACGATGGGCTTTGTCGACGAGAAGGGCGTCTCGGCGCAATGCGAGGAGATGGCCCGCAAGCTGCGGGTGAAGACGCCGAACCTTGAGGAGCGCATCGAGAACCTCTCCGGCGGCAACCAGCAGAAGGCGCTGATCGGCCGCTGGCTGCTGACCAATCCGCGCATCCTGATCCTTGACGAGCCGACCCGCGGCATCGACGTCGGCGCCAAGGCGGAAATCCACCGGCTGGTGACGGAGCTGGCCCGCGACGGCGTCGCCGTCATCATGATCTCGTCGGAAATGCCCGAGGTGCTCGGCATGAGCGACCGCATCATGGTCATGCACGAAGGCCGGGTCACCGGGTTCCTTAATCGGGCCGAAGCCAGCCAGATCAAGGTGATGGAACTCGCCGCACGCTGAAGGCCACGAAACGTCAACCACAGGGAGGAAAGACTAATGGATACCAATGTCGCCGCACAGGGCACGAGCCCGCCGCTTGCCAAATCCAGACGGCGCATCCCGCCGGAATTCAACATTTTCCTGGTGCTGATCGGCATCGCGCTGGTCTACGAGGTGCTCGGCTGGATCTTCGTCGGCCAGAGCTTCCTGATGAACCCACAGCGCCTGACGATCATGATCCTGCAGGTGGCGGTGATCGGCATCATCGCCGTCGGCGTCACCCAGGTGATCATCACCGGCGGCATCGATCTGTCCTCCGGCTCGGTGGTCGGCATGACGGCGATGATCGCCGCCAGCGTCGCGCAGGCCTCGACCTGGCCGCGGGCGCTGTATCCGTCGCTGACCGACCTGCCGGCGATCGTGCCGATCGGCCTTGGCCTCGGCATCGGCCTGTTGGCCGGCGTCATCAATGGCCAGTTGATCGCCCGCACCAAGATCCCGCCCTTCATCGCCACGCTCGGTATGATGGTCTCGGCCCGCGGCCTGTCGAAGTGGTACACCAAGGGCCAGCCGGTGTCGGGCCTCACCGACCAGTTCAACTTCATCGGCACCGGTATCTGGCCGGTCGTCGTCTTCCTTGTCGTCGCGCTGATCTTCCACATCGCCCTGCGCTATACCCGCTACGGCAAGTTCACCTATGCGATCGGCGCCAACGTCCAGGCGGCCCGGGTCTCGGGCATCAATGTCGAGGCGCATCTGATCAAGGTCTATGCGATCGCCGGCATGCTGGCGGGGCTGGCCGGCGTCGTGACGGCGGCCCGCGCCCAGACGGCGCAGGCCGGCATGGGCGTGATGTACGAACTCGATGCGATCGCCGCCACCGTCATCGGCGGCACCTCGCTGACCGGCGGCGTCGGCCGCATCACCGGCACGGTGATCGGAACGGTGATCCTCGGCGTCATGACCTCCGGCTTCACCTTCCTGCGCGTCGACGCCTACTACCAGGAAATCGTCAAGGGCCTCATCATCATCGCCGCCGTCGTCGTCGACGTCTATCGACAGAAGGGGCGCAAGAAGACCTAAGAACGAACGAAAAACCCAGAAGTGAGTTGGCCGGGGTGTTTAAAATCCACCCCGGTTTTTTCGTTTTCGGAAATACCGAGGAATAGTTGCGATCATGCATTGAACGGGAGAATGCTCCCGCACGGGGAGCGCCCTTTATCCGCGCGGCGAGATGGGCGCCCTCTTGCCGCGGCCCCACAGGATGAACACAGAAAGAGCAAGCAGGATGATGTTGAGCGGTACGGCTGGAGCTTCACCGCGTGACAGATGAAAGATCATCGCAGCGATTTGCAGTAGCACGCAGCCGAGCGCGGCGAGGACGATCAGCCGCGGCTGAATACGGGTCAGGGCGGGGCAACAACACACCGAGCCCGCCCGCAATGTCTGTAACGTCCATGAGACGGATGACGCAGATATGACAGTGAGGCGATAAATGCGCGTGTTTGCCGTCAGCCTATTGGCGCAGATATCGGCGGACAAGCGATGGTCTCCAGGAGACTGCTACGACGGGCCGCCGTCACTGACAGGGTTTTCCATTGGATCTCGTTGCGATCATCCCACCTAGCGTTCGAAGGGTTCACCGAGCGAGGCGACACCGTTCAGCTTGAGCAGGCGGCGGTCGGCAGAAATGATGCCGAGCACAATGATGGTGACGAGATAGGGCAGGCTAGAAAGCAGTTGTGAGGGAACGTCCAGCCCGGTCGCCTGGGCTGCAAGCCCCATCAGGGAGACGGCGCCGAAGAGGCAGGCCCCGAGGAAGATCCGGCCGGTAAGCCATGTGCCGAAGACGACGAGTGCGATGGCGATCCAGCCACGCCCGGCGATCATCCCGTCGGCCCAGAGCGGTGTGTAGACTACTGCTGCATAGGCGCCGGCAAAACCGGCCATCGCTCCGCCGAATGCGATGGCTAAGACGCGGACTGAGATGACCGAATAGCCGATGGCGTGCGCAGCCTTGGGGTTCTCGCCGACGGCCCGGACGACGAGACCAACCTTCGTGTAGGCAAACATTGTCCAGATTGCCAAGGTCGCGACGAGGGAAAGCCACACGACGATATCCTGGACGAAGAGGCCGCCGACGACCGGGATTTCGGAAAGCCCTGGAATTGCAAGCTTTGGAAGCCCCTTGACCGTCAGGCTTTCATAGGTCTTGCCGAAAAGCGCCGAGAGACCCTGGCCGAGGATGCCGATCGCAAGGCCTGTCGCCACCTGGTTCGCCCGAAATCCCAACGCCACAATGGCGAAAATCAGCGAAAGGGCGGCGCTGCCGAGGCCCGCAGCGAGGAAACCCAGAAAGTGCCCCCCGCCGTGATAGACGATGATGAAGGCGAGCACTGCGCCAAACGCCATCAATCCCTCCACCCCGAGGTTGAGAACTCCGGCGCGCTCGGCCACCAGTTCGCCGAGGGCCGCAAGGAGAAATGGCGTCGCCGCCGCGAGCATGCCGGCAAGAATGAACTCGATGGCGTTCATGGTTGGCTCCGGTAGGCGGCACGGGGCCATTCGAGACGATACCGCACGAAGGCCGCGGCGATGAGGTAGGCAAGCAGGAGGCTGCCCTGGAAGACGCGGACCGCGGCGATCGGCAAGTTTGCCGATACCATGGCATTGTCCCCCCCAATGTAGAGGATGGCCATGAACAGTGCCGAGAAAACGATGCCGATCGGGTGCAGGCCACCGAGATAGGCGACGATGATCGCGGCATAGCCGTAACCGGTTGAAATCGAGCGCTGCAATTGGCCGAGGGGACCGGCAACCTCGGCTGCGCCGGCCAGGCCGGCCGCGCAGCCGCCGATGAGGAGGGAAAGCCAGATCGCCCACGCTTCGTTGAAACCGGCATAGCCGGCAGCGCGCGGCGCAAGCCCACCGACCTGCAGCTTGTAGCCGATGAAGCTCTTCTGCATGAAGACCCACGCCGCCATCGACAGGGCGAGCGTCAGGGGCAGCGAGACATTGACACGAGTGCCGGAGATCAGGATAGGCACCATCGCGTCATATTGGAACATCACGGATTGGGGAAAGTTGAAGCCGTTCGGGTCCTTCCAGGGACCGAGCAGCAGGTAGTTGAGGAGCTGTGCGGCAACGAGGCTCAGCATCAGGGAAACGAGGATTTCGTTCGCATTGAGCCTGACGCGCCAGAAGGCGGTCAGCGAAGCCCACAGGGCGCCACCGATGGCGCCAAGCAGCAGCATCAGGGGCCAGATCCACTGGCCCGTTGCCTGCGGAAACCATACCGGGATGGCGGAGGCGAATATTGCGCCGAGAATGAACTGGCCCTCGGCACCGATGTTGAAGACCTTGGCGCGAAAGCCGATCGCCAGGCCCTGCGCGATGAGGAGGAGAGGACCGGCCTTCAGCAGCACCTCCGAGAACGACGCCCAGGAAAGGAAGGGCTCGAGAAGCATCGCGTAGACGACGGCGACCGGATCGCGGCCCATCAGCACGTAAAGCCCGAGATTGAGAATAGTGGCCACCGCCAGCGCGACGGGCGGCGCAAGCAGGGTTGCAGCCAGCGAGGCGCGCTCTCGGCGGACAAGGGTGGGAAGGAAGGTCGCGGGCAAAGCGCTCATGCGAGAGCCTTTTCGGGGGACGAATGTGCGCCGATCATATACCGGCCGATCTCCTCGGGTCGCGTGTCGCGCGTGGCGAGTGGCGGGCTCAGCCTGCCGTGGTGCAGCACCTGGATGGAATCGCAGAGTTCGAAAAGTTCCTCGAGCTCCTCGGAAATCACGAGGATGGCCATGCCTTCATTGCGCAGCGTGATCAGGCGCCTGCGAATGGCGGTTGCGGCGCCGATATCCACGCCCCAGGTCGGCTGCGCCGCGAACAGAAGTTTTGGAGACAGCATGATCTCACGGCCGACGATGAACTTCTGCAAATTGCCGCCGGAGAGCGCGCCGGCTTCCGCGTCGGGGCCGGGCGTGCGGACATCGTATTGGCGGATGCACTCATTGGCGAACGCCCGCGCACTTGCCCTGTCGACAAGACCGTGCCGTAGAAGGTTGAGCTGGTGCGCCGTCAGCAAGCTGTTGAGGACAAGCGACATTTCGGGGACCGCGCCGCGTCCGAGCCGGTCTTCGGGAACGAAGGCAAAGCCAAGCTGCCGGCGGGCAGCGGCATCGAGCGTGCCCACGTCCTTTCCCATCATATAGATCCGGTCGCGCTGCTCTCGCGGCAGCACCGCCTCGCCGGAGATCAGAGAGGCAAGCTCGCTTTGCCCGTTGCCCGAAATCCCGGCGATCCCGAGGATTTCGCCGGCGCGCACAGCCAGGCTGATGTTGGAGAGCGGGACGGCAAAGGGATCAGCGGGCTGATGGTCGAGGCCGATGATCTCGAGCCGCTTTTCACCGCCAGACAGGGGAAGCGCCGGCATGGGCTCCGGCATGTCGCGGCCGATCATCATGCGGGCAAGGTCGTGGGCATCGTGGTCGCGCGGGTCCACATTGCCGGTGACGCGCCCGCCGCGCAGGATCGTCGCGTGATCGCAGATCGCCCGAATTTCCTCCAGCTTGTGGGAGATGAACAGGATGGCAACTCCACCGTCGCGCAGGCGGCGCAAGGTGTCGAAGAGCTTGTCCACCGATTGCGGTGGCAGCACCGAGGTCGGTTCGTCAAGGATCAGCAACTTTGGATTGGTCATCAGGCATCGGATGATCTCCACCCGCTGCCTCTCGCCGACGGAAAGGGCGTGTACATGGGCGAGCGGATCGACTTCGAGGCCGAAGTCGCGACCAAGCGTGCGGATGCGTTCGGTGAGGTCGGCTTTGCCGCCTTTGACGACCAGGTGAATGTTCTCCACGACCGTCAGGGTCTCGAAAAGCGAGAAGTGCTGGAAGACCATGCCGATCCCCTTGCGCCTTGCCTCCGCGGGGGAGGCAAGGCTGAGAGGCTCGCCTTCCCAGATGGCGGTTCCGTCGTCGGGCTGCTCGACGCCGTAGATCAGCTTCATCAAGGTCGACTTGCCCGCCCCGTTTTCTCCGAGGATCGCATGGATCGACTGCGGGGCCACGTCCAGGTCAATACCCTGATTGGCATGGATCTGGCCGTAGCTTTTCGAAATGCCGCGGAGCGACAGGAGCGGGTTGGTCATGGATTACTTCGGCAGCGGCGTGGCGACGCCCTTGACGTGCCAATCCATCGCGACGATCTCGCCATCGGCGAGCGTCGCACCGGCGGCCACCCCTTCGCTGCCGTCGGCCTTGGTGATCGGCCCGGTGAACGGCGAGAAGCTGCCATCTGCGATCTTCGCCTCGATCTGCTTGATCTTCGTCATCATGTCAGCCGGAATGTCCGGGTTCCAGTCAACCACTTCGACGACCTTGTCGGTGACACCGAGGAAGGTATTGGCGCCCTTGAACGAGCCGGCGAAATGGGCGTCGACCGACGCCTTGAAGAAGGGCGACCAGTCCGTCGCGACGCAGCCGAGATAGGTTTTCGGGGCGTATTTCTTCATCGACGAGTTGAGGTTGAAGGCATAGACGCCCGCTTCCTCGCAGGCCGCGATGACAGACGGCGTGTCCTGCGCGTTGGAGAAGATCACGTCGCAGTTCTGGGCGATCAGGGCCTTCGCGGCTTCCTGCTCCTTGGCCGGGTCGAACCAGGAGTTCACCCAGACGACCGACACCTCGATGTCGGGCTTTACCGTCTGCGCGCCCAGCGTAAAGGCGTTGATGGAGGTGATCAGCTCGGGAATCGCGAAGGCGGAGACCGAGCCGAGCTTGCCGGTCTTGGAGAGCGCGGCGGCAGCCATGCCGAGCAGGTAGGTGCCCTGGAAATACTTGGCTGCGAAGGGCGAGAAGTTCGGAGCCACCTGGAAGCCGGAGGCATGCAACACAGTGACGCTCGGATCGCGGCGGGCGATCTGCAGGGCGCCGTTCTGGTAGCCGAAGGAACCGGCGATCAGGAACTTGCTCCCGTCGGCGATCGTCTTGTTCATGATGCGGTCGGCATCCGGACCTTCCGCGATGTTCTCCAGAACGGTCACCTTCACCTTGTCGCCGTAAGCGGCCTTGACCGGTTCGAGGCCGGCGGCAAGCGCGTGGCCCCAGCCGACGTCGCCGACGGGCGACGGAAGCACGAGCGTGATGCCGAGCGGCTCATCGGCCGCGAGGGCAAGGCGGCTGCCGAGTGTGCCGGCGAGGCCGGTGGCGGCAGCAGCCTTCATCAGGTTTCTGCGGGTCAGTTTGGTCATGATGTCAGTTCCCTCTTTTGGTTTTTTAAAATTCCACGGTGGCGAGTGCAGCCTCGGCATCGGCAAACAGCTTGGCCTCGTCGAGCCCGACGAACTCGCCCTTCTGCCAGACGATGCGGCCATTGATCATGGTCATGTCGGTCGGCATGCCGATGCCCACCTTGGCAATCAGGCTCAGCGGATCATGTCGCGTGCCGACGTAGTCCATGCGCTGCGTGTCGATCGCAAAAAAGTCGGCGGCCATGCCGGGGGCGAGCCGGCCGATGTCGCGGCGGCCGAGAAGGCTTGCGCCGCCGGTCGTGGCATAGCTCAGGAAGTCGACCGGGGGCGGGACGGGATGAGCGCGCGACGATGCGGTCAGGCACTGCAGCATGTAGGCGGAGTGGATGCAGTGCATCAGGTTCGAATTGTCGTTCGACGCCGCTCCGTCGCAGCCGAGACCGACGCGCAGGCCGAAGGCCGACATCGCCGGAATATCCGTGACCTCGGCGCCGACCAGATAGACCGGCTCCGGGCAGTGGGAGACACCGGTGCCGCTTGCAGCCATCGTCCGCAGCTCGTCATGGGTCAGCTCCCAGCAATGGGCGTAGAAGGCATCGGGGCCGGCAAAGCCGAGCTCCTCGCAGTAGTCCACCGTGCGCATGCCATGACGGGCCTGAATGACCGGGCTTTCACCTTCGCCCACGTGCGTGTGCATCTGCACGCCGCGGTCACGCGCCAGCGCCACCGATTCCACGAAGGTCTCGCGGTAGCAGTTGACCGGCTGGCAGGGCGCGACGACGACCTGCCGCATGCTGAAGGGGCTCTTGTCGTGATAGGTGTCGATGAGGCGGGCACAATCGGCAATGAACTCGTCGGTCGTCTCCAGCATGGCGTCCGGGATAGTGGAGCCTTCCGACTTCGGCAGCGTGTTGCCGCCGCGTCCAGCATGGAAGCGCATGCCGAAGAGATCGGCCGCCTCGAACTGGCGGTCGATCAGCCGCTTTCCGGCATGCCGGGGAAAATTATACTGGTGGTCAAAGGCCGTTGTGCAGCCATGCTTGATCATCTCGGCCATGGCCGTGACCGAGGAGTGGTAAAAGCATTCCTCGTTGAGTTGCGAAAAGATCGGATAGATGCGGTCTAGCCATTCGATGACCGACAGCTTCGTCCAGTCGAGGTCTGCGCGGTTACGCACGAAGCACTGGAAGAAATGGTGGTGCGTATTGACGAGCCCGGGATAGACGAACCAGCCGGTGGCGTCCTGCGTGATCGTGCCGGCGGGCAGCTCATCTGCCCCGAGATTTTCGCCAATTGCCTGGATCGCCGGGCCGTTCGTCAGGAGATCGACGTTGCGATGGACGGTCGGACCCTTGCCCTCGTCGACAATGACTGCCGCGCAATTCTTCAGAAGGAGGCCTGCCATGTCACGCCTCGCCCGGTTCGATATGGGGGTCGGGCTTCAATTCATGCAGCCGGTGGATGCCTGGCATCTCGATGAAGTTTTCAAGGCTGCGCAGCGAGCGGGACCAGAGGCGGATCGCCGGGTAGGGGTCAAGCGAGACGCCGCCGTCCGGCGCGAGCGCCACGTAAGGGAAGCAGGCAATATCGGCGACCGTCGGCCGATCCGATGCGAGGAACCGCATGCCGCGAAGACCCTGCTCGACCAGGCCTGCTTCCAGCTCGCGGAGCGCCGCGATGCCCTGAGCCTGGAGTGCTGTGATGTCACCCGGACGCAGGAGCATTTCATGAAGCCGCGCGCCTCCGAGGCTCGCGGTCAGCCGGTTGGAGAAGGAGAGCCACTGCTGGACGCGCGCCGTTTCCTCCGCGGCAGCGCTGCCCAGCCAATCGGGTGCCGCCCTTGCGGCAAGGTAGACGAGCATGGCCGAGGATTCGGTCAAGATCAGGTCTCCGTCCTCGAGGATCGGGATCGAGCCTGCCGGATTGAGCGCCATGAGTTCCGGGCCGCGATGCTCGGCGCCGGGGTGGAAATCCACCGGGCGGATATCGAGTTTCACGCCGGTCAGCGCCGCCATCAGGCGCACTTTGTAGCAGCTGGGCGAGAGGATGTAATCGTAGAGCTTCATTGCGCCACCAGCTGTGCGCCGTATGTGTAGTCGTGGCGTTTCAGCCAGCGTCTGTAGGCGACCGAGGTCAGGTCGGCCCGCGTCGGAATTTCCATGCCCGGATCGAGCGGCAGGAGCCGGGGGATCTGGTTTTCGAGGATCGACCGGTCTTGCAGGAAGATCGTCTGCTGAAAGTGGATCAGATCGGTCATCGGTGTGACATCGTCGAAGAGTGCCATCCACGGCCAGACGTCGCACAGATCCTCGGCAAGCGGTTGGACGAAAAGCGTGATGACGTCCCATTCGCTCGGGCGCGGCGGGCAGGTCTTGTAGAGAACGGCGCAGGTCGGCGCTGGCACGCGGTACATATACTCCGTCGTAATGCCGCCGCTTGCCGATTTGGCAGCCTGCGGCTGGTAGAATTTCACCTGCGTAGCCCAGACCTCGTCTTCCCGGATTTCGACCTTGTAGTTCTGGACCTCCGTGTGTGGCTCCGCACCCAGGATGTCGGTGTGCACGAAGGGAAAATGCGCAATGTCGAGAAAGTTCTCCACCGCACGCAGCGGCGAGCAGCGCACGCGAACCACGCCGACATCGACAAACCGGCGGCCGGCCTGGTCAGCCTCGGGGATCGCGAAAAGCGCCTTCTGCGGGGTGCCGATGGACGACCAGACGTGGCCGTAGCGGACGCATACGGGTAAGGGGCGTCCATTTCCGCCCGTCACTTTCGCATTGCCTTCGGCGTCGCGCGCGACGTCGATCGGCTCGCCCATCAGGGCCGTCCTGCGTCCCGCGGCGTCGAGGTCGCTGAAAAGGCCGACCGGATACCACTCGTCGATCATCGCATTGTGCGTCATGGCGCGATCCCTTTGGCCTGGAGAGCTTCGGCCGCTCGCCGCAGGGTCTCGGCGGCACGTGACGCGGCGATGCGCTGGGCCGGATTGCTGTTGTCGCTCAGTAGAACATGGATCAGCGTCTGATCGTCCTCCTGCGGGGCGAGCAGCAACTGGATCGTCTGCGAAGCCTGTACCTTCCAGACAATACCCTCGGGGCCGGCCTTCGCGCCGGCCGCAGCTTCGAGCGCCGCAACGCTGGCATGTGCCAGCAGGGAGCGCAGGGGGACGAGGCCTTCAAACCGCGGGGGCTGGGCTGCGGGTTCTCCAACGGCAACCCAGATGAGCCCGTCGGACTCTTCGACCTGCTGCGTTGCCACCCGTATCGTTTCTGGCGGCGTCAGCCCCGGATGGGCTGGAATGCGCAGACAGTTTCCTGCCCGGGCATAACTCCAGCCGTGATAGATGCAGGAAAGCGCTTCGCCGCGCACGAAGCCGTGAGACAAGCGCATCCCGCGATGGGGACAGCGATCCGCCGATGCCGCAGTGCGCCCCGAATCGCTTCGCCAGAGGGCAATTGATCCGGCTGGCGTCCGTGCCGGCATCACGGTTCCCGCCGGCAAATCCGCGGAAAGGGCGACTGGCGTCCAGGAGCCGGTCGTATCGGATAGCATGACTCAACTTTCTGCATAATATCAGTGTCTTGCTGGCTATGGCTCCGAAGTCGTCACCGATGGTCTGCAGCCCAGCGCCCTCACGTTTGCATAATTATTTCGCAATGGCAATATTGGTTAAATAAGGGGCAAAAGATGTACGGGCGGCGAAAAGAGCCATCGTGGCCCTAGTCGGTTTGGTCGTCGATCGGCGTGCGTTCTATCGTCTCCACCCAGACGTCGATGGGCCCCAGAGAACACCCCATCTCCATCATGTCGATCAGTTCTTCCGGTCCCGCGATTTCGAGTTCGATCCGGGCGGGGCTGGTGTGGGATATGGCCTGGGAGAGCCCGAGCTTGGCGGCATGGCGCTGGATCCAGGGGACGAAGGAGGCAGCATCAAGATCGCCGAGAATTGTCATCCGTTCGCGGAAGTGGCTCTGATGTTGCTCCGTCATGAAAGATCTCACGCTTGGTTTCTCGGTACACAGCATAGCGCCTGAATGAACTTGCGGAAGGGGGATTGTCAAAGCGAGGATGTCGCGCCGTGCGCGGCCGTAGGTTTTTTCTTTGTTCGTCACTCCGCGGAGCCCGCCGTTGTAGGAAGGGGCATTTGGCAGCAGACAGTGCATTTGCCCGAACGAGCAGACTACGCGATAAAAAGGCTGTGCGGTTTTGGTGCCATCTGTAGTAACAAGCGCGCGTTGACTATGCTTGATGTCGGGTCTTTGGAGCCATCGAAACGTGCTTACAGCTGTCCCGCTCGATACTGGTCGACGAGGTTCCGGCAGGCGCGGATCGTCAGGGCCATGACGGTGAGCGTCGTGCCGGCTACGCCGCTGCCCGGGAAGGCGCTGGCGTCTGTGACGATGAGATTCGGCGCGTCCCACACCTGGTTATAGGGATTGAGCACCGAAGCCTTCGGGGTTTCACCCATCCGCGCACCACCTGTCTCATGGATCGCCGCGCCCATGCACATGGTCTTGCGGAACCATTTTCGGAACATAAACCGGCTGAAGACGTCGGCTTCGGGGAAGGCGCCCTTGCCCATCTCCTTAAGGCCGGTGGGCGAGCCGATGAACTCCAGGTCGCCGCCGATTTCCTTGATCATTCCGATCAGGGTTTCCTCCTGCCTGCGGAGCAGCGCAAGCTCCTCCTCATGCATGACGCAGCGGATATGCGGCACGGGAATGCTCCAGGCATCCTTGCGCCGGGAATCAAGCGTGATGCGGTTGTCAGCGTAGGGCAGCATGCGACCGAAGCCGAAGAAGGCCAGGCGCGCGTCGGTGCCGTCGGGCACGGGGGCGCGGCCGACGCTGCCCTGGTAGTCGAAGTCACCGCGAGCGGCATCGTCCTCTCCGAAACGGGGAATAAAAATCCCGCCCGACGGGTTGTAGAACGGGTCCGTTGGTGCGGATTCATCGAGCGCCCAGCCTTTTGCTTTCGAGAAGGAACCGAAGGCAAGGCACGGAAGCTGGTCCATGAAATAGCGCCCCAGCGCGCCGGACCTGTTGCCGAGCCCGCCCGGATGGTTCGTCGACGCCGAGTTCAAAAGGAGCCGCACGCTTTCGATCGGAGAGGCGCAAAGCACCACTGTCGCGGCGCGGACTGTCGACACCTTGCCCGTGTTGCGGTCAAGGAATTCCGCGCCGGTAGCGTGGCCGGTTTTATCGTCCGTGGTGATGCGGCGAACGACTGCGTCATACTGGACTGTTAGCCGGCCGCTGGCCTGAGCCTCCCTGAGCGGCCGCGGCACGCGTTCGGCGTCCGGGGAAATATAGCGCCAGGACACCACGTGCCTGTCCGGCCAACGGCTTTCGACCGCCTCCTTGAAGACTTGTTCCGCGGGCGTTAGGCTCGCGGGCCTTGCATAGACGCCGTCCGGCAGGGTCGGCACATTGTCCTTGTTTCCGTAGAGTCCCAGGTAGGCCTCCACCTCGTCGTAGAGAGGCGCGAGCTCGTCATAGGAGATTGGCCAGTCCACGCCTTTGCCGGTTCGCGAGCGGATCTTGAAGTCCTCGTCGGTCCAGCGCAGCAGCACCCGGCCGAAACTGTGGAGGCGCCCGCCGCCCTGACGGCCACGGATCCAAAGGAAAGGCGCGTCCTTCGGTGCCGTGTAGGGGTTCTTGCGGTCATTGACAAAGAAGTGGCTGAAACGCTCGGTGAAAAAGGCCGCACGCGCCTGGATAGGCTGGCCTTTGACGGTGGCTCGTGCGCGCTCCCAGATATTGATGCTGCTTGCAGGCGCCTTCTTGCGGGCGGGATCGAAATCCTTCGGCCCGACGGCGGGACCGGCCTCGAGAAGCAGCACCGACAGGCCTTGCGCCGTCAGTTCCTTTACCGCGAAGGAACCCGCCGCGCCGGAGCCGATCACCAGCGCATCATAGACGATCTGAGACATGTCTTTCCAATTCCTGTTCTGGAGCTATTCCTCAAAGACGCGCGAAGCGCGTCCGGAACTGCGAGAAAACAAAGGGATCGTGCATCACAGCCGCGATCCGTCGGCGCCGAAGAGCGACGCCTTGGCAATATCGATCCCGGGAGCCGTGGCGTCGCCGGGCTGCAGGGTGACCTCGCCCATAAGCCGGAGCGAGAGACTTTGGCCGGCCCAGTCGAACCAGAGGACTGCCTCCGACCCCATCGGTTCGACAACGGAGACGCGACCAGGAAGGGTGGGGAGGCGACTTGCCTCGCCGTCGAGCACCAGGTGGTCCGGGCGGAAACCGAGCGTTGCCGGTCCATCCGACGCTGCCGCCTGGAAGGAATAGCCGGAGAGATCGACCGCAAGTCCGTTGCTCAGGAAGACAGGCGACCCGTTGCCACGCTCAATCCGGCCCTCGACGAAATTCATGGACGGAGCACCGATGAAGCCTGCGACGAACAGATTGGCCGGGCGATGATAGATCTCTGCTGGCGAGGCAAGCTGCTGGATCACGCCATCGCGCATGATGGCGATGCGGTCGGCGAGCGTCAGGGCCTCGACCTGATCGTGGGTCACGTAGATCATGGTGTTGCCGAGGCTCTGGTGCAGCTTCTTAATCTCGACGCGCAATTCGTTGCGTAGCTTGGCGTCGAGGTTAGACAGCGGCTCGTCGAAGAGGAAGACGTCCACTTCGCGAACCAGCGCCCGGCCGATGGCGACGCGCTGGCGCTGGCCGCCCGACAGTTCTGCAGGCCGCCGGTTGAGCAGCTTATCGAGGTGGAGAAGGGCGGCTGTGCGCGCGACACGCGCCTCGATCTCGGCCTTCGGCAGGCCCGCGACGCGGAGACCGAAGGAGAGGTTCTTGCGGACCGACATGCGCGGATAGAGCGCGTAGGACTGGAAGACCATGCCGATGCCGCGGTCCTTCGGCTCCTCCCAGCTGACGTTCTTGCCGGAGATCCAGATCTCGCCGGCGGTGATGTCCTGAAGGCCGGCGATAGCGTTCAGAAGTGTGGACTTGCCGCAGCCGGACGGGCCGAGCAGGACCAGGAATTCCCGGGGCGCGATGTCGATCGACATCTTCTCGATCACCGAATGATTGCCATAGGCGATTTTCAGATCCTTGATGGAAACGGCGGATTGCATGGAAGCGTTACCCCTTGACTGCGCCGGCGGCGATGCCGCGCACGAACCAGCGGCCGGACAGGAAATAGATGGCGAGCGGAACGATGGCGGTCAGGATCGTCGCCGCCATGTTCACGTTGTAATTGCGCTCGCCCATGGTGGTGTTGACGATGTTGTTGAGCTGAACGGTCATCGGCAGGTTGTCGCGCCCGGCGAAGACGAGACCGAGCAGAAAATCGTTCCAGATGCCGGTGAACTGGAGCATGGAGACCACGACGACCATCGGCACGGCAATCGGCAGCATGATCTCGAAAAAGATGCGCCAGAAGCCGGCGCCATCGACGCGCGCAGCCTTGCATAGCTCTTCCGGCACGCTGACGAAGTAGTTGCGGAAGAGCAGCGTCACCAGCGGCAGGCCGAAGATGACATGGACGAGAATGATACCGGCGAGTGAATTGTAGAGGCCGACATTCGCCATCGCCCGGACCATCGGATAAAGGAAGATCTGGTAGGGGATGAGGCCTCCGGCCATCAGCAGACCGAAGAGCACGTTTGCCCCGCGCGGCCGCCAGAGCGACAACGCGTAGCCGTTGACGGCGCCGACGAAGACCGAGAGCGCGACCGAGGGAACGGTGATCGCCACCGAATTCCAGAAGCCGGTGCGGATACCGACGCAGGTGGTTCCCATGCAGGCCCCTGACCAGGCGGTGATCCACGCGGAGAGGTCAAGCGTTTCTGGCAGGGCGAAGATGCGCCCGAGCCGGATTTCGTCCATCGTTTTCAGGGAGGTGACGACCATGGTGTAGAGCGGCAGCAGGAAGAAGAGCGCCGCGACGAAAAGGAAGGCATAGAGGCCGATGCGGCCAGCGGTGATCTGTGTCGGCTTCGGGCCACTTGGGTGGGGTCGGGCCATCAACGAGCTCCCTTGGCTTTGCTGCGCACGTGCATCGCGTAACGGAACGGAGCGACTGCAATGATCACGC
Source organism: Pararhizobium sp. A13 (assembly GCF_040126305.1). Lineage (NCBI taxonomy): Bacteria > Pseudomonadati > Pseudomonadota > Alphaproteobacteria > Hyphomicrobiales > Rhizobiaceae > Pararhizobium > Pararhizobium sp. A13. Next base: position 3,912,746 of record NZ_CP149510.1, on the reverse strand, counting down.
CGAGGACGAGCACCGTGGCGCCGGCCGTGGCGAGGCCGAGGTTCTGGCGCCCGAACAGGTTGTCCATGATGAATTTCGCAGGCACCTCTGTCGCATTGCCGGGGCCGCCATTGGTCATGGCAACGACGATGTCGTAGGTCTTGATCACGCCCATGGCGAGCAGCATGCCGGCAGCGGCGAGCGCCGGCCCAAGCTGCGGCAGAATGATCGAGACATAGATCCGCCAGACAGGGATGCCGTCTATTCGCGCCGCCTTCCACTGCTCGGCCTCGATGCCGCGCATGCCGGCGAGTGCAATGACCATGACGAGACCGGCGCCCTGCCATACGCCTGCCAGCACCAGCGCATAGATCGCCATGTCCCGATTGACCACCCAGTCGAGGACGAAGGTTTCCCAGCCGAGCGACCGCACGCTCGCCTGGATGCCGAGCGTCGGATTGAGCATCCACTGCCAGATCAGGCCCGTCACCACGAAGGACATGGCATAGGGATAGAGGAAGATGGTCCTGAAGGCGCTTTCGAAGCGGATCTTGCGGTCGAGGGCCGCCGCCAGCAGGAAACCGAGCAGCAGGCAGCCGCCGACGTAAAGGACGCCGAAGATCAGCACATTTTGCAACGAAGCGAGCCATTTGGCGGAGGAGAAGAGCTTCGCATATTGGGCGAAGCCGACATAGGTCGACGATGGGAACAGCGTTGAATTGGTGAAGGACAGGCGGATCGACCAGCCCATGGTGCCGATGAAGACCACGACCGCGACGAACCATGTCGGCAGCAGAGCGAAGGTCGCGGAAAGGTGGGGTTTTCGTTTCATTGGCATCGGCCAGCTCTTTGACGGATGGAAAGCGGAGCGCGTGCCGCCGCGCAAGGCGGCGGCCGGCAGCCGTGGCGTAGCGATCAGGCCAGCGCCACGGGCGCAATCTTACTCGAAGATGGCGAAGAAGTTTTCGGCCGCGGAGGCCGTCTCGTTCGAGCCGCCGCTCCAGTATTCGTCGACGAAGTCATCGAGCAGGCCGACCTGTTGGGGCGTCAGCACGATCGCCTGATCCGGTACGATATTGCCGGCGCTCATCAGCTCGAGGCCCTTCTGGGCGCAGACGTCCAGCTTCGACTTGTCGACGTCGGCGCGCATCGGAACCGAGCCCTTCCTGAGAGAGAACTCGACCTGGACAGCCGGGTCCATGACGACTTCGGCCAGTAGCTTCTGGGCCTTGTTGGTCCCGGCGTTGCCGGTCTTGGGGAACCAGAGGGAGTCTGCGATATAGACCATGCCCGGCGATTCCGGAACGATCATGCAGCCATAGTCCTTGCCCGCTTCCTTGCCGGCGACCGTGAATTCGCCCTTCGCCCAGTCGCCCATGAACTGCACGCCGGCCTTGGCGGTGATCAGCATGGCGGTCGCGTCGTTCCAGTTGCGGCCGGCCGCGCCGTCATCGACATAGCCGCGCAGCTTGCCAAGGATATCTAGGGCCTTCTTGACGCCTTCGATGGAGGCCTCGCTCTTGTCCTTGTCGACATAGATCTTCAGGAAGCCGTCGATCCCGACCTGGGAGAGAAGGATCATGTTGAAGACCTTGGTCTGCTGCCAGGGCTGGCCGCCCCAGGCGACGGGGACGATACCGGCGGCCTTCAGCTTGTCGAGGCCGGAGAAGAATTCGTCCCAGGTCTTTGGCTCCTCTGCGATACCGGCCTTTTCGAAGGCTTCCTTCGAATAGAACACCCAGCTTTCGCCATGGGCGCCGGTCGGCGCGAGATAGACCTGGCCGTCGTAGGAAATTAGGTCGTAGATCGACTTCGGCAGGGCGTCCGCCCATTTGCCGGCGACGGCCACGTCGTCGATCGGATTGAACAAGCCCTGGCCTACGAAATCGGCGGCGGCAAGGCCGATGACGCCCTGTTTGGCGCCGGGCGGGTCACCGGCGACGATACGGTTCTGGAAGGCGGCATCGGCCGCGCCGAAACCGGCGATCGAGGAGTCCTTCCAGACGCCGCCGCGCTTCTCGAATTCGGTCTTGATGATATTGAGCGCCGCCGCTTCGCCGCCCGAAGTCCAGGACGACATGATCTCGATCGTCGGCTTGTCCTCGGCATGGGTCGGGGCAAGCATGCCAGCGAATACAACGCCGGCAAGAAACAGTTTCATCGTGCTTTTCATTGTTCCACCTCTTGAAAAAAATGCCCTCTTGGCGGGGCATTGGTGCTCTTGGGAATAAACCTCAGCGATAGATCGGCAGGAGCGCCTGCCGGACGAGCGTGAGCCCGTTGGCAATGTCGCGGACCGGATCGGGCGCGGCATCGAGTTCGAGGATCGCCCAGCCTTCATAGGCCCGGTCGCGCAGCAGCCGGATCCAGGCCGGCCAGTCGACCCGTCCGAGGCCGAAGCCGCAGAAATAGGACTGGTGGCGATCGTGGATGTGCTCGTCGATCTGCGTCTCGGCGGGCATGGGGCCGATCGCATCCTTCCAATGGGCGATGATCATGCGCTCGTGATGGCGATCGACGAGTTGGACGGGATCGGAGCCGGCAACGATGATGTGGGCCGTGTCCGGGCACATATGCACATAGGCCGGGTCGGTCAGCATCATCATCAGGTCGACGTCGCGCGCAGCGGCGAAGATCGAGTGCGCCTCGGTGTGCAACGCCAGCCGCACGCCCCGGGCATAGAGGATTGCACCGAGCCGGTTCAGGAAATCGGCGATCACCTTGGCGCGGTCGAAATCGTGGAACTTAACCGGCTGGGCGCCGAGCGTCTGACGAAGCGGTGCGCCGATCACCATGATATCGCTGCCGCAAGCCTTCAGGAAGTCGGCGTATCTTTCCGCCTTGTCGATGATTGCGCGCTGGGCTTCGAGTTGCGCGAAATCGCCGGCGGCTTCCAGTTCCGCGAAGAAACCACTGCACAGCGTCAGGCCGCGTTTCGTCAGCTCCGCCCCGAAGCCGTCAACGGAACCATAAGTCTTGATCGCGTCCTGCCAGTTGAAGGGAGAGAAAGTCAGCTCGACACCGGTGACGCCGGACGCCTGCACGCTGTCGAAGATCTTGTCCCAGAAGGCGCGTGGTTCAGCGCGCGCATACTCCACGATCGCGTCATGGCTGTTGACGCCCCAGAAGTCGGGATGGAAGAAAGTCACGAGATCAACGCCGAACCGGAGCCTGTCGCCAGTAGCCATAGCCAATCCATTTCCCGAGGGTACGGCTAACCCGCTTGCAGAAGCGTCGCTCTACATCGAATAAGCCATGATTTTTCAATACATTAGATTTTGGCAATCGTTTGCCATGGCTAGATAATAGCCAAGCTGTTTTTTTATGCAAGCGATTTTTGGCAAACGTTTGCTATAAAGCACCGGCTGCCCTAGAATTCTCGGCGAAGCATCCGGAGGAAAGAAGGAAACGTGAGTAAAAACGAAGATATGCCCGGGGAGGAGCAATCAGGTCCATTGATGGCAGATGTAGCGCGGCTTGCCGGCGTTGCTATTTCCACAGTCAGCCGAGCGCTTGCCAATCCCGGGCGGGTGAACGAGAAGACGCGCGCCAAGATCGATGCGGCTGCCAAGCAACTGGGCTACACGCCGAACGCCATGGCGCGCGGCCTGAGGGTCGGCAAATCCAATATCATCATGATCATACTGCCGGGATCGCTCTACTACGGCGCTTCCCAGGTCATTCCGCAGGTCCTGCAGAGCATCAACAGATCGCTTATACAGGGTGGCTACAACCTGATGATCGCCAACCTGGATCGCGACGAAACCTCTGAACGGCACATTCTCGATCTCGCTTTCGGTGGCACGGTTCGCGGAGCCATCATCCTGTCGTCGAAGCTTCCGGAGGTTGACAGACGGTCGCTCGCGAATGCCAACTTGCCGATCGTTTCGATGCTGTTCGATATGAGTGACGTGGGGCTATCGAGCGTCGTGACGAACGATCGCGAGGCAGTGCGTGACGCCACTACCGATCTCATTCGCCTCGGTCACCGGCGCTTCCTTTATCTCGCCGGTCCCGAGGGCAATTACCACGACGTCGAGCGTTACAGTGGCGTCATTGAGGCGCTGGAGGCGGCGGGATTGTCCGAGGCGGCGGTGGTGCGATCTGGTGGCAATCTGGACTATCAGCACGGCTTCGACATCGGCCTCCAGGCGGCGGAAGACTTTGCCGCACTCGCCGCCAAGCCGACGGCAGTGATCGCGACCAGTGACGACATGGCGATCTCCTTCATGAGCCGGATGCAGCACACGGGCCTTACAATCCCAGGCGACCTGTCGATCGTCTCCTTCGACGGTTCCCCTGTCTGCGCTTTCTGCTCTCCGCCGCTCTCTACGATCGAACAGCCGGTGGAAGAGATGGGGCAGGCAGCGGTTGCCCTTCTGCTAGCGGCGATAGGACAGGCGGAAAAGGAGCCGGCGCGCACCGTTATCCGCAGCAAGCTTATTCTGCGGGAGAGCATGGCCGCTCCAAAGAGCTGAGTATAGTGTAGGCTGGCCGTCGACCTTTGTATTTGGCGGGCGTGAACGCAGGTTTTCACCAAAGTCGGCTTTGGGCAGCAATCCGTTCCGAGAAGATCCAGAACGAGTGATGGTGGGAATTCGTCCGCCGGCGAGCGAACGTCCGGACGTGGGTCGATTCCTGCCGCACGGGAGACGTTCTCGTTCGGTGCGCAAACGATCGCATAATGCCTCGAATGGAACGGCTTTAGGACCGTTGCCTGCCGCGGGCTTTGAGTTCGAATCCGTTTGCACGCATCACTTTCCACCTTGTCCGGCTAAGACAAGAAGTTTCACGATGACTGGCTTCGAGTTCTGTTAAACCGGTGTATGCAAAAACACGGGCATCGAAGCGCTCTCTGCCTTTTTGGAAAGATAGAGCCGTGCGGTATCGAGAGCTTCGCGGATTGTCACATCCATATCGAGATAACGGTAGGTTCCAAGCCGTCCTACAAATGTAACGGAGGTTTCCTGCTCGGCGCGTGAGACATAGTCCGCAAGCTGCTCCTTCTCTTTAATCAGGCGAATTGGGTAGTAGGGGATGTCTTCACGGCCGCAGGCGCGTGAGAACTCCCGATAGCAAACAGAGCCGGCATGCTCTTCCCAGGGAGAGAAGTGCTTGTGTTCCGTGACCCGCGTATAGGGTACCGAAACATCCCCATAGTTCATGACTGCGCAGCCTTGGTAGTCGCCTTCATAGGTAAAGCGCTCGAAATCCAGCGTCCGATAGCCCAACTGACCGATTTCGTAGTCGAAATAGCCATCAAGCGGACCGGAATAAAAGACGTGGCCGAAGTCTCTATTTTGGCTGCGGTGAAATTGCGTTTCGAGATTTACCGTGATGTTCTCATGATCAAGAACACGTCCGATCATGTCGGTATAGCCGTTTTCAGGCATTCCCTGGTATTTATGGAAGAAATAGTTGTCGTCGTAATTGAAGCGCACTGGAAGCCGTTTCAGGATGGAGGCTGGCAATTCAGCCGGTGAACAACCCCATTGCTTCTGAGTATATCCTTGGAAAAATGCCTTATACAGGTCTTTTCCGACAAATCGGAGAGCTTGCTCTTCAAATGTTTTTGGATCTTCTATCGTTTTGTCTGCTTGTTCGTCTATGAAGGCGCGTGCCTCTTCTGGTCGGAAATTCTTGCTGAAAAACTGATTGATCGTATGTAGATTGACGGGCAGGGAATAGACTTGATCATTGCTCGTCGTCTTGACGCGATTTTTATAAGGCATAAACGTCTGGAAGCGGTTCACATAGTCCCAGACTTCGGTGTCGTCCGTGTGGAAAATGTGCGGCCCGTAGACATGGACCATGACCCCGGTCTCTTTGTCGCGCTCCGTATGGCAGTTCCCGGCGATATGGTTGCGGGCGTCGAAGACCTCGATTTGATAACCTGCCTGCGCGAGTTCACGCCCAATGACCGCACCCGAAAGTCCGGCCCCAACAACAGCAATTTTTCCGTTCGCGAGCATTCCAAACCAGTCCTATCTCGTGTTTCGCCATGCAGAGTTTGCAAGCAGTGGCAATTATTCTCCCCCGCTTTGGGGGATCCGCGGATTGATCTCTATAGCGACAGTCTCGTGCGCATAAGCGCGCCATAGGCATCGATCAGGCGATCCAGATCCAGTCCTTGCTCCTGCGGCCCGAAACTCAGATGGCTTACGGTAAAATCCGAATAGATCGCGGTGGGACGGTCGAGGAGCGTCGGCAAGTCAACCGTCAGGGCATGCTCGTCGTCACCTTTCGGCAGAGCCATATGCACCAAGTCTCTTCCGAGCCACGATATGAAATTGATCGATTGACGTTCTTTCCACTCGACGACCTCGCTCGGCAAGGGCAGGCGCTTGTCGTCCGTTTGCAGGAAGAAATCGTGAAGCTCAGTGGCGCGCTCGGCGCTTTGCCATAAACTTCCCCCAAATCCGCCGGGCGGGCGCTCAAAATGGCCGAGATGATCGGAAAGCGACCCCGCTACTTGCTGCCAATAGGCGCACACGCCATTGTTCACGACATTGGCCGAGACGACGAAATAATTCGGGTTGGCCCTTCTAAACTCAATGAATTCGTCGAGCTTTTCGATGTCCATGTAAACAATATCGTCATCGCATTTCAGAAATATCGTGTTCGAATAATTCTGTAGTCTTCTGGCGTAGTAGTCGTAAGCCTGCCAATACGGCATTTGTTCATTTGGGTTGCCGACAAAGCGTTGTACGGGGGCGCGCACATCGCAGAGCTCGAGGTCGGCGCCCCATCCGCCGCGGACCATGACCGATGCCCCGGAGGCCAGGTTCAGTTCGGGCCACCTGCCGATCGTCACGTCGTTTACGCGGAGTGCCGGAACGCCTGCTGCGTCGACGTTGAGGACAACCTGATTCGCCCGGCCTGGCGAAAGAACGCCGGGAGTCGATCTATTCCAGATGGCCGGTGCATTTGTGCGATCGAAACTCTTTAATTCGCTACGCGGAAGTCTCCGCAGAGCAGAGTGTTTATTGTTCCAGCCACCAACGACCAGTTCAAAATAATCATCACCATCATCATCTGGAACAACAGCAATATGAAGGTCGTTTGTGATCGCTGCGCTTGTCCGGAATGAAGAATGGGGCGTGACCGTTCCCTTTAACTGGTAAGGCGCCGTGGATCCCATATAGCGAACTGGGCCGAATTCGCGCGTAACCCAGTCATGATCCTGGGGGGAGCGTGTAAAATCCCATACGTGCCATTCATCTATTATCCCGACATCCATCGCCTTGCGGATATATTGTGTCAGAATATCCATTCTTTTTTGTCTGCCAGCAAATGTGACAAGTATAACAGGAACCATACTATCCTCGCCGTCTACAATTGATACCGCTCATGTCTCTTAAACCGTCGGCTTTGCCCATAAGCGGCAATCGCGCGGCAGCGGAGCATAGTCGTGCCACCGGGCCAGTTTTTCGATGTATCGCTGCCGGTAGGTGTGATCGTCCTCGAATTCGACATTTCCCTTAACGATCTCGGCGCCGATCTCGTAATACACGTCGAGATTCTGCAGATCCGGTACCGGCGTTTCGCCGCGCTCGCATTCGCCCTGCATCTGCCAGAACAATTGTTCGAGGCGGCGTACAGTGGCCGGAATGTCGCGCAATACGCTGGTCTCACGTTGGCGTTGCAAGGACTCACTGATGGCCGCGAGGCTCTTGCGGTTGCCCGCGAAGGCAATGGCACGCTGCACGTATTCCTCCGGTGAAGCGCAAGCCAGTTCCGGCACGCCAGCGGCCGCGATGATGCTGCCGCAGAACCGCGAGGCGAAGCTCTTGCCGGGGATGGTCAGGACCGGCAATCCCATGGTGATAGCGTCCGCCGCCGTGGAATGCGCCCCGTAGGGGAACGTGTCCAGGAAGAGATCGGCCAGGCCGATGCGTGCGAGATGGTTCGGATTGGCCGCCTTGGGGGCAAAAATAAGCCGTTCGGGCGCGACGCCGCTTTGCTCGGCTGCCTGCCGCAGGCGCTGGTTGACGGACTCGTCCCCCACAAGCAGCCACAGCACGCTGCCCGGCGTTGCCGAAAGAATGCTCATCCAGCGCGCAAAGCAGCTGGCGGTGATTTTCTGCATGCCGTTGAAGCAGGCGTAGACGAAGGCGTCGTCGGGCAGGCCGGCCTCCGCGCGGCTCGGCCGCGCGGCGATCAGGCGTTTGCGGTCGAGAGGCTGGTTGCAGGGTATCCGCAATACTTTTTCGGAGTAATAGATTTCATTTTCGGGCGGTACGATGTGCTCGTCCGCGATCATGTATTGATGAAACGGGCTGCCCATGGAGCCTGGATAGCCGCAGAAGTTCACGATGACCGGTGCCGGCCGATAGGCGAAGATCTTCGTCCTCGCGTGTTTGGTGTAACCATTGACGTCGACGAGAATGTCGATGTCGTCAGCGGCGATTTGCGTTGCCGCCTCGATGTCGCCGAGCGTTGCGATGTCGCGCCAGCAATCGACGGCGTTTTTGATCCGCTCTTGCGTTGCATCGTTGGTTCGCGGTTCGCCGCAATAATAGACAAAGATTTCGACGCTGCTCTTGTCGTGCAGTTCCAGAACTTCTCTGAGTGCAAAACCGACGGCGTGATCACGTAGATCCGAGGAGACATAGCCGACACGCAAGCGTTGTCCGGTTCCCGATTTCCGCTGCGGCGCCTTACGCGGGAAGCCACCGAGATCGGGCCGCCCGATGAGGGATTTGTTGTAGCGATATGCCTTGGCGAGCTGGAACAGGGGATCGTCGGCATGGCAAGCAAGCGTCAAGGGAGACATCGCGTCCAGCAATTGCTGGGTTGAGACATGCTCCGACGCGACCAAAGCCGGCCACTTGCACTGGCGCTGCCGCAAGGACGTCCAATGCTGGCCAGCCTCGGTCTTGTCGGGGCGCAATTCGATTGCCTGCCACAAAGCTACTTCCGCTTCTTCCAACAGACCCGCGTTCTCCAAAACGCGGCCAATGTGCTGGAGAATCATCAGGCGATGGCCAAGCGTTCCGGCCGTGACCTCGGCGGTCGCCTCCGCGAAACCTCGCCATTGTTGGACGGCCTGGCTTGTCAGGCCGCAATCTTCCAGCGCACGGCCGAGATTGATATGCGCCTGCCCGAACCGCGGATCGAGCTTTAAACAGGCACGCAATGCGTGGATCGAGCCGGCAACGTCGCCCATCTGCCGCAAGGTGACAGAATAATTGAAATAAGCGAATTGCAGCAGAGGATTAGCATCGTTGAATGCGATCCAGGCCTTGTAAAGCTCAGCCGCCTGCGCCTTCTGTCCGGCGGCATTCAGGCTTTCCGCGCTCTGAAACAACTCGGTCAGGGGCAGGTGTTGATTTCGCGCCCGCTCCAACAAGCCGGCGAACTCCGAAACAGTGTCTGCGACGAATGCGTTATTGATGAACATGGACATCCCACGGGCAGGCGGCCTGGCGGCCGGAGTTGAGACTACGCGCGAAAGCGTTATCTCCCTTTATCGGCGCTAGCTTGCTTTGGGCTTGTCGTTTTGCGGTATCGTGCCAGCACTTCCTCAATTGCCACGAAGTTTCTGACATCCTCGGCAGAGCGGCATCGTCTTTCCGGCCGTCAGCATCGGCGGCTTCCTGGAGCCGATGACCCCCGTTGCCGGATTTGGGCGGCATGGGCGTCGATCTCAACCGTTCAATTTTCCCGATCCGCGTTTCTCTGTTCCGCCTGCCTTCTGGACGTCACAAAATCGAACGTGTTTGAGGATTTAGAGGCACGCGTGCAGCATTGTTAACTCAATATTAAACACTCCCGGATAGTCATTTATCCAAGACTTCTGCTGAAGACGGCACATCGCAGATGTGTTGACGGCAGATCTCCGTGAACCGGTCTTGCCATGGCGAGGCGTTCACGTCGACAGGCGTAGGAGTCAGGGCCGTCACACGCTCTGTATGCATGAAGCACTTCCAACGCGCTGGCTCCTGCGAGCCATGTTCCTCGTAACATTGTTTCCTTCCGACAGGGCGCACGAATGGTCGATGCCGATCGAGGCGTCCAACCAAACGGATAACGCCGGCAGCGGGCGCAGGGCGCGCCTGAGGCTGCTGCGAAGAGGCTTGCAAGTCTTTTCGCGTGGCCTGCGGCAGGGAAATGACATTTGCAATCGGTTAACATAAAGGCGCGCTTCTATGACCTCGATTATTGCTTCTCTGTCCGTCAGCCAGATCAAGTCTCTATCCACCGCAGCGATTACTGCCCTGACAACCACCGACGTCGCGGCACTGACCACGGCTCAGGTCAAGGCGCTTTCCTCAACTCAGATCGCGGCTTTGCAGACTGAGGATATCGCGACCCTCACGACCGAGCAGATGAGCGCCGTATCGGCGACTGCGATCAAAGGCTTGAGTCTGGACCAGTTGGCCGTTCTGGGCACGTCGACGGTCGGAAGCCTCGGCACGGCTCAAGTCGCAGCCCTCTACTCCAGCCAGATCGCGGGTTTGACTTCCGACCAGGTCGAGGCTTTGACCTCCTCCCAGGTCGGCGCCTTGAGCTCGACGCAAATCGCAGCTCTGACCACGGAAGATATCGCGACGTTCTCGACCGCCGAGATTGCAGCGATCAACGTCAAGGCTCTGTCGGCTCTGTCCACCGACAACGTGGCAACCCTCACCTCTGACCAGGCCGCCGCCCTGACGACAGGCCAGGTCGCGGTGCTGAAGTCCAGCCAGATCTCGGCCTTGACCTCCGCGCAGATCGGGGCCTTGACCACTACGCAGATCGGAACCCTGACCTCGACCCAAGTCGCGGCTCTGACCACAGACAATATCGCGGCACTCACCACCGATCAGGTCGCCGCCCTGAACTCGAAGTCGGTGGGGGCCTTGACCTCCGCGCAGATCGGCGCTCTGACCTCTTCGCAGGTCGAGGCTTTGAGTGCCGCGCAGATCGCCGCCTTGGATTCGGCTGATATTGCAGCTCTGGCGACGGAAGACCTGGCAACGTTCTCGACCGCCGAGATTGCGGCGATCAGCGTCAAGGCCTTGCCGGGCCTGTCCACCGACAACGTCGCAGCATTGACCTCCACGCAGACCGCCGTCCTGACGACGGCCCAGGTCGCGGCACTGAAGTCCAGCCAGATCACCGCCTTGACCTCGACCCAGCTTGGCGCTCTGACCTCTTCGCAGGTCGGAATCCTGAGTTCGACCCAAGTCGCGGCTCTGACCACCGACAATGTAGCGGCGCTCACGACTGACCAGGTCGCCGCCCTGAGCTCGAAGGCCGTGGCGGCCTTGACCTCCGCGCAGATAGGCGCCTTGACCACCGCACAGGTCGAGGCTTTGACCTCAGCCCAGGTCGGCGCCCTGAACTCGACGCAAGTCGCAGCCCTCTCCACGGATGACCTCGCAACGTTGTCCACCGGCGATATCGCGGCGATCAGCGTCAAGGCACTCTCCGGACTATCCACCGATAGCGTCGCAGCCCTCACGTCCGACCAGACCTCCGCTCTGACGACGGGCCAAGTCGCAGCGCTGAAGTCCAGCCAGATCGCTGCCTTGACCTCAACCCAGGTCGCCGCTCTGACCACTTCACAGATCGGCGCCATGGGCTCGACGCAGGTCACGGCTCTGAGCACCGACAATGTCGCGGTGCTGACGACCGGTCAGGTTGCCGCTCTGAACTCGAAGTCGGTCGCGGCCTTGACCTCCGCGCAGATCGGCGCTCTGACCTCTTCGCAGGTCGATGTTTTGACCTCCGCACAGATCGGCGCGCTGAGCTCGACGCAACTCGCAGCTCTGGCGACGGAAGACCTGGCAACGTTCTCAACCGCCGATATTGCCGCGATCAGTGCGAAGGCCCTGTCGGGACTGTCCACGGACAACGTGGCTGCCCTCACGTCCGACCAGACCGCCGCCCTGACGACGAGCCAGGTCGCGGCGCTGAAGTCCACCCAGATTTCGGCCTTGACCTCCGATCAGATCGGCGCTTTGACCTCGTCGCAGATCGGGACCCTGAGTTCGACGCAAGTCGCGGCTCTGACCACCGACAATGTCGCGGTCCTCACCACTGACCAGGTCGTCGCGTTGAGCTCGAAAGCTGTGGTAGCCTTGACCTCCGCGCAGATCACGGCTCTGACCTCCACCCAAGTCGAGGCCTTGACCTCCGCCCAGGTCGGCGCCCTGAGCTCGACGCAAGTCGCAGCTCTGGCGACGGAAGACCTGGCAACGTTCTCGACGGCCGATATCGCGGCGATCAGCGTGAAGGCCCTGGCGGGACTGTCCACCGACAACGTCGCAGCACTCACCTCCGGCCAGACCGCCGTCCTGACGACGGCCCAGGTCGCGGCACTGAAGTCCAGCCAGATCTCGGTCCTGACCTCCGATCAGGTCGGGGCACTGACCACTTCGCAGGTCGCCGCCCTGAGCTCGACGCAAATCACGGCTCTGAGCACGGATAATGTCGCGGCGCTCACCACTGACCAGGTCGCCGCCCTGAACTCGAAGTCGGTCGCGGCCTTGACCTCCGCCCAGATCGGCGCCTTGACCACCGCCCAGGTCGAAGCCTTGACCGTCGCGCAGATCGGGGCCATGGACTCGGCTGACATCGCGGCCCTCTCCACGGAAGACATCGCAACGTTCTCCACCGCCGATATTGCCGCGATCAGCGCCAAGGCTCTCTTGGGACTGTCCACCGACAACGTCGCCGCGCTTACCTCCGACCAGACCGCCGCCTTGACGACGAGCCAGGTCGCGGCGCTGAAGTCCAGCCAGATCTCGGCCTTGACCTCAACTCAGGTCGGCGCTCTGACCTCTTCGCAGGTTGGCGCGCTGAGTTCGACGCAAGTCGCGGCTCTGAGCACCGACAATGTCGCGGCGCTGACCACCGACCAGGTCGTCGCCCTGAATGCGAAGGCTGTGGTAGCGTTGACTACCGCCCAGATCGAGGCTTTGGTAACCACTCAGGTGGATGCCTTGACCTCCGCGCAGATTGCCGCCCTGAGCTCGACGCAAGTCGGAGCTCTGGCGACGGAAGACCTGGCAACGTTGTCCACCGCCGATATTGCGGCGATCAGCGTAAAGGCCCTGCCGGGGCTCTCCACCGCCGGCGTCGCGGCACTCACCTCCGACCAGACGGCCGCCCTGACGACGGCCCAGGTTGCGGCGCTGAAGTCCAGCCAGATCTCGGTCTTGACCTCCGATCAGGTCGGCGCTCTGACCTCGTCGCAGATCGGAACCCTGAGCTCGACGCAAGTCGCGGCTCTGACCACCGACAATATCGCCGAGCTCTCCACTGACCAGGTTGCCGCCCTGAGTTCGAAGGCGGTGGCTGCCTTGACCTCCGCACAGCTCACGGCTTTGACCACCGTACAGGTCGAGGCATTGACCTCCGCGCAGATCGGCGCCTTGGACTCAGCCGATATCGCGGCCCTCTCCACGGAAGACATCGCAACGTTCTCCACTGCCGAGATCGCGGCGATCAGCGTCAAGGCTCTGTCGGGACTGTCCACGGACAGCGTCGCAGCGCTGACCTCAGACCAGGCCGCCGCCCTGACGACAAGCCAGGTCGCGGCGCTGAAATCCACCCAGATCGCCGCCCTGACTTCGACGCAGCTTGGCGCTCTGACCTCTTCGCAGGTTGGCGCCCTGGGCTCGACGCAGGTCACGGCTCTGAGCACCGACAATGTCGCAGCGCTAACGACCGATCAGGTCGCGGCCCTGAACTCGAAGTCGGTGGCGGCGCTGACCTCCGCCCAGGTCGAGGCTTTGACCTCCGCCCAGGTCGAGGCTTTGACCTCCGTCCAGGTTGGTGCCTTGGGCTCGGCTGCGATCGCCGCCATGTCCACGGAAGAAATCGCAACGTTCTCGACCGCCGATATCGCGGCGATCAGCGTCAGCGCTCTGCCGGGACTGTCGACGGACGACATTTCCAGCCTGACGAGCGATCAACTGCAAGCGATCACGACGACACAGTTGCAGGCACTGGACTCGGCACAGGTCGAGGCGGTCATTGCGGCCTATCAAGCCATATGATTTTGAGCGGCGCGGCCATGGCCGCGCCGCTCCAACCCTCGACAGAGGGGAAGATATTGAACGGCGCTTTCTCTTAAAGCGCCGTTCAGGCTTGGGATCTGAAATCCTTTGCGGTTCGAATCGTGATTGGCAGGCGGCTTGAGCCTGCCAACCACCCCCTCAAAAAAGCCCGCCGTTTTTGATTGCTGCAGATTAGCGCCCGTGGAATTTCTCCGAGAATTGACCCGTCTTTTTGGTCTGTTTTCTTGGGTCTGATGTTAGGTCAAGTTCCGGCTTCGCTCCTTTGCGCTCATCCCATGAGTATCTCACCATCCAGCCGGAAACTCCTCTCGATCGCCCACTGCACGGGCGACTCCCCGCTTTTCGTTGCGATAGGGTATCCGATCGCGATCGGCATTCTTGCGTTCGTTGGAGCCGTCATGGCCCCTTTCTGGTAAAATGGTGACTTCGCTTCGCCTTTGGCGGGGCATCGTGATGAATAACAATGTCATTCTCGAATCCGTTATTACCTGCCCGCATTGCGGTTTCGCCACGCTGGAAACCATGCCGACGGACGCCTGTCCGTTCTTCTACGAGTGTCTCAACTGCATGACCCTGCTGCGCCCCAATCCCGAGGACTGCTGCGTGTTTTGCTCGTTCGGTTCAGTGACGTGCCCGCCGATGCAGCAGCAGCGCGGATGCTGCGGGTAGGGCCTGGATCGGGTTTCCGAAGCGGCGCGACCGGACGGGCACGGCCACCGGCGGGGCGGAGGGCGCGAAAACATCGCCGGCGGTAAATATGACTATGTCATCAACGGCAACATGATTGCCGGTTACGCGCTCGTCGCCTAGTCGGTCAAATATGGTGCGAGCGGTGTCAACACCTTCGTGGTGAGCGAGAACGGCACCGTCTACCAAGCCGACCTTGGCGATGACACGGAAATAATCGCTGCTGATATCCGGCAGTTCAATCCGAACGACAATTGGCAGACGGTCAAGGACTGACAGCCTTCCACAGCGATATGCCCAGCAGCGTATCCGCCGTTCCGTGCACCAGCGCGAGGGGCATCGGCACGGCTGTGGATTCCGGAACGTACCGTTTGTCCCGAGCGGTACCGCATGTTCCGGGAGATCGCCCGGCGAAGCGACGTGACGATGGGACAGCGGATCAAGGCATCGCGTATGGGGCGTCGTACATGTTATTTGGATCGCGCCAGAAATGAGTGTTGTGCTGACATGATTCAATGAAAATATGTATATTAAAATTTTTTCCCGTTAAATCTTGCCATAGTCCATAAGTGTGTGTGAATAATATTCATTATACCTATTGTACGTATCGTTTTAATTCAGAATAAATTTAAGTATTGTTTTAAGATGCAATTCGAAATTGCTTTTACTTGAACTACAACTTAGTTTTGTCGGAATTTTATTTCGGTTAACTATTGCGCTTTACCGCCGTTTAGAACTTCGCGGCTACTGTCTTGCCCAGCGAGTGTAAATGTGCGGGCAGTGGGCCGCGCAGTGAGGGCGGGGTGGTCACAGTGCGTATGGTGAAAAAACTCTTTGCGGATCGGTCGGGCAATTTTGCCATGATGGGCGCCATCGTTATCGTGCCCATTCTTGGTTGTGCCGGCATGGCCATCGATTTCGCCCGTGCCATGGAACTGAAGGCACAGCTTCAGAACGCCGCCGATGCCGCCGTGGTGGGCGCAATCGCGGAAAAGTCCGCCGGCGTCGCGCAGGCGATCAACCTGCCGCAGGACGGCCCGGTTCCGCTAAGCGAAGAGGAAGCCGAGGCACTTTTCAACGCACAAATGGACTCTACAAACCCGGAGTACAACCCGGACGTGGAGGAGGAACTCAAGCTTGATCTCGTCAAGGCAACGGTCAGAAAAAGCGGCAAGGATATCAATGCCGAACTGACCTATCAGGCAACCTTGAAGACATCGTTCCTGCGCGTCATCGGCAAGGAGAGCATCACGGTCTCCGGCAAGGCCACGGCCACCTACCAGTCGCAGTCCTTCATGGATTTCTACATGCTGCTCGACAACACGCCGTCGATGGGGGTCGCCGCGACGCCGACTGATGTCGACAACATGATCAAGGCGACGGCAAAGGTATCAGATAGCGGATCAAGAAATTGTGCCTTCGCCTGTCATATCGTCTCGGAAAAGGGCGTGATCAACACCAACAGCAACTATTTCGTCGCCCGCAACAATGGCATCACCATCCGTATCGACGTTGTAGCAAAGGCTGTCGCGGCGCTGACGCTGGAGGCCGAGCGGACGCAGAGTTATTCCAACCAGTTCCGCATGGCCGCCTATACATTCGGCGAAACGGCGGTGGACGTGAAGCTCTTGAAGGTCGCGGCACTGACTGCCGACCTGACGAAGGTGAAGGCCGGAACAGCGAACATCAAGCTGATGAGCATCCCTTACCAGGGCTACAATAACGACCAGCAGACGAGTTTCGACAATGCGCTGACCAAGATCAACGCCGAGATCGGAACGCCTGGCAATGGCACGAGTTCCGCCAACCCGGAGAAGATCGTGTTCTTCGTTTCGGACGGCGTTGGCGACAGCAACAAGCCGAAGGGATGCACGAAGAAGCTGACGGGCACGCGCTGCCAGGAGCCGATCGATATTACCTATTGCCAGACGCTGAAGGACCGCGGGATCAAGATTGCCGTTCTCTACACCACCTATCTGCCACTGCCGAACAACAGTTGGTACAATAGCTGGATCAAGCCCTTCCAGTCGGAAATCGGAACGCGCATGCAGGCCTGCGCTTCGCCGGGTTTCTATTTCGAGGTGAGCCCGACAGAAGGCATCGAGTCGGCAATGAAGACCCTGTTCAACAAGGTGGTGCGGTCGCCACGCCTGACGAGCTGAGTTTCCAACCTCGCCAGAGGCGGATAAACCCAAGCGCCGCATAGAACAGCGATGCATCCACACGATGCATCGCTGTTCTGGTATTGGGCATTTCGCCGGACCTTGCCTTATCGGGTTTTCGCGGGCCGCCGCGTTCCGCTCTGTACAATTCGCGCCGGGCACAGTAAGAGGGCGCGCATGTATTGGCTTGCGACGTGCTGGCCGCGGGGACTGCGCTCTTCCTCATCGACCGAGACGCGCACGGCATCCGAATTCCGAAAGACAAACATATGACAGAGTTCGACAGCATCGCTCCGGCGATCGCTCAGGCGTTGACGAAGCGCGGCTATTCCGAGTTGACCCCGGTCCAGAAGGCGGTTCTCGGCGCCGAACTGGAAGGCCGCGACGCGCTGGTCTCGGCGCAGACCGGATCGGGCAAGACGGTGGCCTTTGGCCTCGCGCTCGCCTCGACCCTGCTCGACGGCAAGGAGCGTTTCGCCCAGGCCGGCGCACCTCTGGCGCTTGCCGTGGCGCCGACCCGCGAGCTGGCGCTGCAGGTCAAGCGCGAGCTGGAATGGCTCTATGAACTGACCGGCGCGACGGTTGCTTCCTGTGTCGGCGGCATGGACATGCGCACCGAGCGCCGCGCACTCGATCGCGGCGCCCACATTGTCGTTGGAACGCCGGGCAGGCTCTGCGACCACATCCGCCGCAATGGCTTGGATATGTCGGCGCTCAAGGCCGTCGTTCTTGACGAAGCCGACGAGATGCTTGATCTCGGCTTTCGCGAAGATCTTGAATTCATTCTCGAGGAAGCTCCGGCCGAACGGCGCACCTTGATGTTTTCGGCGACCGTGCCGCGCTCGATCGCCAATCTTGCCAAGAGCTACCAGCGTGACGCTGTCCGCATCTCGACGCAGGCCGAGCAGAAACAGCATCTCGACATCGAATACCGCGCACTGACCGTTGCGGCATCGGATCGCGAGAATGCGATCATCAACGTCCTGCGCTTCTATGAGGCGCGCAATGCTCTGGTGTTCTGTTCGACGCGTGCGGCCGTCAATCACCTGACGGCCCGCTTCAACAATCGCGGTTTCTCGGTCGTCGCCATGTCGGGCGAGCTTAGCCAGAACGAACGAACCCACGCGCTGCAGGCGATGCGCGATGGGCGCGCCCGGGTCTGCATCGCGACAGACGTGGCAGCCCGCGGCATCGATTTGCCCGGTCTCGAACTGGTCATCCACGCCGACCTGCCGACCAATCCCGAAACGCTCCTTCATCGCAGCGGGCGCACCGGCCGGGCCGGCCGCAAGGGGGTCAGCGCGCTGATCGTGCCCAACAGCGCCCGCCGCAAGGCCGAGCGGCTGCTGCGCGACGCCAATATTACGCCGACCTGGGCGAAGCCGCCGTCAGCCGACGAAGTCACCCGACGCGACGACGAACGCATCCTGGCTGACCCGGCCTTCGAGGAAGCGATCCGCGAGGAAGAGCAGGATTTCGTCCGTGAGCTTCTCGAAAAGCACGGTGCCGAACAGGTTGCTGCTGCCTTCGTGCGCTTGTCGCGGGCCGGGCGCTCAGCGCCGGAAGACCTGATGGACACGCCGTCCTTCACGCCGTCAACAGATCGTGGCGACCGCGGTGATCGTCCGGATCGTGGCGAGCCGAGGGCGCCGCGCGGAGATTTCGGCGACAGCGTCTGGTTCTCGCTGTCGGCCGGCCGCAAGCAGAATGTCGAGCCGCGCTGGCTGATCCCGATGCTCTGCCGCATCGGCCGCATCACCAAGCAGGAGATCGGCGCGATCAAGATGCAGGCCGAGGAGACCTATGTCGAGATCGCCCGCGACTGGGTGGATCGTTTCGTCGAAGCGGTCGGGCCGAAGCGGGCGCTTGAAAAGGGCATCCAGGTCAGGCAGCTCGACGGTATGCCGGATCTCTCCGGCGGGTCGCGGGGTACGCCTTATGCGGGCAAGAAGGCCGGCAAGCCCGACTGGAAGGGCGACGCCAAGCCGGACTGGAAGGGCGAAGGCAAGCCGAAGCGCAAGTTCGATGCAAAGCCGGAATTTGCCGGGGCCGACAATCGCTCATCGGAAAAGACGGATACCAAGCCGTGGAGCAAGAAGCCTGGCAAGCCGAAATTCGAAAAGCCGAAGTTCGACAAGCCGGGCGCCGAGGGCGCCAAGCGCAAGCCGTTCAAGAACAAGGCGAACTGAGGCTTCTCGCTTTTCGCTGAACAGCAACAGCTGCTCCGTCGCGTGATCAAGACCTGCGTAGTTGCGAGAGCTACAGGGCAGAGGATTGGCGAAGCCGGTCATATTTCACCCTCTCTACCGGCCTTGTGCCGGCAATCCAGCGACGCGATGTCGATCGCGTGAAAGACTTCCAAGCGCCCAAGGACTTGGGAGCGCTGATACCCGCCAAAAGGGCGGGTATCAGGGGACAGGCGGCGTTGTCGTGTTTTCGACAGTTGAGAGGTTAGTTCTTCGCTGCACCGAGCCGCTTGATCTGGCCGACGAGCGTCGAAGCCAACCGCAGGCTGGCGCCGCAGGCGATGGCCATTTGCGGCAGGAGCATCCATTCGAGCGTCCACGCGGAGCCTGAGCGCTCTTGCTCGTGCACCATCGCTTGGTGGATGCCGGAGAGTTGCACGGCGTTGAAGCGGGCGAGCGACACCAGCGCTTCGGCGGCCACCGGATTATGCTTGTGCGGCATCGCCGAGGAGCCGCCACCGCCCGACAGTTCGATCTCATTGCCGGCCTGCGCGAGCAATGTAATGTCCTTACCGAATTTACCAAGGCTGCCTGATATCAGCGACAGGATGTGGGCGAGGTCGGCGATCGTCGTCCGCTGGGTCTGCCATTGCGGATGATCGGCGAGACCTAGATGTTCGGCAAGGGCTGCGCGGACACTGCCGGCCTTGTCGCCCAGCTTTTCGAGCGTGCCTGCGGCGCCGCCGAACTGCAGCGGGAAAGACACGACGTCCATTCGCTCCAGCCGGTCCTGGTAACTGGCGAGCGGCGCACTCCACGCGGCGATACGATCCGAAACCGTGATGGCGATGGCAGCTTGCATGCGCGTATGCGCCATCAGCGGGTTTGAACCCCATTGCCGGTCGATCTCTTCGAAAGCCGCGCGAAGCTCATCCAGGCGGCCGCACAGGAGCCTGCAAACCGATGTCAGGCGCAGCATCAGGCTGGTGTCGATGACATCCTGGCTCGTTGCGGCGAAATGCAGCTTCTCTGCGGCGTCTCCGCCGATTGCCTTGCGCAATTGGCGGACCAGCTCGGGGGCTACCACGCCGTCCGTTGCCGTCGCGCGCCGCAGGGCCAGGACATCCGGCAGGAAATTGCCGCAGACGTCCGCGATGCGCGCCGCCTCATCCTTCGAAACTATGCCATGCTCAGCTTGCGCCTTCGCCAATGCGGCTTCGAAGGACAGCATGGCACGGATATCCGCGTCTGCGGAGAAGAAGGCGGCAATTTCCTCGTCGCCCAGCAGGCCCGAGAGAAACGGATGATCGAAGACGGAGGCGGTCATGTCTGTCCCGGGTTCCTGGACCTAAAGCGCCGATGCGCTTTAGGTCTTTATTTTTATACATTTCGTCGCCCAAAGCCGCTGCACACTTTTGGGCGACATGCATCAGATGTCGAGAAAGACGGTTTCCTTCTCGCCCTGCAGGTGAATGTCGAACGTATAGATAGAGCCCTCGCGCGGCACGACCAGTGTGGCAACGCGGTGACGATGTTCGATGCGGGCGAGCAGCGGGTCTTCGGCGTTCGCTTGCGCTTCGTCGGCGAAATACATGCGGGTGTGAAGCCCGATATTAATGCCGCGTGCGACGATCCAGAAGGTGACGTGCGGTGCCATTTTCCGCCCGTCCTTGTAGGGTGCGCGCCCTGGCTTGATTGTTTCGAACGTGAAGACGCCGTCGTCGGCGCTGGTCGGACAGCGGCCCCAGCCGGTGAAATTCGGGTCAGCCGTGCCGCGCAATTCGGACGGGCTGTTGTAGAGGCCGGCCGCGTCGGCCTGCCAGATTTCGACGAGCGCGTCCTTCAGCGGCGTTCCGGCGCCGTCGATGACGCGACCGCGGATCGTGATGCGTTCGCCGAGCGTCTTGTCATTGACCATGGAGGCACCGAGGTCGGCCTCATAGACGCCGGTGATGCCGGCGAAATTGGGCGTGCAGCCGATATGGACGTAGGGGCCGGCGGTCTGCGACGGCGATTCCTTGAGGTAGCTGAGATCCTGGACCATCAGTTGCCCTCCAGCCGGTTTTCAAACAGCGTCGAGCGGCGGCCGCGCAGTACGATGTCGAACTTATAAGCGCGCGCATCCATCGGAATGGTGTTGGCCCAGTCGAGCGGCGCGATCAATTGTTCAATGGCATGGCGGTCCGGGATGGTGGTGACGATTGGACATTTCCAGATCATCGGGTCACCCTCGAAATACATTTGTGTGATGAGCCGCTGGGCGAAACCGTGGCCGAAGACGGAAAAATGGATATGGGCCGGACGCCAGTCGTTGACGCCGTTCGGCCAGGGGTAGGGACCGGGCTTGATGGTACGGAAACGGTAGCCGCCATCCTCGTTGGTGATGGTGCGGCCGCAGCCGCCGAAATTCGGGTCGAGCGGCGCGAGGTACGTTTCCTTTTTGTGGCGATAACGTCCGCCGGCATTGGCCTGCCAGAATTCGAGCAGCGCGCCGGGAACCGGCTTGCCACGCTCGTCGAGCACGCGGCCATGGACAATGATACGCTCGCCGATGGCGCTCTCGCCAGGCCTGGCAAAGTTGTGGATGAGATCGTTGTCGAGTTCGCCGAGGATGGAATGGCCGAAGACCGGGCCGGTGATCTCGGAAATCGTGCCGTCCAGCGAGAGCAGCGCCTTTTGCGGCGAGCGCAGCACGGAGGTCTTGTAGCCCGGCGTCAAGGCCGGCGCATGCCAGGCGCGGTCGCGCTGGAAAAACGCGCCCGTCTCGGGCTTTTTGTTGGAAAGGTCTGACATGTTGCTCTGCCTCAGGCCGCCTGCTCGGCGTCCATCTGTTCGAAAACCTGCTTGGCGATCTTGATCGCGCGATTGGCGGCTGGGACGCCGGCATAGATCGCCACATGTAACAGCGCTTCGCCGATGTCGGCGCGGCTGGCGCCGGTATTGGCGGTGGCGCGCACATGCATCGCCACTTCTTCGTCATGGCCAAGGGCCGCGAGAAGGGCGATCGTCACCATCGAACGCTCGCGCTTCGACCAGGTCGGCCGTGACCAGAGGTTGCCCCAGGCGGCTTCCGTGATCAACTCCTGAAAGGGTTGGTCGAAATCCGTCGTGGCGGACTGGGCCCGGTCGACGTGACGGTCGCCCAGCACGGCACGGCGGGTGATCAAGCCCTGGCGGTAACGTTCGGTCGGCGCGGTCGCGTCATTCATGGGCTTTTTCTCCAGACAGGACGATATCGATGAAGGCACGCAGCACGGCGGTCAGCGCCTCCGGCTGTTCGACGCAGGGGATATGACCTGCGTCACGGATGACTTCGTAGCGCGCGCCGGGGATAAGCTTTGCGGTCGATAGAACGAGATCGGGTGGTGTCGAACCGTCCTGGTCGCCAACGATGCACAGGGTAGGCACCGCGATGCGCTTTGCGGCCTCGGTGAAATCGGCATCGCGGATCGCGGCACAGGTGCCGGCATAACCGGTGACCGGCTGGCGGACGAGCATGTTGCGGTAGCCGTGATAGGCGTTGTTTTCCGGCCGGCGGAAAGCGGGGGTGAACCATTTCTCGAGGACGCCGTCGGCGATGTTCCCAATACCGTTCTGCTCGACGGTCGCGATGCGCGCGTTCCATGATTCCACGGTGCCGATCTTGTGGGCGGTGTCGCAGAGAATGATCGCGCGCACCAGATCCGGTCGCGTTGCATAGAGGCCCTGCGCGATCAGGCCGCCCACCGACAGGCCGCAAATGATCGCCTGCCTGACGGACAGGAGATCGAGCAGGCCGGCGAGATCAGAGACGTGCAGGTCCATCGAATAGGGGACATCGCCGATATCGGAAAGGCCGTGGCCGCGCTTGTCGTAGAGGACGATGGCGAAGTCCCCGGCGAACCGCACGATCACATCCCGCCAGATACGGAAATCGGTGCCAAGCGAATTGGCAAAGACAAGCACCGGCTTGTCATTGGCAGCGCCAATGACCTGATAATGGAGCGTGATGTCGTTGATGTGGGCAAACTGCACTGGAATTCTCCTCCGCCGCCAGATTGGGGCTTTAATCTGGTTAGGTAAAATGACATTTTATTGCCTATCATTAACTCGCAAGTTATGAGTTCTCATGATCGACGCTCGTGTAAAATTCCGTCATTTGCAGACCTTTGTCGAGGTCGCCCGCCAGAAGAGCGTGATGAAGGCGGCAGGCCTTCTGCATGTCAGCCAGCCGGCCGTGACCAAGACGATCCGCGAACTGGAAGAGGTGCTGGGTGTCGCCGTGTTCGAGCGCGACGGCCGCGGCATCAAGATCACCCGTTACGGCGAAGCTTTCCTGCGGCATGCGGGGGCGGCATTGACGGCCATCCGGCAGGGGCTGGATTCTGTTTCGCAGGAGCGGTCGGGTGACGGCCCGCCGGTCCGGGTCGGCGCGCTTCCGACCGTCTCGACGCGGATCATGCCGCGCGCCATGGCGCATTTTCTGAAGGAAGACACCGGCAGCCGTATCAAGATTGTCACCGGCGAGAACGCCGTGCTTCTGGAGCAGTTGCGGGTCGGCGACCTCGATCTGGTGGTGGGGCGCCTGGCCGCGCCCGAGCAGATGACGGGGTTTTCCTTCGAGCATCTCTATTCCGAGCAGGTCGTCTTCGTCGTGCGCAAGGGGCATCCGCTGCTTTCGGCAAAGCGGTCCGTGTTCGACAATCTCGGGAGCTATCCGGTGCTGATGCCGACACGCGCCTCGATCATCCGGCCGTTCGTCGAGCGCTATCTGATCGCCAACGGCATCGCCAGCCTGCCGAACCAGATCGAGACCGTCTCCGATTCCTTCGGTCGGGCCTTCGTGCGGGCCAGTGATGCGATCTGGATCATCTCGACGGGCGTCGTCGCCGGCGATATCGAAGACGGGATGCTGGCAACGCTGCCGATCGATACCAGCGAGACGAAGGGGCCGGTCGGGTTGACCATGCGGGCCAACGCCATTCCCTCCATGCCGCTTGCCATTCTGATGCAGACGATCCGGGAGGCGGCGGCCGAAGTCTCGGGCAAGCCATTGAAAGACGCGAGAGCGAAATAGGAGGAGGCCGACGGTCGCATCGCCGTTTTTGTGTACGAATTTACCACCCGCTGATATTCTTGTTTGAGCTGCAATTTCTTGTGATGGCAGCATATTCGGGGTCAGAGAAAAGGCATGTCGGAACAATCGGTTGGTCCTGTCGCAAAGGGAATATCGGCAGGCTGGACCAGGTCGCTGCGCTCGCTTCTGGGTCTCGCAATGGCAGCCTTGCTGATCGCCGTTTCGGGCACGCTCGTCGGTTTCGGCTACTGGCGGGCTCGGGATTCTGCCCTCGTCAATGCCGAGGCCGATATGCGCGCCTTTTCCGATCGCCTGGTCGACCGCCTGGGCATACTTTCCGGACGCACGACGGCACTGGTCGGGTTCACCGCGTCGATCGCCAATTCCTTCCTTGTGCCGCCGCCGGAGCGTTTGGGCGACAAGATCACGCTGCTGCGCGAAATCATCGCCCAGTCACCGGATCTCGACGGCATTTATGCCGGCTATCCGGATGGCGCCTTTATTCAGGCCGTCGATCTGAGGGCGCAGGCGTGGCGCAAGGCACTCGACGCACCGGCAGGTGCCGTTGTCGCCGTACGCTCAATGGAGCCGGAGGGCGCGGAAGCGCGCAATAACCGGCTCATCTTCCTCGACAAGGATGGCAACCAGATGCTGGAGCGCCGCCTTCTCAACACCGGCTTCGATCCCACGAAACGTCCATGGTACCAGGCTGCGGTGAATGGCATGAAGCCGGCGGCAATCGGCCCCTATACGATGGCGACAACGGGTGCGCTCGGCATGAGCATTTCGCAAGCGCATCGCGGCAATGGCGGCATTGTCATCGGCGCGGATATCGATCTCGGCACGATCACCGAGTTCATGGCGCGTGAGCGCCTGACCCCCGGGACCGTCGCCTTTGTGATGGATGCGACCGGGAGGCCGATCATGCATTCCGACCGCGGGCTGATGGCCCGGATGACGGCGTTGAAGGAGAGGGGCGACTTGGATGTTTCAAGACCCCTCGATCCACTGCTCGCCGGCATCAGGGCCAATCTACCGAAGGACAGCGGGGTGAGCTTCGCCGACATCGGCGGGCGCACTTATATCGTCATGGCGACCTCGGTGAAGTCGATTGTTTTGCTTGCCGGACACCGCACGGTGGTAGCGGCACCGCTGGACGAGTTGACGGCGGCCGCCAGTCGCAACCTCTATCAGGGGCTCGCCATTGCTGCCGCCATCGTCATCCTCGGGCTCATGACCGCATTGTTCATGGCCCGGCTGATCACCCAGTCGCTTGGCCAACTCACTGCCAATGCAAACCGGTTGCAGGATCTCGATTTTACTGCGCCGAGCGAAGTCTCATCCCACGTCACCGAAATATCGACCCTCGGGCGGGCGATGAACCGGGCGCGCGACGCGATCTTCACCTTTGCGCTCTATGTGCCGAAGGAACTGGTGCGCAAGGGCATCGAATCCGGCGAGTTCGCGGGCAGGGGCGGGCGCCGGCAGGAAGTGACCGCGTGGTTTACCGATATCTATGATTTTACGACGTTGAGCGAGCAGCGTACGCCGGAAGAGGTCCTCGCCCTCCTGTCGGATTATTTCGACATCTTCAACGAGACCGTCAGCGCCCATGGCGGCGAGATCATCCAGTTTCTCGGAGATTCCGTCTTTGCCATGTGGAATGCGCCGGTCGCCAACGAGCGTCATGCGGAGAATGCCTGCCGCTGCGCTCTGGCGGTGGAGAGGAGGCTCACGGTGTTCAATGCCGATCTGAAGGCGCGGGGTCTGCCGGAGTTGCGGACCCGTTTCGGCGTTCATACCGGCACGGCGGTCGTCGGCAGTGTCGGGGCCAGGGAGCGGCTGCAATATACCGCCATGGGCGACACGGTGAATGTCGCCTCACGCCTAGAGGGCATGAACAAGGTCTATGGCACGGCGATCCTGGCCAGCAGCGCGGTGGTGGCACAATGCGGAGACGCGATCATCTTCCGCCCGCTCGGGGAGGCGCAGGTCAAGGGCAGGGCGACGGCGCTGGAGCTTTACGAGGTTGTTGGCGAGAAGGCGCATACCGATAGGCAGCCGGACTGTCCGGAAGCGGAGGAGACAGCAGAGCGTAGCTGATGCTCAATCGCCGGAGTAGCGCTGCTCGCGCCAGGGATCGCCAAGCATGTGATAGCCGTTCTTTTCCCAGAAGCCGGCCTGATCGCCGATCAGGAACTCGATGCGGCGTAGCCATTTGGCGCTTTTCCAGAAAAAGAGATGCGGGATGACGAGGCGCATCGGGCCGCCATGGTCGCGCGTCAGCGGTTCGCCTTCCCAGGCGGTCGCGAGAATGCCCTCTTCGGCGGCGAAATCTTCAAGCGGCAGGTTCGTGGCGTAGCCGTCATAGCTGGTCAGCATCACGAACTTGGCTTCCGGCTTTGGCATCACCAGATCGAGCAGGTCGTGCGTGGAGACGCCCTGCCACCGATTGTCGTAGCGCGACCAGGTCGTCACGCAATGGATGTCGGAGAGCGTGTTGCTTTGCGGCAAGCGGTGGAAAGCGTCCCAGTCGAGTTTCACCGGATTTTCGACGGCGCCGATGATCTGCAGTGCCCATTCCGTTGTCTGGATACGCGGCTGCTGGCCGAGATCGAGAACCGGCCAGTTCTTGACGAGATGCTGGCCGGGCGGCAGGCGGTTGGTGTCTGAGCGGGTGATTTTCCCCGTCAGAAACTTGCCTTCCTCGGCCCAGCGCCGCTTGGATGCGGTGAGTTTCGTTTCCGGGGTCTCGTCGGTCATGAGAGGTAACTCACTGCTTACGCCAAGCCGGCGGGGAAGGAAGCAGAGAATTTACAGGTTGAATCGCCCGCGATGTCAAGCACGGGCGAAATCGGTCCCGTCAAAGGGGGTCAGAAGGGATAATGCTGCGTGGAATCCTCAACCGTGATCCAGCGCAAGTCGGTGAATTCGTTGATCGCAGCCTTGCCGCCGAAGCGGCCGTAGCCGCTGCCCTTGACGCCGCCGAAGGGCATTTGCGCCTCGTCGTGAAGCGTCGGGCCGTTGATGTGGCAAATGCCGGATTCAATCCGTGCCGCAACCGCCATTGCCCTCTGGACGTCACGGCTGAAGACGGCGGAGGACAGGCCATATTCGGTGTCGTTGGCAACGCGGATCGCCTCTTCTTCGCCGGAGACACGGACGATCGGCTTGACTGGGCCGAAGGATTCTTCCGAATAGACGCGCATGTCGGGTGTCACATGATCGAGCAACGTCGCCTCGACCACGGTGCCCGAGCGCTTGCCGCCGGCCACGAGTTTTGCGCCCTTCGCCGTCGCGTCGGCGATCAGCTCTTCCATCTTAATGGCGGAGTCGAGGCTGATCAGCGAGCCGAGCACAACGTGGCCACGCGGGTCGCCGGCCGGAAGTTGGCTGGCGCGGGCGGCCAATTTGGCGACGAACTGATCGGCGATGGCTTCATCGACGATGATGCGCTCGGTCGACATGCAGATCTGGCCCTGATGCATGAAGGCGCCGAAGATGGCGGCGTTCACGGCGCCGTCGATATCGGCGTCATCGAGGATGACCAGCGGCGCCTTGCCGCCGAGTTCGAGCAAGGCGGGCTTCAGATGCTTGCCGCAGGTCTCGGCAATGATCTTGCCGACCTTGGTCGAGCCGGTGAAGTTGACGCGTTTGACCGCCGGATGGGCGATCAGAGCGGCGACGATTTCCGGGGCGTCTTCCGGGGCGTTGGTCACGACGTTGATCACCCCGGCGGGCAGGCCGGCCTCAGAAAGTGCGGTGGCGATCAACCGGTGCGTGCCGGGGCATTGTTCGGAGGCCTTGAGGATGACGGTGTTGCCACAGGCGATCGGCATGGCAACGGCGCGGGTGCCGAGGATGACGGGTGCGTTCCAGGGCGCGATGGCAAGGCAGACGCCGGCCGCCTGCCGCACGCCCATGGCGAGCGTGCCCGGCTTGTCGGAGGGGATGATCTCGCCGGAAATCTGCGTCGTCATCGAGGCCGCCTCGCGCAGGATATTGGCGGCCAACATGACATTGAAGCCGGCCCAGGGCGCGGTGGCGCCCGTCTCCTCGATCATCAGTTTGGTGAATTCGCCGATCTTGGCATCCATGATGTCGGCCGCCTTCATCAGGATCACACGGCGCTGGCCAGGACCGGTCTGCGACCAGGCGGGGAAGGCGGCGGACGCTGCTTCGATAGCGGCTTCCACATCCTCCAGGCCGGCGGCGGCGGCGCGGCTTGCGAGCTTTTCGGTAAAGGGATCGATCCGGTCATAGGTGCGGCCGCTTAAGGCTGCGCGGTCAGTGCCGTTGATGAGAAGGGAAATGTTCATGAGGGGCTCCTGGGGAATGAAACTAGAAACCGAGGACTTCGGCATTGATCGAGGCTTCGAGGCCGCCATCGGCGGCAAGATTGGCGCCGTTGATCCAGCGGGCTCCGTCCGAGCAGAGGAAGAGGATCGCGGGTGCGATATCGGCGGATGTGCCGGCGCGGCCAACGCGGGTGATGTCGCTGTCGACCCGGGCGTCGCCAAGCACGGCGCGGAACTGTTTGAGGATCGGCGTCTCGACCGGGCCGGGGCTCACCGCATTGACCCGGATGCGGCGTTCCTTGAACAGCGGCTGATGGGCGGCGCGCATGGTCCAGAGCAGGAGCAGTTCCTTGGAAAGCGGATAGCCTTCCTCGTCCCTGAGGTCGTGTTTGTCGGCAACCGCTGCCACATCCGGAAAGCCCTCGATGCCAATCAGCGTCTTTGCCCGATCGAGATTGGCGCGCCAGCCGTAACCGGCGATCGAGGCGACATTGACGATGGCGCCGCTTTCGCGCAGGCGCGGGGCAACGGCTTCGGACAGGGCCCGCAAGCCGTAGAAGTTGACTGATAGCGTCGAGACGATGCCGGTATCGCCGGAGAGGCCGGCGACATTGGCGAGCGCGTCGAGGCGTGTCGGAAGCTGTGCGACGATATCGGCGACGCCGGCGGCGGTCGAGAGGTCGCCCTTGATGAAGGCAGCGGTCCCCCTGGCGGGTTCGCGGACGTCGACGCCGATGACCTCGGCGCCCATCTGGGCCGCCACTTCTGCGGTGCGCGCGCCGATGCCGGAAGCTATGCCGGTCACCAGGATCGTTTTACCGAAAAGCATGAAATTCACCTTTCACAAGAGAGTCCGGATGGCCGGACAGATCATTGTTCCCATTGGATTTTGTTCGGGCCGGGGAATTTCAGCCGGTAGCCGACGGGAAGCAGTTGGAGGTCAAAGCGGCGCTCGATCTCGCCCCACAAACCGCGCGGTAGATAGAGCGAGAAGATCACGGCGGTGGCGCCGAGCCCGATCAGGTACCAGACGCCGAGCGCGCCGAAGAAGGTCTCGATGATGAAGAACAGCACAGCGCCGAGGATCGCGCCCTCGAACTTGCCGATGCCGCCGACCAGCACCATGAAGATCATGTAGGCGGTCCATTGAACGCTGAAATAGGTCTTCGGCTGGAAGGTCGTGGCCGAGGCCAGCCACAGCCCGCCGGCAACGGCGATGCCGAAGGCGGCGAGCACGAAGAGCAGGCGCTTGGTGCCGATGACATGCACGCCGACGGAGGCGGCTGCGTCCTCATTGTCGCGGATCGCCTGGATCGCCGCGCCCGTGCGGCTGCGCAGGAGGACAAAGAGGATGCCGAGAAGGGCTGCCATCGAGGCGAGCGCCAGCCAGTAGATGACGGCGCGACGCGTGCCGCTGTCATAGACGTTGAGCGAGATCATCGAGGTGCCGGTCTCGCCCTGGATCAGCCGGTCGAGATTGACCAGCATATGCGTCAGCGCCGAGATCACCCACATGCCGATGGCGAACTCGCCGCCCTTCAGCCGCAGCATGAAGAGCGAAAGGGGCAACGAGAGTGCGCCGGTGATGAGAGCGGCGGCAAACAGCGAGAGGAACGGGTTCAACCCAGCATCGGCAAGGCGGATGGTGAAATAGGCGCCGAGGCCGAAGAAGACCTGCTGCCCGACGGAGACGAGGCCGCCAAAGCCGGCAAGTGCGTTCCACATCGCAGCGAGGATGACGTAGACGAACAGTGCGGTCATCCGATCGACCGCGCCGGCGCCGAGGACAAGCGGCGCGAGGGCGAGGAGGCAGAGCACCGCCGCCATGGTTGACAGCGCCAGCCGGGACGAACGGGTCCAGCGTTCGACGGAGATATCGTTGGCGAGGACGGTCATGTCTTGCTCCGGAGGGACAGGCGGACTTTCCCGATGCTGGCCCGGCTGACGATGGGCACGCCGGTCAGGAACAGCCGGGCGAAAAGGGCGAGAAGGAAGGCGACATGGCCGCCGATGAGGAACCCCTGCGGGTGGAATTGCGCGCCGAGCGACTGGGCAAGGCCGAGCACGACGCCGCCGATGAGGGTGCCCCAGAGCGAACCCGCGCCGCCGATCACGGCCGCCTCGAAGGCGAAGAGCAGTTGCGGCCCGCCGGAATAGGGATCGAAGGTCGCCCGCATGCCGAGAAAGGCACCGGCGATGCCGACCGTCACCATGGCGATCGCCGCGGCTAGTGCATTGACCTTGCGGGCATCGATGCCGACGAGGCCGGCCGTGTCGGGATCCTCGGCCGTGGCGCGGATGGCGCGGCCGAGGGCAAAACGGCTGAGGAAGAGCTGCAGGCCGCCAAGCAGGGTAATCGCGGTTGCCATCATCAGGATGGCGAGCTTGCCGACATAGATGCCGCCGGGCAGTTCCCAGCTGTCATAGGACAGGCTGCCGATGAACGGGGCCAGCGAGCGCGTGTCGGCGCCGAACTGTTCGAACAGCAGGTTGTCGATGACGATGGCGAGGCCGAAGGTGGTGAGGATCGGCAGGAGCGCACCGCCGCGGGCACTGCGCTCGAGCAGATAGCGCTGCAACAGCCAGCCGACGGCCGCCATGATGGGCAGGACGATCAGCAGCCCGGCAAAGGGCGGGATGCCGAATTTGGAGGCGAGCAGCCACAGGCCGTAGCCCGAAGCGACCGCCAGGCTGCCATGGGCAAGATTGATGATCCGCATGACGGAGAACATGAAGGACAGGCCACAGGCGATGACGGCATAGTAGCCACCGAGCAGGATGCCCTGGATCAGAGTGTCGATCACGATGCCGTCCTCCCCGTGTTCGTCCGATGCAGCCCGAAGTAAGCCTCGGTGATCTGGTCGCGGGTGACGCCGCGAGTCGGCTTGTCGAGCACGATGCGGCCTTCCAGCATGCAGATGACGCGGCTGGCGACCGCCATGGCGCGGCCAAGATCCTGCTCGACCAGCACGACGGTGGTGCCGGAGGTGAGCAGGGTCTGCAGGTGCGCGTAAACACGCTCGACGACCAGAGGCGACAGGCCGAGCGAGACTTCGTCGAGCAGGAGAATATCCGGGTTGCTCATCAATGCGCGGCCGATCGCCGTTGCCTGCTGCTCGCCGCCGGAGAGATGTCCGGTCTTGGCATGGCGGCGGGGGACGAGGTTGGGGAAGGCGTCGAAGACGCGGTCGATGGTCCAGTCGCCCTGCCTGCCGGCAGTTTTCCCGAGCAGCAGGTTTTCCTCGACCGTCATCTGCGTGAAAAGGCGGCGGCCTTCCGGCACCAGCGCGATGCCCATGGCGATGCGCTTGTGCGCGGGGACGGCGGCGAGGTCTTCATCGCCGAGCAGGATGCGTCCGGAGGCCGGCAGGTGGGCGCCGGCGACGGAGCGTAGAAGCGTCGTCTTGCCGGCGCCATTGGCGCCGACCAGCGCCAGCACATCGCCCTTGGCGAGATCGAAGCTGACGTCGCGCACGGCCTGAAGCAGGCCGTGGCGGACCTCGAGGTTGCGGATGGAGATGAGGCTCATGCGGGTGCGCCTCCGAGATAAGCCTTGACCACGGCGGCATCGCTCATGACCGTTGTAGGCTCGCCGTCGGCGATGATCCGGCCCGCATCCATGCAGATCAGCCGTTCGGCGACCTGCAGCAGGATATGGACGATATGCTCGATCCAGACGATGCCGATGCCGCGGCGGCGCAGTTCGAGGATCGTGCCGACCAATTCCTGTGCCTCGCCATCCGTCAGGCCGCCGCCGATCTCGTCGAGCAGCATCAGTTTCGGTTTTGTTGCGAGCGCCCTGGCGAGTTCCAGCCGTTTACGATCGAGCAGGCCGAGCGTATCGGCCTGACGGTTGGCGACGCCGCGCATACCGCAGAGCGTCAGCGAGTCGATCGCGCGCTCATAAGCCTCGTCGCGGCTGGCCGCGCCGCCATGGGAGGCGGCGACAAGGACGTTTTCGAAGGCCGTCATGCCGCTGAAGGGTTTTGGAACCTGATGGGTGCGTACGAGGCCGAGGTGGCAGCGGTTCGCGGCTCCTTGCGCGGTGACGTCGCGGCCATCGAAACGGATCGTTCCTCCGCTCGGCGGAAAGGCGCCTGCGAGAACGCTCAGAAGCGTTGTCTTGCCGGCGCCGTTCGGACCGACAATGCCGACCGCGTCCGCTTGGCCCATGGAGAAATGGACATTGTCGAGAACCACAAGCGCCCCGAAGCGCTTGTCGATCCCCTGCGCCGAGAGAAATGCTTCTCCCGGCGGTGCCTCTCTTATCTGCTGCCGCACGGAACTGTTATCCATTGTAGGGAACTGTCTTGACCCCCACCGGCACATTCGGGTCGGTGGCATTTTCCGTGACGACGTAATCGAGCGCGAATTTGCTGCCTTCCGGCGCCTTGACCCATTGCGCTCCGATGATCGGGCCGGGCGAGACATTGGCCACTGGTCCGCTGGTGAAATCCACCTTTCCGGCAATCGTGGTCGTCTGCAAGGTGCTCAGCGCCTTGGTGACGGCTTCCTTGCTCTTCGCATCGCTTGCCGCTTTCAAGGCCTCGAAGCCGGCGTCGAGCAGCGACAGGCTGGCGCCAAGCTGCTGCGTCCATTGCTTGCCGCTCGTCGCCTCATAGCCGTCGGCAAGTTCGGTGCCGGAGACGCCGGTCAGCGAGGACTTGTAGGGGAATGCCTTGTGCCAATAGGCCGCGCTGCAGATATTGAAGCCGAGATCGCCCAGCGCCTCGATGTCTGAGGGGAAGAGGCCGGTCTTCGCCACCTGGCAGATCTTGACCTGCCGTGTCAGGCCCTGCTGGGCCGCCTGGCGCCAGAAAGCGGCGAAATCCGGAGGGATCGGGAAGGAGTTGAATATCTCGACGCCTTCCTGCTTGAACAGGGCAATTTGCGCGGAAAAGTCGGTGGTGCCGGTCTCATAGGCGCCGGGGTCGACGATCGTGAAACCTTCCTTGGCAAGAAGCGGCGCCAGATTGGCACGGATGGCGTTGCCGTCGGCGTCGTTCGGATACATGACGCCGACTCGTCTATTGGTCTCGATCAGGTTCCATTGCGAGACATAGGTCTTGAAGAATTCGTGGACGCCGAAACCGAAATGATAGGTCCATTTGAACGGCGAGGGCGCGCCGGGCTTGGCGCCGCGGCCGAAATACCAGGCTTCCCAGGGCATGACGGTGGAGAGGCAGGGGACGCCGGCCGCCTCGCAGGCGTCGGCCACTGGATTGATGGTTTCCGGGGTGGAGACGGCTAGCATCAGGTCGACACCCTGATTGTTGATCAGGTCCTTTGCCAGTTGGCCGGCGCGCGACGGATCGGACTGAGTATCCTGATCGAGGACTTCGACCTGGAATGTCTTGCCGCCCGCCTGGAAGCCGGATGCCAGCGCCTTGCGCGCGAGGTCGAGCACGTAGCCGTCGGTCTGGCCGAAGCCGGCGAGCGGGCCGGTGCGGGGGCTGATGAAGCCGACCTTCAGCGTATCGCCGCTCTGAGCGAAGGCTGTGCGGCCCGAGAGTGC
Source organism: Pararhizobium sp. A13 (assembly GCF_040126305.1). Classification (NCBI taxonomy): domain Bacteria; kingdom Pseudomonadati; phylum Pseudomonadota; class Alphaproteobacteria; order Hyphomicrobiales; family Rhizobiaceae; genus Pararhizobium; species Pararhizobium sp. A13. The sequence continues at coordinate 3,878,851 of NZ_CP149510.1, read as the reverse complement.
GAGCGCCGCGCCGCCTGCTGCGGTCGCTGCAATGAAAGAGCGGCGGGTCAAAGACGCCGGATCGAATTTTCCGTTACGGAAATTGCCGTTCATGAAGTTTTCCTCCCTGTTGCGGGGCCTCCCAGCCCCCGTGTGTTCATTCCTTCGGATGCCTAGATCGGATAATCCCGTTTGCCGGATGCCAAGGTGATCCAGCGCAGTTCGGTGAATTCGTCGATCGCCGCCTTGCCGCCGAAGCGGCCGTAGCCGCTCGACTTGACACCACCGAAGGGCATTTGCGGCTCGTCGGAAACGGTCGCCTCGTTGATGTGGCAGATGCCGGATTCGAGCCGCCTGGCGACGGCGAGGGCCGCGTTGATGTCGCGGCTGAAGACGGCCGACGACAGGCCATATTCATTGTCGTTGGCGACCGTCACGGCTTCATCGGTGCTGCCGACGCGGATGATGGCGGCGACCGGCCCGAAACTTTCCTCGCGATAGATGCGCATGGCCGGCGTCACATGATCGACCACGGTCGCATCCATCAGCGTGCCGTTGGCAGCGCCGCCGCAGACGAGGACCGCGCCCTTCTGCAATGCATCGTCGATCAGACCCTTTACGCGCCGGACGGCTTCGGCGTTGATCAGCGTGCCGAGCGGCGTGTTGCCATCCTGCGGGCTGCCGGCGATGAGGGTTTCGGCTTTGACCTGGAACTTGCCGACGAATTCGTCGGCGATCTCGTCCATGAGAATGATCCGCTCGGTCGACATGCAGATCTGGCCCTGGTTCATGAAGGCGCCGAAGGCGGCAGCGCGCACGGCCTCGTCGATATCGGCATCGGCAAGCACGATGAACGGTGCCTTGCCGCCGAGTTCGAGCAGGCAACGCTTCAGATGCCGGGCCGAAGATTCGGCGATGATGCGGCCGACACGCGTCGAGCCGGTGAAATTGACGCGGCGGACGGCCGGGTGGGCGATCAGCGCCTCGACAACGGCGGCCGCATCCTTCGGCGCATTGGTGACGACATTGACGACGCCGCGCGGAAAACCGGCTGCGCGCAAGACGTCGCCGATCAGGCAATGGGTCTTCGGGCAGAGTTCGGAGGCCTTGAGAACCACCGTGTTGCCGCAGGCGAGCGGCATGGCGATGGCGCGGGTGCCGAGGATGATCGGCGCATTCCACGGCGCGATGCCGACACAGACGCCGGCAGGCTGGCGGACGGCCATGGCAAGACTGCCCGGGATGCCGGAGGGGATGATTTCGCCGGTGACCTGCGTGGTCATTGCCGCGGCTTCCCGAAGGATATCGGCGCCAAGGCCGCAGTTGATCGCCGCCCACTGCGCGGTGGCGCCGGTCTCGCCGGTCATGGCGGCGATGAAATCGGGGGTGCGGGCGGTCAGGATATCGGCGGCGGCATTCAGCAGCTTGCGCCGTTCGCCGGGGCCGGTTTCCGACCAAGCGGGGAAGGCGGCGGCTGCGGCATTGGCGGCCTTTGCCATATCGGCAATCGAGCCCGCCGGGGCGATCGTCGCGACATCGCCGGTCAGCGGATCGACGCGCTCGAAGGTGGATGCATCGGATGCGTCCATCGCCTCGTCGTTGATCATGAGCTTTGCCACAAACACCGTCTTCACCCATTCGCCTGCAGGCTGCGCCTGCGTTGATCTTTAAGGGAGATGCACGCACGCAAGGGCCGGGCCGAGAAGGCCGCGCGTCCTGCATGGGTCTGTTGAGCTGCCTCCTCCCAAAGGCTGATGACGGAAGACTACGCCGATGTTTGAGGGATGGAATGTGTTTTATTGGGTTAATATTGTTATTATCTGGTATTCATGGTTTCAATTTGGTGTTCGGGAGGAAGAATGCGATGGCGACAGATGGGGGCATCCATCATCACGCGCGCGGCGAGCGGCGGGAACCGTCTTTGTCGCATCGGCGCATCCGCTTTCAAAAAGGGCTCTATGCCGATTTTCATCATTTCTTCCTTTTGACGGAGGGAGAGGCCGAGCTTGATTTCGACGATGGAGAGCATCGGCGGCTGCATGGCCCTGCCTTCGCCTTCCTGCCGCCACAGGCGCGCTGCGAAGTTTCGATCGCCGCCGGGGCTGAAGCCTATCTGATCGGCGCGTCGCCGCAGATCATCGTCGATGCGATCGGTGACAAGGTGGAATCCTATTCGCTACGCATTTTCATTGAGCAGCCGAAGCTGATCGAAGAACCGGACGCCGTGTCGGTCCATGAGATCATTCCGCTGATTTCTGGCTTCGTGCGGGAACTCAGCGATCCGTCTCGCGCTTCCTGGATGGTCGTGTCCGCCTATATGCGGCTGTTGCTGATGGCCGTTTGGCGCATATCCGGCGGGGAGAAGGCCGAGCAGCGCGGGCGCGGCGAAAGCGGCTCGATCCTGCAGAGATACCGGCAGCTGGTAGAGGTGTGGTTTCGTCAGCACCGGCCGATCCGCGACTATGCCGCGGAGCTGGGAGTCACGACCGATCGGCTTCACTCGATCTGCCAGAGGGCGCTCGGGCGCTCGCCGATCCAGCTTCTGCATGAGCGCGTGGTGCAGGAGGCGAAGCTCAGGCTGGAGCGGTCGGCCCGCAATATCCAGGAAATCTCCGACAGCCTCGGCTTTCGTGATCCGACCTATTTCAGCCATTTCATCAAGCGCAAGACCGGGCTTTCGCCGGCCGGCTATCGTGAAATCGCTCGCGCTTCGGCAGGATCGGAAAACAGCGTGCTGTCCTCGGGCTACGCCGACTGGCCCTGAGACATCATAAAAAAGGGCCGCGCACCTTTTGATGCGCGGCCTCTGGCTGTTTGCTCTGGTCGATCAGGCCGGAAGCTGGAAGTAGGCGTTTGCCGCCAGGACCACAGCCAGACCGGCAGCCAGTGCTGCGTAGGGCAGGATGCCCGCTTTCTTGACGCCCAGGTCCTGGCCGACGAGCCCTAAGTCTTCCATCGCGCCTGCCGGGAACTTGCCGCCATCACGCACATAGTGGCGATAGGCAAAGACCGGCAGGATGAGCGCGGCGAAGATGAAGCCGACCCAGAGCGCGTTGGAATAACCCCAGACCTTGGCGCCTGCGCCGAGGAAGAGCGCATTAACGAAGGCGAGAACGGTGTTGACGCCGATCAGCCAGGTCGGTGCCTTCCACGGGCGCGCGACATGCCCTGAATCCATGCGGTGGATCCAGCCGGCATTGAGGTTGAGGAAGTTGAAGATGATGTAGCCGACATTGGAGACGGCGAGCACGAAGAAATAGCCGGCCACGTCGGATGCGATGGCAAGCAGGATGAGGTTGAAGGCGAAATCGGTCCACATGGCGCGGGTGGGCGCGCCGTGCTCGTTGACGTGGTCGAGATATTTCGGCAGCCAGCCGTCCTTAGCGCCCTGATAAAGCGTCCGCGACGAACCGGCCATCGCCGTCATGATCGCGAGGAACAGCGCCATGATCATCAGGATGACGAGGATCTGCGTGACGATCTTGCCCCCGTGAACGAGGTTGCCGAGCGCTTCGGCTACGCCCGTACCATCGACGATGCCGGGTGCGAGCATGCCCGCATGGCCGAGAACGCCCTGGAACGTGAAGGGTATGAGGAAGAAGAACAGGCAGCACAGGAGACCGGAATAGAAGATCGCCTTGAAGGTATCCGTCTTCGGGTTCTTCAGTTCACGGGTGTAGCAGACGGCCGTCTCGAACCCGTAGGTCGACCATGCGGCGATATAGAGACCGCCGAGGAACAGCGTCCAGCCGCCATTGCTCCAGATACCATCGAGGCCGGAATAGGCCGCCGTCGGGGGGATCAGGCCGGTGACGTTGGCACTGTCGATCTGTCCGGAGAAGATTGGGTAGAGGCCGATGACCAGCAAAGGCAGGAGGACGATGATGGCGAGCCATTTCTGGACGCTTGCCGTTCCCTGGATGCCGCGATGCTGGATCGCGAAGATCACCAGCATCAGGATGCCGCCGATGACGAAGGTGGCGTTCAGGTTTGCCGTGGCAAGGAACGGGATGTCGAAGGTGGCGAGCGACCAGGTGCGGATCGCAGGCGTCAGCGCAGTGACGGCATCGGTCGACAGAAGGGCCGAAATGGCGTCCTGCGGTGTCTTGCCGGCATTGGCTGCAAGCCACTCGGCGACGCGCGGGCTATCGGCGGTCAGCGTTGCCATATTGGCATTGATCCATTCCATGACGGCCGGGGCGTCGGCGCCGGGGATGGGGAATAGGGCGTTCAGGATATAGCCGGCGGCGATGGCGCAGCCGAGCGACAGAACCGGCGACCAGGCGAACCAGTTGCACCAGACCGACAGTGGCGCGATGAATTTCGAATAGCGCAGCCAGGCCGTTGCCCCGTAGATCGACGCGCCGCCGGACTTGTTGCCGAACATCCCGGCGATTTCGGCATAGGTGAAGGATTGCAGGAACCCCATCACCATCGAAATGATCCAGACGACGAAGGCGAGCTTGCCCGTCGTGCCGGCGATGCCGCCGATGGAGAAAAGCACGAGCGGGGGGACGCCGGCGGCGACCCAGAATGCTCCTTTCCAATCCAGCGCGCGAATCAGCCCGGTGCCCGAGGCAGCGGCTGATCCCTCGGTCTCAACAATAGATGCCATGAACAGTCTCCTCGACCAGTTTTGTCTTAGCGCGTATGTCGCGCGTCCCCTGAATTGATGGTTTTCGCTTCGGTCTTTGCCGTTGGGCGGAGCCTGCATTCCGCAGTGTCGCCACCCGGTTCCCGTCTTGTTTTTTCGACCCAAGCTTATCCTCATAGTGAATTTTTTTTCCTCTGGGTCAAGTCTCTCTTTACTTTCCAAGATCTCCCGTAGGATAGTTTGGCCATATTGCCGGTGCATAAAGCGGCGCTTTAAGACTGCCGAAACGACTGTGCCATCGGGTGGGAGCTGAGATGACCAATTCCGGACGATTTGCAGGCGCGCTCATGCCGCCGCGGCCCAGTACGATTCTAAGGCCGGGTATTCCGGCGCTGCCCGCTGGCGTCGAGCGGTACCGCGTCAAGGGGCGAGGCACGACGGTCGTCAAGGTGGCTCCCGGTGACCGGATTACCGTCAACGATGTCGAAGGCGGTCAGCTCTGCGAGGTCAGCTTTGTCGATGGAAAGGGCCGGTTCAACGCGGCCGGTCTCGGGGTTGGTTTTTCGCGGCCGGCAGTTGGCCTTCAGGATATCCTTGCCAGAGACGGCGACAGCGCCAAGCGGACGTTGAGCGCATTGAAACGGCGCAATGTCGATCCTGCCGGAGCGCAGGCGCTCGTGCTTTTCGGCGAAAGCTCGTCGCCGGGCGCCTCGGCAGAATTGACGATCATGCTCGACGGGCTGCTGATTGTCTCGGCACCAGCGCCGGCGATGGATGCGGAACTGCAGAATACAGCGACAGCGCTTGAACTGCGCGTCGCACGCGCCAATGTTGAACGAAGCTATGAGGAACTGCTGCCCGAGCCGATGGCCGATCCGGTGCAGGATTTGCGCGTCCGTGCTGCTACGGCCTCGGCCTATTTCGTAAGAGCGGGCGAATTCATCCAGATTATTGACGTCAGCGGCCGGCAATGCACGGACTTTCAGGCTTTTTCCGCCCGCAAGGTGGACAAGGGGCTTGATCTGGCGCTGGACGCGACGGTGACGCGCACGCTGCTGGGACGCAGCTATCCGACGCCGGGGCTGCCTTCCAAGGCGTTCGATCGCGATTTCGAGCCTCTGGTGGAGATCGTGCAGGATACGGTCGGGCGTCATGATGCTTTCGCGACTGCGTGCAATTCGCGCTATTACGACGACATGGGCTACCCTGGCCATGTCAATTGCACCGACAATTTCAACCATGCGCTCAAGCCCTATGGCATTGCTCCGCGCAAGGGCTGGGAAGCGCTCAATTATTTCTACAACACCAACATCGACCACCAGAACCAGCTCTATCTCGACGAGCCATGGTCACGGCCGGGCGATTACGTGCTGATGCGGGCGCTGACCGATCTCGTCTGCGTCTCGTCGTCCTGCCCGGACGACATCGACGCTGCGAATGGCTGGGATCCGACGGATATCCATGTCCGCACCTATTCAGACAAAGAGAAATTCTCGCGCGCAATCGCCATCCGAATGACCCCTGATGCAGAGCCCGAAATGACCCAGGAAACAGCCTTTCATCCGCGCTTCTCGGCGCTGACCCGCAACCACGCCGAATATCGCGGCTACTGGCTGCCGAACCGTTTCAACAATGACGGGCCGATCGAGGAATACTGGGCCTGCCGCGAGAAGGCGGTGGTCATGGACCTGTCGCCGCTCCGGAAATTCGAGGTGACGGGGCCGGATGCCGAGGCGCTGCTGCAATACTGCGTCACCCGCGACATCCGCAAGCTGTCGCAGGGGCAGGTGGTCTATACGGCCATGTGCTACGAGAACGGCGGCATGATAGACGACGGCACGGTCTTTCGGCTGGGGCAGAACAATTTCCGCTGGATCGGCGGCGACGACGTCAGTGGCATCTGGCTGCGCGAGCAGGCCGAGAAGAAGGGCTTCAAGGCCTGGGTGCGCTCGTCCACCGACCAGATGCATAATCTTGCCGTGCAAGGGCCGAAGAGCCGCGAGATCATCAGGGAGATCATCTGGACCGCACCGTCGCAGCCCTCGATCGGTGAACTCGAATGGTTCCGCTTCGCCGTTGGCCGGATCGGGCATTTCGAAGGCGCACCTGTCGTAGTTTCGCGCACGGGTTACACCGGCGAACTCGGCTACGAAATCTTCTGTCATCCGAAGGATGCGCTCGCCGTGTTCGATGCGGTCTGGGAGGCGGGCCAAAAACATGGGCTGAAGCCGATGGGACTGGAGGCGCTCGACATGGTGCGCATCGAGGCCGGCCTTGTGTTTGCGCACTATGATTTTTCCGACCAGACCGATCCCTTCGAAGCGGGCATCGGCTTCACCGTGCCGCTGAAATCGAAGACTGAGGATTTCATCGGCCGCGACGCGCTGATCAAGCGCAAGGAGAACCCACGCTACAAGCTGGTCGGGCTCGATATCGATGCTAACGAGGCTGTCGGTCATGGTGATACGGTGCATATCGGCCGGGCGCAGGTCGGCGTCGTCACCAGTTCGACCCGCTCGCCGCTCCTCAAGAGGACGATCGCACTGGCGCGGATGGATGTGCTGCATTCGCCCGTCGGTACCGAGGTTGAGATCGGCAAGCTGGATGGGCAGCAGAAGCGGTTGCCGGCGCAGATCGTGCCGTTTGCGCATTACGATCCGGAGAAGATGAAGCCGCGGTCGTGAGGTTGGCGATCGCTGGCCGCTGATAAACTCGGCCAGCTGATCCTACCGCTGGAATGTCCGTCAGAGTTTCAGCAGGCGAACACTTCGCGCAGGAACGACTGCGAGGATTGTGACGGTGTGTTCGGTTTCCTCGTACAAATAATGTGGCTTTGATGCTCGTGCCGCTGAACGCCTTCGCCAATCGCCGGGGCAAGCCGGCCCATCTGCGGACTGGACGCGATCAACTGAAAACAGTGTTCAAGTTCATCCTTGTAGCGGCGAGCCTGAGTTAGACTGAACATTTCGATGCCGTCCAGAAACACGATCAGCAAATCGCCTTCGGCACGCCTCGTTAGCGTGTAGTTAGTCACGCACCACGCCCCTTGCATTCGCGATGCGTTCGGCATTCTGGAAAATCTGGTCCAGTCTTTGCTTGCCAGAGCCACTGGATCGGGATTCCGTAACGATCTGCCGCAGTTCTTCTATCGTCAATTCCTGATCGCGGCGGGATCGATCGCGTCGCACGAGATCACGTACATCGTCGCTTGTGCTCGCGTATTCGCCCTTGCTGATTTGGGCTTCGATCCATTCTTTCATTGGGTCTGGCAGGGATATGGTCATTGTTGCCATGTTGAAACTCCTTTCGAGCATCCTCTCATGGCTAAGAATAAATCACAAAAATTCCTATTCCGGCCATCTCAAAATTCTCGACAACACCACCCGAGCGCTGACCGCGAAACCCTTAGCTCGAGCTGCGCTGGGCCGTGGCGATTTCCCGGGCGACAGTCTCGGAATCATTGGCAAGGGTGCGCATCTCCGAGGCGAGAACGGCAAAGCCGGCACCTGCCGTTCCGGCGCGTGCAGCCTCGATGCCGGCGTTGACGGCAAGCAGTTTCAGGTAGCGCAGCGAGTGCAGGATCTCGGCCGTCCGCGAGGCGGTCGCGCGCATGTCGGCGGTCTGCTCGTCGATGCGCTGGTAGAGCGATTCGATGTTGACGATGCTGCCTTCGAGAAAGAGCAGTTCGCCGTCATTGCCCCAGACGCCACCGCCGGTTTCCGTGACCCAGAGATAGTGGCCCTTGTTGTGGCGGATGCGGTATTCCAGCGTCCAGTCGGTGCGGCTTTCCAGTGCCTTGCCGACAACCTCGTCCATCATAGGCACGTCGTCCTCGCACATGATCGAGGTGAAGGTGCGGACGCGGTTGCCGACGATCTCGTCGACCGGATAACCGAATATGCGCTGCATGCCGTCGGTCATGTCCAGCATCGTATAATGCTCGTCTGCTCGGCACCGATAGAGGAAGCCGTTCATGCGGCCAAGTACACTGCTGAGAAAGTCCATGTCGGGCCCGCATGATTGCTGGAGGGTGAATTGGAAGAGTGTTGATGCTGATGGATAATATTCCGTTACGCTTTGACATTTGTTTCAGAATGCGAAGATATATTCTGAAGGTCAGAGCGCTGACCTTCAGAATTTTCTGTATTGGCTGCTACTGCCGATATCAGTTCTTAAGATAGACTTCGAGCGTATCGTCGAGTGCTTCGAGCCAGGGCGTATGGTGTTTCGGCGCCATGTTGCCGGTCATCAGCGAGCGGTAGGCATGGTCGCGGAAGCCCATGATGTTTTCGGCCTTGTGGTGTTCCCATTCCATGAAAGTCTGGTTGGTGCCTTCGACATCGAACTTGGGGTAGTCTGTGTCTTCCAGAAGCTCCAGCACATAGTCGCCCTGGAACCAGATCATCTGCTCGGCGTCCTCCAGCTTTTCCTCGCGAGCGCGCCATTTGTTGAAATGCGCCTTCATTTCTTCCGGTCCGGGCAGTTCGATGCGCCCCATGATCACGTCGCGTGCCCACCAGGCCTGCGCGTCGAACATGTTGAAGGTGTAGAACTGGTCCTGCATGCCGATATACATCAGCTGCGGGTTGTCCTCGTAGACGACGCCCTTGTAGAGGCTGTCGGACCACAGGCGGTTGGCGGTCTTCAGGCGCAGGTCGTCGGGCAGGAAGGGGAAGTGGTGCAGATAGCCGGTGCACAGAATCAGTGCATCGACTTCCTTGGTCGAGCCGTCGGCGAAATGGGCGGTCTTGTTGACCAGCTTTTGCAAGAGTGGACGCTCTTCGAAACGCTCCGGCCATTTGAAGCCCATCGGCTTGGAGCGGTAGCTCGTGGTCACCGATCTCGCGCCGTATTTCCAGCACTGCGAGCCGATGTCCTCGGCCGAATAGCTGCGGCCGACGATCAGCACGTCCTTGTCCTTGAATTCCAGCGCATCGCGGAAGTCATGGGCATGCATGACGCGACCGTTGAAGGTTTTCACGCCCTCGAAATAGGGAACGTTCGGGGTCGAGAAGTGGCCCGAGGCGACGACGACGTAGTCGAATTCCTCGTCATACATCCGGTCTTCGACGCGGTCGTGAGCCGTGACCGTGAATTTCTTCGTGGTTTCATCGAAGCGGACCATGCGCACCGGGGTCGAGAAGCGCACCCATTTGCGTACATCGGCTTTTTCGACGCGGCCCTTGATGTAGTCCCAAAGCACCGCGCGGGGCGGATAGGAGGCGATCGGCTTGCCGAAATGCTCCTCGAAGGAATAGTCGGCGAACTCCAGGCATTCCTTGGGCCCGTTCGACCAGAGATAGCGGTACATGCTGCCGTGGACGGGTTCGCCATATTCGTCGAGGCCGGTGCGCCACGTGTAGTTCCACAGGCCGCCCCAGTCAGCCTGTTTTTCGAAGCAGACCACTTCGGGGATGTCAGCGCCCTTCTGGGCCGCCGACTGGAAGGCTCTCAATTGAGCAAGGCCCGAGGGCCCCGCGCCGATCACGGCTACTCTGGTCATATCTTTCAGTTCCCTCTTCAATTTTTCGTATTTGCAATGTTGGTGGAGAAGAACCCTCCCAACCCTCCCCACAAAAGGGAGGGCTTAACCCGTTGGACCCTTCTGCCATCAAGTTCCGGCGACGCTATTTCCTGGAGGCTGCTGGAAAGAATTGCGAGGATGCAGGGGAAGAGGTCGCTCCCTCCCCTTGCGGGGAGGGGTGGGGAGGGGCTTACGCACTTCAATCCGGAAAAATACCGGGGCTGGTTGGTGATCCATCGTCGTATGTCGAAAGCCAGTCCAGCATGATCGGCCGGTTGCGTGTCAGCCCCTTGTAGTCGACGATCTCGGGGGGCAGGCTTTTCAGCACACGTGGTAGCCGTCGGCCCCATTTCGGCACGGTCACCAGTTCGTTAAAGCTGATGAGATAGCAGCGGATGACGAAGAGGATGGCGTTGGAGCGCGGCAGGCGCCAGAGGCTCTGCAGTTCGACGCGCAGATGCATCTTCTCGCCGACATTCTCGGGCGTGACGGTCGTGCGGTCCGGTCCCCATTTGTGGTAGTTTTCCGGGCTGGTGTCGAGGCGCGGATTGACCGTCATCGTCCAGTTCAGGCGCCGCGTCGGCTTGCCTTGTTGCAGGTTCAAGAGAAATTTCAGCGCCCGGTCGAAGACGCCGATCTGGTGGGCGAGTGGCACGGGGCCGTGCCATTCCATGAAATTCATGCCGATGTCGAAATCGAGCGACCAGTCGGCCTGCGTGGTGACCATGCCGGCATCCATCCAGAGATTGTTGTCGCGCTGGTCGACGATGCAGAAGTCGCCCTGCGCCTGACGCGTAATATATTCCATCGGCGGATAGGGCAGAGTGGAAGGATCGCCGAAGGTAAAGGTGTCGTCGATCCCCATCGGCCGGTTGATCCAGTGCCAGCGGTCGCCGTTCTTTGTGAGCGTGAAATGCTCGGGGTAGTCCTGTGCCTGATGTTCCATCAGGAGTTCCAGCGTATCCCATTGCGCCGCCATCATGTGCGGCAGGGCCTGGCAACGCAGCGGGTCTTCCTTCAGCACCAGCGCCCTGTCGTGCATCTCGGCGACGTAATGTTCGTCGACGTCGATCTGGTTTTCGAAAACGCTGTCTTTTTTGCCCCGGACATGCGGTTCCATGTTGACCGAATACATGTACTCGTCGCGGTCGAAGGGGAAGGGAAAGCGCCTGATGTTGTAGAGGCTGTTGCGGAAGGTGAAGTCGTCGCGGAACGTCTCGTTCCTGAACGTGATGGTCATCTTTCCGGCTCTCCGGTGCTAGAGTTGAAGAACGAGTTGCTGGCCTTTGAAACGCGATACGCAGATCATGATTTTCTTGCCGGACGCCCTTTCCTCGTCCGACAGGTAGATATCGTTGTGTTGCAGTGTGCCGTCGCACGAGAGCACTTCGGTTTCGCATTGGCCGCAGGCGCCGCCGCGACACATGTAGGGGGCGTCGCAACCATGGGCTTCGGCCGCCTCGAGGATGCTTTGATGCTCGCCGACCGTCATGTGAATGTTGGACGCCTCGAGGAAGACCTGGAAGGGCAGGCCGGCGGGTGGCGCGAGGAAGCGCTCCGAATGCAGGTTTTCCTTCGGCCATCCGGCTTTAAGCGCCGTTAGCAAAACGCCGTCGATCATGCCGGCCGGGCCGCAGACATAGAGATGCGTGCCGAGCGGCTGGTTCTCGGCGATCTCGGCGACGGGAATGAAGGTCTTTTCCTCGTCGACATAGATCTTGATCCGGCGCGGGCCGTAGCGGTCGAGCAGCTGTTGCCAATAGGCGCCGTGCGAGCGCGATCGGATGGCGTAGTGCAACTCAAAGGCGACATTGTCGCGGCTGAACTGCTCCATCATGGCGATGAACGGGGTGATGCCGATGCCGCCGGCAAACAGGATGTGCTTGCGGCCGCGATGATCGGCGGCAAACAGGTTGACCGGCTGGCTGACGGTCAGCTGATCGCCGGGCCGGACCTGCTCGTGCATGAAGACCGAGCCGCCGCGCGAGTTGGGGACCCTGAGCACGCTGATTTCGTAGCCGCTGTTGTCGTCGGGGTTGGACATCAGCGAATAGGGGTTGCGCCGCAACAGGCCGTTGTCGTTCATCGAGACGACAACATGGGCGCCGCCGGAGAAGAACGGCATGGGGTGGCCGTCCATCCGCTCGAAGCGGAAGCGTTTTACAAGGTCGGTCACCTGCGTTACCGCCGCGACCCTGACGGGCATATCCGTATTCAAGCTCACGGGAACATCTCCTCAGGCGCTGGGGCGGTACCCGGTTCTTCCGCATCGATGTTGACGCCCTGGAAGGCGCCGAGGCGTCTCGAATAATGATCGCGCACCAGCAGCGGCAGGCCGCAATGGGTGCAGGCAAAGGGGCTCGTCGTCACATTGTCGGTGATGCCCTTGCAGTGCACGCACTGCACGCGCCGCGCCGTCGAGCCGCGATGTTCGGTGTGGATCGAGTGGTAGTCGATGCCGTATTCCATCGCCACCTGCATGATCTGGCCGATGAAGCCCTCGGTGCCGGCGATGTAAAGCCGGGTTCCCATCCGCGCGAGATCGAGACAGGCGCGCAGGCGAAACAGAAGCGGCTGGAGTGTCGGCGCCTGCCAGAAAATATCGGGCGAGAGCGCCGAAAGCTTTGTGTCATAGGCTTTCGGAGCGGCACCTGCCGCCAGATAAAGGATTTCCGACTTTGCCAGGAACTCCTTGCCCTTGGCCTCGACCTGATCGGCAAGAGCCGCGGCCCCTTCGCCCTCGAGGACGAAGAGGTGGCGTTTGGCGTGGGGATCGATGTCGAGCCCCTTGTATTCCGGTCTGCTTTTGATCCCTGCTACGAGCATGCCGATCTCCTCAGCCCTGCGCCGTTCGCTTCTTCTTTTCCGGATCGTCGAAGGTGATCGTGTGAGCGATCGCCGGTGCGTTGACGGTCTTGCCCTTCACCTCGAGCTTGGCGCCCTGGACGGCATAGGGCACGTCGACCCGCATGATCGCCATCGACCGGTTGGTGAGCTTGGAATAGGACGGGCAGGTGATGACGCCGACCTTTTTGTCGTCTGCCCAGACCTCGTCGCCAAGGTCGGTCGGACCGTCGGCATCGACCAGCAGGCCGAAGATCTTGAAGCGTTCCTTGCCTTTCAGGCGGGCATGTTCCTCGGCGCCGCGGAAGCCGGTCTTGCCGGGGCTGACGGTGAAATCCAGCCCAAGTTCCCACAGGCTGTCGCCGGGCTGCTCGTTGGCAAATGGATACATCTGAGAATTGTCGTAGGGATAGAACAGCAGGTAGCTCTCGACGCGCAGCATGTCGAGAACGCTGAAGCAGACGGGAATAATGCCCATCGCCTTGCCTTCATCGACGATGCGGTCCCAGACCATGCCGGCATCCTGGCCGCGCACGAAGATTTCGTAGCCACGCTCGCCGGTGTAGCCAGTGCGCGAGATCATCACCGGCGCGCCGAACAGCGTCGTCTGCATGTGATGGAAATATTTGAGGTCGCGGATGCCCGGCACGTATTTTTCGAGATAGTCGACGGCAAGCGGCCCCTGCAATGACAGGTCGTGCAGGTCGTCATCGAAGAGAACGGCGCAGTTGCGGCCTTGCGCCTGCTTGACGATTTCCTCGAAGCCGGAGCCCGAACCGTGCACCAGCATCCAGGCGTTCGGGCCAGTGCGGTAGACGATGCAGTCGTCGGTGAAATGGCCGCGATCGTTGAGCATGCAGGCATAGACCGACTTGCCGGGATAGATCTTGGTCATGTCGCGGGTGGTGATGTATTCGAGCACGGCGATTGCGTGCGGGCCGACAAGGTGGACCTTCTTCAGGCCCGACACATCCATGATGCCGGCCGTGGTGCGAACGGCGATGTGTTCCTCGTAGATGTCCTTGTCGTAGGTCCAGGCGGTTCCCATGCCGCTCCAGTCCTCAAGCTTCGACCCCAACGCCCGATGCCGGTCTGCCAGGGCGGAAAAACGCCAGCTCAATGCCATGATTTGTTCCCTCGATATTTCACTCTGTGGAAATAATTATTCCTGAGTATATTCGCGTTTTTCCGAACGGCAAGCCCGGCAAGCGGATTTCTCAAGGGAAAATGCGGTCTCGCGAATGGGCGAAGTGGGGGGCGCTTTTCAATCGCAACAAGCGGTACTGCCGGTATTCAACGCGGCATTTAAGGCTGTTTCAAGCCGTAAATGCCGCGTGCCGGCCGAAATAAAAAATGTCCGAACAGCGGTCCGGGCATGATTCAACCGAAATGATTTCAGGAATCAGGCAAGCAAGCCTTCTTCCCGCACCGCTGCGGTGAAGGAGGCCCGGGCCTTCTTCGGACTGCGAATGCCGTCGAGGGCATCAAGGCAATGCTGCAAAGCGCGGCGATATGCAAGGCTGCGCCTCGCCGGCCAGCGGCGAAGAAATTCGACGGCGTCCCAGGCGGTGGCGATGATGTTTTCCTGATGGTGCTTGACGATCACTCTGACGGGGGTGGGAAAGCGTTTGTCGCTCACGGTCGTCCTCATGCTGCTTACAAATTGACGGCACGGTAACGCGCGGCGCCGGCGAAGGTTCCGACCGGCTATTTATTTCGGTATATGCTTATGAAATAAAAGGATTTGTTGGGCACGAAGCCTGGCGCGAGCGGGGCTGGAAGCTAGAGCTTGAAGGCTTCGCGAAGGTCGCTGCCCTTGTTTTCGCGCATATCGAGGTCGGCCTCGATATGGTCGATGTGGTGGATCATCAGATGGCAAGCGCGGTCGAGATCGCCGTTCTCGATCGCCGTGACGATGTCCTGGTGTTCCTGATGGCCGCAGCTTGAAATGGCCGACTGGCCGTAGAGGGCGATGACCAGCGATGAGCGGGCGACGAGTTCGTCCATGAAGCGCTGCATCACGGCATTGCCGGTCATGGAGGCGAGCATCAGGTGAAAATCGCCGGAGGCCTTGATCTCGGCACGGCGGGCCGTCTGGCCGCGCTCTGCCATAAGCCGGCCTTCTTCCATCAGCAGCTGCCGCAGGTGTTGAAGATGCGAGGGACCCATATGTTTTGCGGCTTCGCGCAGAATGCCCGGCTCGATCAGCCGGCGCGTGGCGAAAATCTGCCGCGCTTCTTCGGGCGAGGGGTAGGCAACGAAGGCGCCGCGATTTTTCTCGACATTGACGAGGCCCTCGTAGGCGAGTGCCTGCAGGGCACCGCGGACCAGGGTGCGGCTTACATTGAACAGCGCGCCGACATCCGCTTCCGACAGCTTGGTGCCCGGCGCCAGCCGGCGATCGACGATCGCATCGCGGATGGAATCGCGGATAGATTGTGTGCTGACGTCGATCTGATCGTTGGCGGGAACTGCTGCGGTTTTCATCAGGCCTCATTCCGGATTCTGCGCCGCATACTATCGTGGTTTTTGTGCAAAGTGAATCGGGATTTTGTAATCATATGGATGGTCAAATTGTATACGATTTTTTGCGCATATTGCAGACAAACGCATATATTTTAAGCAATGCCTAACGTGCAAAAATTCGCGGCATTTTTTGACTTCTTAAATAATTAATATATTTCAACAGCTTATAACTTTTCACCCGGTTTGGCACGCGAGATGCATTGAATACCCCGTCACAGGAGAGACTGGATGTCCAAAGCGGCAGAAATCGATATCGTATCCGTTTCCAAGGTTTATGGCAGCACAACTGCCGTGCATTCCATCAGCCTGAAAATACCCTCCGGCAGCTATTGCTGTTTCCTTGGCCCCTCCGGTTGCGGCAAGACCTCAACGCTCCGAATGATCGCCGGCCACGAGAGCATTTCCTCAGGCGATGTGCGGCTCGGCAACACGGTTGTCACCGATCTGCCGCCGGCCAAGCGGTACGGCGATGATGTTTCAGTCCTATGCCCTGTTTCCGCATCTCGATCTCGTCGACAACGTCGCCTTTAGCCTGAAGATGAAAGGTATCGACAAAGAGGAACGCCGCGCCAAGGCGCTGGAAATGCTCAAGCTGATGCAGATGGAGCCCTATGCCAACCGGCGTCCGGCCCAGCTTTCCGGTGGCCAGCAACAGCGCGTGGCGCTCGCCCGCGCGCTGATCACCGATCCGGAGGCGCTTCTTCTCGACGAGCCGCTGTCGGCGCTCGATCCGTTCCTGAAGATCCGAATGCGGGCGGAACTGAAGAAGCTGCAGAAGAGCCTCGGCATCACCTTTGTCCACGTCACCCACAGTCAGGAAGAGGCGATGGCGCTGGCCGATGTCATCGTCATCATGAATGACGGGCGTATCGAGCAGGCGGCATCACCGCGCGACGTGTTCGAGCGTCCGGCAACGGCCTTCGTCGCCCGCTTCATGGGCGATCACAATGTTCTCACCGGCCGGGTCGTTGAAAGCGGTGATGGCAAGGTGACGCTGGAGGTGGCCGAGGGGCAAAAATTCACCGTCGCAGGTCCGGCCCAGGCACTGGGATCGCCGATCGATATCGGTGTTCGCACGGACCGCGTCCGGCTCGCGGCGCCATCCGAGAAGACGCTCGGCTTCCATGGCGTGGTGTCGAATGTCGAATATCGCGGGGCTTCCGTGAAAATCACCGTTCTCGGCGCCGGCAGCGACGATTTCACCGTCATCGCCACTGATGCCGATTATTTCAAGAAACCCGTATCGGTCGGCGATGCCGTGCCGCTGAGCTGGGGCCTGGAGGACGCCGTGCTTCTCGGCCGCATGGCCGCCTAATCCTTTATCAACATCAAAAAGAGGGAACTGAAATGACGACTGAAAACAAGACACCTAAGGGAATTTCAAGGCGCGGCCTCTTGAAGACCGGTGCGGCGGCAACCGGCGCCGTCATCGGCTCCGGCCTGATTACCGGCTTCCCGACCATCTGGGCGCAGAACCCGATCACGCTGCGCCAGTTTGGCACCGGCGTTTCGAACATCAACGCCATCGCCGAGAAGTGCAAGGCCGACCTCGGCATCACGCTCGAGATGACCGCCACCGACTCCGACGCCGCCGCCCAGCGCGCCGTCACCCAGCCGGATAGTTACGACATCGCCGATATAGAGTACTGGATTCTCAAGAAGGTGTTCCCGGCTGGCGTCATTCAGCCGATGGATATCAAGAAACTGAAGTACTATGACAAGATCGTGCCGCTGTTCAAAACCGGCAAGCTCAAGCCGGACAGCGTCATCGCGCAGGGTACGGCACCGCACACTGTCGGCTTCGTCGAAGCACCCGGCGACAAGACCTTCGCCAAGGGCGAAACCCAATATTTCACGATGGTTCCGACCATCTATAATGCTGACACGCTCGGCATCCGTCCGGATCTCGTCGGTCGCGAGATCACCACCTGGGCCGACATCATGGATCCTGCCTTCAAGGGCAAGACCTCGATCCTCAACATCCCGTCGATCGGCATCATGGATGCTGCGATGATTATGGAAGCCATGGGCAACATCAAGTATGCCGACAAGGGCAACATGACCAAGGAAGAGATCGATGCGACGATCGAATTCCTGATCAAGGCCAAGCAGGACGGCCAGTTCCGCGCCTTCTGGAAGTCCTTCGACGAGTCGGTCAACCTGATGGCTTCGGGCGAAGTCGTGATCCAGTCGATGTGGTCGCCGGCCGTTGCGGCCGTCCGCTCGAAGGGCATCGCCTGCAAGTACCAGCCGCTCAAGGAAGGCTATCGCTCATGGGGCGGTGGTCTTGGCCTTGCAGCCCATCTCACCGGCGCGCAGCTTGATGCGGCCTATGAGTATATCAACTGGTACACATCCGGTTGGGTCGGCGGCTACCTCAACCGCCAGGGCTACTACTCCGCTGCCATGGATACCGCCAAGGAGTTCATGTCCGCCGACGAGTGGGGCTACTGGATCGAAGGCAAGCCTGCGACGGGCGACATCATGTCGCCGGAAGGCAAGGTCATGGAGAAGGCGGGTGCGGTGCGCGACGGCGGTTCGTTCGAAGAGCGCATGGGCAAGGTCGCGTGCTGGAACTCGGTCATGGACGAGGACCGCTACATGGTCAAGCGCTGGAACGAGTTCATCGCTGCGTGATGATCTCAACCCTCCCTTGAGGGGGAGGGTCGGACCGCAGGTCCGGGGTGGGGTGACCTTTTGCGTCAACCAACGGATCACCCCACCCGCAGCTTCGCTGCGACCTCCCCCCTCAAGGGGGAGGTACAAGTGACAAAACCGGAGACAAGACGTGACAGCAGCCATCACGGAAGAAGAGACGCAACTTGCGGCGCCCGCCAAGCCGGCCCTCGGTGTAAGCGTCGGAAAGATCGCGGCCTGTGTTGCCTCCTATCTGCAGGCCGCGCCGCTGGCGCTGATCCTCGGCTTCTTCTTCCTGCTGCCGATCCTGATGATCGCCGTCGTCAGTTTCTGGGACTATGATTTCGCCGGGCTCTACCCGGATTTTCTGACGATGAACTATACCGATACGCTCGGTTCCTGGGTCACCTGGAAAACCTACCTGAACACACTGAAATACACGGCGCTGGTCTGGGGGCTGACGCTGGTGATCGGTTTCTGGGTCGCCTATTTCCTTGCCTTTCATATCCGCACGACGACCATGCAGATGGTGCTGTTCCTCGTCTGCACCGTGCCGTTCCTCACCTCCAACATCATCCGGATGATCTCCTGGATCCCGGTGCTGGGGCGCAACGGTCTCGTCAATTCGACGCTGATCGAGATGGGCCTCATTCCGGCCCCGATCGAATGGCTGCTTTATTCCGATTTCGCCGTGGTACTCGCCATGGTGCATCTCAACACGCTGTTCATGGTGACGCCGATTTTCAACACGCTGATGCGCATCGACAAGTCGCTGATCGAGGCGGCGCGCGACGCCGGAGCGAACGGCTGGCAGATCCTCTGGAACGTCATCCTGCCGCTGGCAAAACCCGGCATCGCCATCGGCTCGATCTTCGTCGTGACGCTGGTGATGGCGGACTTCTCGACGGTGCAGGTGATGTCCGGCGGGCAGAGCGCCTCCGTTGCGCTGATGATGAAGAACCAGATGTCGCTTTTGCAGTATCCGGCCGCCGCCGCCAATGCCGTCGTGCTTTTGATCGTCGTGCTTCTGATGGTCGCTGCCATCCTGCGCGTCGTCGATATCCGCAAGGAGCTTTGAGCCATGTCCCACGAAAAGCGCACGCTGGAATTCTACGTGCTGGCGGTCTTTTTCGCTGTGTTCGTGTTTTTCCTCTATGGGCCGCTTTCGGCCGTTCTCATCCTGTCCTTCCAGGGGCCGGACGGGGGGCTGACCTTTCCGCTCAATGGCGTCTCGGTGCACTGGTTCTACAACCTTTTCGAACAGCAGGCGGTCGGCGATTTCGGGGCATCCTTCAAGCGGTCCTTCTCGCTCGGGCTGATGGTCATGGTGGTGAACGTGCTCGTTTCGCTGCTCGCCGGTCTTGCCTTCCGCCGCAAGTTCAGGGGCTCGACGGTGCTGTTCTACCTGACGGTCGCAAGCCTCGTCGTGCCGTCGATCATCATCTCGCTCGGCATTGGCGTCGTTTTCCAACAGCTCGGCCTCAAGCCCGCCTGGTATTCGTCGGCTTTCGGCGCGCACCTGACCTGGACTTTGCCCTTCGGCGTGCTGATCATGTTTGCCGTGTTCAACCGTTTTTCGCCCTCCTATGAGGAGGCTGCGCGCGACCTCGGGGCGACGTCTTGGCAAACCTTCCGGCATGTGCTTCTGCCGATGATCGCGCCGAGCCTGATCGGCGTCGGGCTGTTCGGCTTCACGCTCTCCTACGATGAATTCGCCCGCACGTTGATGACATCCGGCACCTACAACACGCTGCCGCTCGAAATCTACGGCATGACGACCAACGTAACCACGCCGGTGCTCTACGCGCTCGGCACGGTCACCACACTCTTTTCCTTCTCCATCATCCTCTTGGCGCTCGCGATCATCCTGGTGATGCGCCGCAGGCAAGCGAAACTGGTCTGATCCCGCATGCGCATTCTTGTCGTCAACCCGAACACCACCCGATCCATGACGGAAAAGGCGGCGGAGGCCGCACGGGCCGTCGCAGCTCCCGGAACCGAAATCATCGCCGCCACGTCGCAGATGGGGCCGGTGTCGATCGAAGGCCACTATGATGGTGCGCTCGCCTTGCCCGGCCTGCTTGCCGAGATCCGGCAAGCCGAATCCGCCGGCGCGCAGGCCGCAGTTATCGCCTGTTTCGACGATACCGGGCTCGACGCCGCCCGCTCTTTGGCCGGCTTTCCCGTTCTCGGTCTCTGCGAGTCCGCGCTGGTCACGGCCGGATTTCTCGCCCAGCGCTTTACCATCGTGACGACCCTGGAGCGCTCGCGCATTCTGCTCGAAAACCTTTCCCGGCACTACGGATTCGGCGGGCGTGCGAAGGTGCGAGCCGCTGACATTCCTGTACTTGAACTGGAGGACCCTGCATCCGGTGCCATCGGCAAGCTGCACCGCCAGATCGAACTGGCGCTTGTGGAAGATGGCGCCGAAGCCATTGTTCTCGGTTGCGCCGGCATGGCCGATCTCGCCCATGCCCTGCAGAAGGAATATGGCGTGCCTGTCATCGATGGGGTTTCGGCGGCAGTCAAGCAGGCCGAGGCGCTGATTGCGCAGCGGCTGACGACGAGCAAGCGGGGGTCTTATGCGCCGCCGCTTGCGAAGGTGTATGCGGGGGCAATGGGGGCATTTGCGCCAGGCGCGGTTTGATCCCCCTTTGAGCGGGATGTCACGAAGTGATAGAGCGGGTAGACATCCTCGTTTGAGGCCCCGCGGCACCATCCGGCTGAAGGGCGCGGAAGGCGACGAGGCAAAGCATGTGACTTCCTGAACTCGACCGGCGAGCCCACTCGTGAGCGAATTTGATGCAGATGTGATCGTTGTCGGGGCCGGCTTTACCGGCCTTTCGGCGGCGGATGCGCTCGTTTCCGCGGGGCTCGATGTCATCGTGCTCGAAGCGAGGGATCGTGTCGGCGGACGCGTGGAGTCGGCGGCTTTTTCGGATGGTGTGCGGGTCGACACGGGCGGCCATTTTATTTGTGACGAGATGCCGGAAATCATGGCGCTGACGCGTCGGTTTGGCAAAGTGCTTGCCGAGACGCCGATGGAGGGCGCCTTCCTGATACAGCGGGATTCCAAATCCACGGAAACCGGTCACACTTTTGCGGAATCGGGCCGTATCCGGGCGCGGGCAAACAGGATCAACCCGCGCGATCCGACTATCGCCGGCCTGACGGCGGAGGCGTGGCTCGCCCGTCAGAGCGATCCGCCGGATGTCAAAGCCGGCTATCAGGCGATGGTCGAGGGGCTCTGGTGCCGCTCGATCGGCGAAATTCCGCTCTGGTACCTGATCGACAATGATCGGCGCACCACGAGCAATGGCAACGAGTTGCAGTATTTCGTCGAAGGGACGATGCATGCCGTTGCCGAGGCTCTGGCGGCATTGCTTGGCCCGCGCTTGCGGCTCGATACACCCGTCAGTCGCATCGCTCGAACGAACGAGGTCGTGACGGTGACCTCCGGCAATCGCGACGTGTTGAAGGCGCGGCAGATTATCGTTGCCGCACCGCCGGTAATGGCGTCACGGATCACCCACGAGCCTGATCTACCGAAGCCGCTGATCGACGCATTTGCCGCCTGGAAAAGTGGCACCGTCATCAAGACGTTTGTGCGATACGAGCGGCCTTTCTGGCGCGATCGCGGATTGAGCGGCATGGTGATGTGGCGCGATGTCCTTGGTCTTTTCGCCTGTGATGTCAGCAGCGATCAAGCGTCGGCGCTCGTGGTGTTTGCGGGAGGGCCGCTGGCTGCCGAATGGAGCGGGAAGGGGGCTGAGTTCATCCAGTCCGAAATCATCCGCCGGCTCGTCGCGGCGCTGGGCAGCGAGGCTGGAGACTATACGGATTTGCGGATGCGCGACTGGGTCGACGATCGTTGGAGCGGCGGAGGCTACAGCGACGTCATCACCGACCTTTCAGCCTACGCCGCGGAAGCGATGATCCGGGCCGGTGCACCGCCCGTCCATTTTGCCGCCTCGGAACTGGCCCCGTCCTTTCCGGCCTACATCGAAGGTGCGATCGTCGCTGGCCGCGAGGCTGCCGAGCGCGTGCTGGCGGTATTGCAATCAGAAGGCCAACCGGCAGGCGCCACCAACGCATCGGGGTCGTAGGCGCCCTTAAGGAAATGTCGTCGGACTTGGAACTCTCTACCGGTCCAGTTCGGGATAGACCCGATCGAGGATGCTGGGGCGCAGTTTCTCGCCGATCAGGCAGTCGGTGGAGGGAGGGGCCTGGACTGGAACGACCTGTTCCGCTGGTTGCTGGCGGCTCACCTCCATGACCAGTTTTTGTCGGATCGCCACGGCGAAATCCTCCGATCGGCGAACGGGCAGCACAAAGGAACCGGGTCCGCCGATGACGCAGTCCGCGTAATACCGGTCCAGCGAGCCAGCGCTGCCGGACGGGCGGATGATGATGGCGAGGCCATTGATGACGGTGCCGCTCGCGACCGCGGCGTCGCGGGCCGGGTCGACCGGCGGGCCGAGATTGTTCGGGCCGTCGCCGGACACATCGATCACCCGGCGCATCGCATCATAGGGGTTGGCGGCGATGAGTTTCGAGGCAAAGGCGATGGCGTTGGAAATCGACGTGCCCCGTCGCGTGTAAACCGGCCGGGCGGCGATACGTTCGGCGAAAGCTGCGGCATCCTCGGCGTCATCGATCAGCTGCCATTCGACCAGCGACGTTTCGTTGACGTTGCCGGCCCACTCGAAATAGCTCATGACGATGCGGCCATTGAGGCCGGCGCTTACCGCATTGATGAATTCCGCATGGCGCAGGGCTTCCACATATCCCATCCGCTGTACGCGCGCTTCCTCGACATCCATGGAGCCGGACATATCGACGGCGAGCACGAGCGCGACATCAACCTGTGGGCTGCTGGCGGCCGGGGTGATGGCGGCTGCGCCCGAAAGACTTAAAAGCATCGCGAGTGTCGTGAACATCATGTCATCCAATCACTGCTGCCGGTCTTAAGAAGCAAAAAGTGTAGCACAGGTCATCCGTCAGGCGATCCTTTCGCATAGTGGCGAGTTCAACAATCGGTGATTTGCCGAAGCAGATGCCTTGTGGTGAAACTTGCGGTTGATGGGAGTGCTTGACGAAATGCTTTTGAAAAACGACACCGACGCGGTCCTTCTCGACCGGTTCCAGCAAGCGGCGTTCGGTTACTTCCTCGAATATGTCAATCCGGACAACGGGCTCATCGCCGATACGTCTCTTCCCGGCGCCCCGTCCAGCATTGCGGCGACAGGTTTCGGCCTTTCCGCCTATCCGGTCGGCGTGGAGAGAGGCTGGATGAGCCGGCAGGATGCAGCGGCTAGGACGCTGGTTACGCTGCGTTTCTTTGCCGAAAGCCCGCAGGGGCGCGACAAGAATGCGACGGGGTACAAGGGGCTCTATTACCACTTTCTTGACATGAGGACCGGACAGCGGACATGGCGCAGCGAGATATCGCTGATCGACAGCGCGCTTTTTCTCGCCGGCGTGTTGACGGCCGCCGCCTATTTCAACCAGGAAAACGAGGTCGAGGCCGAGATACGATCCTGCGCGGCCATGCTTTACGCCCGCGCCAACTGGGCCTGGGCGCTCGATGGCAAAGGGGCATTTTGGCTCGGCTGGAAACCACGGAGCGGTTTTCTGCCTTATCGGTGGGAATCCTACAGCGAAGCGATCATCCTCTACGTGCTGGCGCTTGCCTCTCCCTCCTACCCGATCGGCAGGGAGAGCTACGATGCCTTTGCCGGGAAATTCGACTGGATGACGGTGGAGGGAAAGCCGTTCCTCTATGCCGGACCGCTGTTCATCCATCTTTTTTCGCATGCCTGGATCGATTTCCGCGGCATTCGCGACGCGGCCGTCGCGGCGAAGGATACAGACTATTTCGAAAACACCTGCCTGGCGATTACCGTGCAGCGCGACTATGCGATCAGCAATCCCGGCGGTTTTGCCGGTTATGGTGCCGATATGTGGGGGCTGACATCCTGCGACGGGCCTTTGCGGCCACGCCGTCTGCAGGATGGCCGCCACCAGGATTTTTCCGGCTATACGGCCCGCGGTGCGCCGTTCGGACCGGATGACGGCACGATCGCGCCCTGGGCGCCGCTCGCCTGCTTGCCATTCGAGTCGGAGGCAGCGATCTCGGCAACAGGCCATATCGTCTCGACCTATCCCGGGGTCATCGAGGAGGGGCGGTTTCTCGGCAGCTTCAATCCGAGCGTTCCCGGAAAGACGGCCGAAGGATGGCTCAACAATCGCAGCGTCGGTCTTGACCAGGGCATCCTGTTGATGATGATTGAAAATCATCGCACCGGCCTCATCTGGAACCTGATGCGAGAATCGCCAGCCGTCCGGCGCGGCTTGAAAAGAGCGGGCTTCTCCGGCGGTTGGCTTTGAGATAAACGGGCCGCCGGCATAGAAAAAGGCGGCGCCCTTTGGACGAGAACCCAGATACCGGCGGTTGGCCGGCTACTCCTTGGAAAGAGGATGCGCAAGCGGCGATGGCCTGGCAGACGCAGCGATTTCCGCAGGTCGTGGCCTCACTTGCCGGCGACAGCGCGGATTTTTCCTTGGTGACCGACATATGGCGCAAAGACAGTGCCGAGATCGCCGATCTCTTGGACTATCAAGGCCGGTTTGCCGCAGGAATGGATGATCGCACGAAGGGTGCTCATCTGGTCGCCTTCTACAGCCACCAACTCAGCATCGCTGCCGGTACCATCTATCTGAGGACCGGGCTGGTGCCGGATCTCGATCCGGGAAGCCTTGCAATCCGTTTTGAACCGTATGCCCCGAAAAAAGCAGACGAGATTGTGCAAGTTTACCCATCCGATGCCCGTCGCTTTCATTTTCGCTTTCGTCATTTTCGCCAAGGCCCTGACGGGGCATCCTTGTTTCACGACAGCTTCGTTGCCAGCCTTGCGCCGGTTGTCGAAACGGTGAAGGCCCGCACCGGTTTGTCATCGGTTGCGCAATGGCGGCTGGCGGCCGACGGCATTGCCGGTGCGTTTCTCGAAATGGGCGCGGCATCGGCGCAAGAGGAGCAAGCGATGGCTTCGGCGCTCGCTATCGTCAACACGGAAGGCTCGCCGCTGTCGTCAAGCGCATTGCGGTATCAAACGATCGCCGCGAACGTGGATGGTGTGCCGGTCGAGCGCGTATTTCGCCTGCGAAGCGGCTGCTGCCTGTATTACCGAACGGATGGCGGGACCTTTTGCGATGTCTGCGTACTTCTCGACGAGGAGACGCAAAAAAGCCGCCTGCGCGCTCATCTCGAACGCGCAGGCGGTTAATGTTGCAAGCCTATGCCGATTTCAGGAAGCGGTCGTTGATATAACCCGAGACCAGCCCGAGCACGATCCACGAGGCGAGGGCGGTTGCCAGCGCGGCGACCGCGAATTCGGCGCCGAGAACGGCCGGAACCGGGCTCGAAATATCCGCAGGCTGCGGCGCGCCGTAGATATGCGGCACGGCGAGCACTGCCAGGCCAACGATTTTCGCAATGATTTCGGGGCGCAGTGCAAGCATATACAGGCCAGCTCCGGAGAGTAGGACTGTCGCTATCCACCATATCTGCCGGTCGTGCAGGTCGGCCGCCGGAAAGCCAGGCAATTCTGGCGGGAGGCCGATTGCGGGCAGCATGTGGACCGCCAGCCAACCGCAAGCGCCCCAGAGGACACCGTTGCGAAGCGTGATGGGATAGCCGATCAGCAAGCTGATGCCGGTCAGCAACAGGCTGAAACCTGTGCCGGTTACGAGATTGGCGAGCAAGGTTCCTGAAAACCGGCTCATGCCAAACATGATGCCGCCTTCGTCTTCATGCTCGCCCTCATGGGCGTATGCCGGTGTGATCGGCGAGAATGCGGCAAGTATTTCGCCGATCGCTGATGTCGACCCAAGTGATGAATGCTGTTGACCCTCGGTGGTGGCGGGCTGTTCCGCGGCAGGCTCCTTGCCTTCATATTCTTCAGCATGAAGGATGATGGGAACGACCCGCGCAGTCTGCGCTACGGTCGTGAAGACACCCGCGATCAGTCCAGCCACCAACGCGGCCAGAAGCGTTTTGACAATCATTTCGATACCCCCGGGTTCAAGCCGAGCGGATGCACGTCAACGCTCTCTGGCTTGCTATGTTTGAAATCCCCATGGCAAATGCCGCCCGGTGCCGCAGCACGGGCGCATGCTCTGTCGATGCGTGGTTTCGATGGAAACCCGCGATCCGCCGTCAGATTGAATGCGAAAAGCGCGTGGCTTCCCACATCAGTCGATCAATGGCAGGGAAAACCGTAGGAGTGGCGAACGTCGTGCGCGGTATCGTGCAGCACGGCGGAATTCGCGAGACCGGCGCCGAAAACCAGGAATCCGCCGATCAGAAGGGCGAGGATACCGGCGGTGATGCGGTCGTTGAGGGAGAGCGGAACGCTCGAAACTGTAGACGTAGCCATGACAACCTCCGTGATGGCGCGTGGGAAATTTCCCACCAAATGGGCACCATGCCCTTTATCAACCGGCAGGTTTCCTGGCTCGCGGCGTCAGGTGCTTGGCACCAGTGAACCTGTCTCGCCTTCCCAAGGTGCGGGACAAGGCCCGCCGCCGCAGTGGCTTTTGCCGGTTGACCGGCATGACAAACTCTGACCGCTCTACAGTCGCGGGGTCGGCCGTGATTGAGATGCCCAGTGTGGGTCCATCCGTCACGTTCCCATTTACTCCCCGGAAGCGTTCGCTTCCAAGGAACCAATTGATCCGACGATGATTATGATGTCCTCCGGCTCGTGTCAATTCGATGATGCGACCTGCGATGCCGCTTTGCCGTCGCGATTGCCGAAGTTCGCTCGCAGGTCTATCCTTCTGAACTAGGGAGCAAGTGCGTTGGTCGATGCCGCCTACTTTAAATAACACCGAATGGTTGCTTGTATTTCTGGTTACATTTCGCGTTTTGCGAGGGCAATAGTTCTTTAGGAACCTTGCGGCAGAATACCGCGCACGTTTGTATGTGAAGAAACATTCATAGAGAAAACAATGAAAGCGGCGCGGTCCGAACAGGAATTTCAGAATATTCTTCGCAGGCTGGAGCTCGCGCTCGACGCCTCGCGGATCGGCGTATGGGAACACGACACGCAGAAGGATGAAGTCGTCTGGGATAAGCAGATGCACCGGCTCTATGGAACCGGCCGGACAAACAAGCGCGTCAAGGCGGCGTTGTGGGCCAAGGCGATCCATCCTGATGACCGGGAGCAGGCAGAGTCGGATTTCAACGACGCCATCAAGGGCAAGGGCACCTATTCGTCTGAGTACCGCATTGTTCTGCCGGACGGCAAACTTCGTTATCTCCGCTCCAGGGCGCATTGCTTCGAAGAAGACGGAAACATCACTTTCATCGGCGTCGAGTGGGACGTGACGGCGGATGTGCTTCTCAATCGGGAACTGCAGCGGCAGAAGGCCATTGCCGAAAAACGCGCAGTTGCTCTCGAGGCGAGCGCCCGGCGGATCGAATATGCGGCCGAACATGACTACCTGACCGGGCTGCCGAACCGCAGCTTCTTCGATCGCCGATTGGCGGAGCTTTCAGAGGATGCCGGGCTGGAAAAGCTGGCGATCCTCCATATCGGTCTCGACCGGTTCAAGCAGATCAACGACACCGCCGGTCATTCGGTGGGTGACAATGTGCTGAAATCCGCGGCCAGCCGGATTGTCGCCGCATTGCCGAATAGCGCCTTCGTCACCCGCATAGGCGGCGACGAATTTGCGGTTCTGATCGCCAATTTCGACTCCATCGAAGATTTGAAGACGGTTGCCGAGCGGCTGGCACAACAGCTGAAGCAATCGATATGGCACAATGACGAAGTGTTGCGCACCGGCGCGTCGATCGGCCTGGCGTCCGCCAGCGGTAGAAATATCGCCAATCTGCTCGCCGAAGCCGATATCGCCCTTCATCGCGCCAAGAAACTTGGCCGGGGCAGGGTGGAGGTCTTCTCGGCGCAACTCAAGGCGCAGCTCAACAACGAGCGCCGCGTTGCCAAGCAATTTGCGCGCGGGCTGGAGAAGGGAGAGTTTGTTCCCTTTTACCAGGCGCAGGTCGATGCCAGGACACGCCGTATCGTCGGCCTGGAGGCTTTGGCGCGGTGGCGCCATCCGAAACGCGGATTGCTGTTGCCGGGCGAATTCCTCACCGTCGCGGGAAATCTTGGCGTGCTGGACGACCTGGACGCTGCAATTCTGAAAGCGGCGTTGAAAGACCGGCGAGCCTGGGCGCGGCAGGGCGTACGCGTTCCACGGATCGCGGTGAATGTCTCGGCGGCGCGGCTGTCCGATCCGCTTCTGATCGACGACTTGCAGCAACTGGATGTCGAGGCGGATACGCTGTCATTCGAGTTGCTGGAGACGATCTTTCTCGACGACAGCGAGGAAGGCGTGCTTTCCAATGTTGCCGCGCTGAAGGGTATGGGCATCGACATCGAGATCGACGACTTCGGTTCCGGGCACGCCTCGATCATCGGGCTGACGAAGGTGAAACCGCGGCGGCTGAAGATCGACCGGCGCCTGGTATTTCCGATCACTACGTCGCGCGAACAGAAGCGACTGTTGCGGTCGATCGTCGACATCGCCAAGGCGCTCGACATCGAAGTTGTGGCCGAAGGGGTCGAGACGCTGGAGCATGCCAAGCTTCTGACGCGCCTCGGCTGCGATGTTCTGCAGGGTTACGCGATCGCCTATCCGGTCTCGGGGGCCGAGATGCTGGCCAGGTTGATGGAAACGCAAAACAAGGAACTTGCCGTTCAGCTATGATGGCATTTCCGCAGAAGGCGTCTACGAAGCCAGCAGATCCTGCATCACGCCGATAATGCGGCGGTGCTGGTGCGCGTGACGCGTGCGGATGCTGGTCGCGGCATAGACCGCCTGCGGAATGGTGGGAGCATCGTCCACAGGGAAGGCAGCACCCTCTTTGGCAAGCCGCGTAGCGGTGCCGCTCATCACGTAGGCGGCGCCACCCAGCGTCTTCAGCAAATCCATGATGGCGATGTTCTGCCCCGACGCCAGCGGTGCGGCCGACAGATGCGGCAGCGCCAGCCTGTGCGCCCTGTCGAAGGCGGGGGAGTAGACGGCTTGGATATAGGTTTCCGGCCGCAGGTCGCGGACTGTTCGCGCAATGGTGCTGACCAGTATGTAGGTCATTTCTCCGATCCGCTCGTAATGCAGGTCGGGCAGGTAATGCGGGGTGTAGAGGATGGCGAGATCGAGATCGCCGGCCGCCAGATCGCGGTTCATCTGATTGGAATAATCGGCTTCCATGTAGATCGAGGTAGCCGGCAGGTCGGCGCGGATGGCGGACAGCCAGCGGCCGGCAAAGGCTTCGGCCAGGTCATGCTGGATACCGAGGCGCATCGAGCGCTCGTAGGCGCCGGCACTCTCCACTGCCCGCGTCGCCTCGTGCCATTGGTGCTGCAGCGCCTTGGCATGATCGAGGAAGCGCAGGCCGGATGCCGTCGGCGCGGTGCCGCCCTTGTTGCGGGTGAAGAGCTTGCGGTTGAACTGCGCCTCCAGCGCCTTGACGCGGTGGGAGACGGTGGATTGCGTGATGTTCAGCCGCTCCGCCGTCCGGTTGAAGCTGCGGGTTTCCATCAGGTCGAGGAAGGTTTCGATGAGGTCGATCTGCATGTTCGTTCCTGGCTCTGCCCCATCCGGCCTGTCGGCAACCTTCTCCCCTTTCTGACCGGGAGAAGGACCGAGCGGCAAACTCTGTCGTCCCCTCTCCCCGCTGGCGGCGAGAGGGTCAGGGTGAGGGGGCTATCTTGACCCAATCTAATCGAACTCTTCGATCAATAAAGCGAATTCTGACCGCTTGATACTGGTGCGCTTCGTTGCCAAAACTTCCCTCCAAACAAGGGAACAGACATGTCGAATTTGCCGTCTCATGCGCGCGTCGTGATCATCGGGGGAGGTGCGGTCGGGGCCTCTGCGCTCTACCATCTGGCCAAGGCCGGATGGAGCGATTGCGTGCTTTTGGAGAAGAACGAGCTGACGGCCGGATCGACGTGGCATGCGGCGGGCAACGTGCCGACCTTTTCGTCCTCCTGGTCGATCATGAACATGCAGCGCTATTCGGCATCGCTCTATCGCGAGCTTGGCGATCTCGTCGACTATCCGATGAATTACCACGTCACCGGCTCGGTCCGGCTTGGCCATTCGAAGGAGCGGCTGCAGGAGTTCAAGCGCGTCGTCGGCATGGGCCGGTATCAGGGCATGGATCTCGATATCCTCACGCCCGACCAGATCAAGACGCGCTATCCCTTCATCGAGACGCATGACCTCACTGGCGCGCTCTACGATCCCTATGACGGCGATATCGATCCGGCGCAGTTGACGCAGGCGCTGGCGAAAGGCGCGCGCGACATGGGCGCGAAGATTTTTCGGTTCTGTCCCGCCACCGGCGCCCGCCGGGAAAACGATGAGTGGATTCTTTCGACGCCGCAGGGCGATATC
This sequence comes from Pararhizobium sp. A13, assembly GCF_040126305.1. NCBI lineage: Bacteria > Pseudomonadati > Pseudomonadota > Alphaproteobacteria > Hyphomicrobiales > Rhizobiaceae > Pararhizobium > Pararhizobium sp. A13. The sequence continues at coordinate 3,848,273 of NZ_CP149510.1, read as the reverse complement.
CGCTGCGAATATGTCGTCAACGCCGCCGGCTACTATGCCCGCGAAGTCGGCAAGTGGTTCGGCCGCGACGTGCCGATGATGGTGATGAGCCATCAATATATGCTGTTCGAGGAAATTCCGGAGCTCGCTGCCTGGTCGAAGGAGGTCGGTCACAAGTTGCCGCTGCTACGTGACGTGGACAGTTCCTATTACCTGCGGCAGGAAAAGACCGGGATGAACCTCGGTCCCTATGAGCGCAATTGCAAGGCGCATTGGGCGACGCCGGACGACCCGATGCCGGAGGATTTCTCCTTCCAACTCTTCCCGGACGATCTGGAGCGGCTGGAATGGTATCTGAACGATGCCGTCGAGCGTGTGCCGATTCTCGGCACGGCGGGCCTGTCGCGGATGATCAACGGGCCGATCCCCTATGCACCGGATGGTAACCCGCTGATCGGGCCGATGCCGGGCGTGCCGAATGCCTTCGAGGCCTGCGTCTTCACCTTCGGCATCTGCCAGGCGGGCGGGGCCGGCAAGGTGCTGGCCGAATGGGTGACGGAGGGCCAGACGGAGTGGGACATGTGGTCCTGCGATCCGCGCCGCTTCACCAGTTTTGCGGCCCAAGACTATTGCATCGCCAAGGGCATGGAAGTCTATGGCCACGAGTATGCGATGCATTTTCCGAAGCATGCCTGGCCGGCCGGCCGCAACAGGAAGTTGTCGCCGATCCACGACCGGATGGCGGCACTCGGCGCGCAGTTCAAGCCCTACAACGGCTGGGAGCGCGCCAATTGGTACGCCCAGCCAGAGGACGACACGTCCGAGGAATCAACGCAGACCTGGAACCGTGCTGGTCCGTGGGCGAAGCGGATCGAGGAGGAATGTCTTGCGGTCACGCATGCGGCCGCCATTCTCGATCTTCCTGGTTTCTCGCGTTACCGGCTGAAGGGCGAGGGCGCCCGCGACTGGCTGCTGGGTCTTATCACCGGCAAGGTGCCGAAGCCCGGCCGCATCGGCCTTGCTTATTTCTCCGATGACAAGGGACGCATCGTGACGGAGATGTCAGTCATGGCGCTGGAGGAGGATTTCTTTTTCCTGATCACCGCGGCGACCGCGCAGTGGCATGATTTCGAGTGGCTGAAAAAGCATCTACCGAAGGATGCGGCGTTTACGCTCGACGATGTGACCGACAATTTCACCTGCCAGATTCTTTCAGGGCCGAAGTCACGCGAGTTACTCGCGGAAGTCTCGGACGCCGATCTTTTCAAGGGCTGGCTAACGCATCAGTCGGTGCAGATCGCCGGCCGCTGGTGCCAGCTGGTGCGGGTGTCCTTTGCCGGTGAACTCGGCTGGGAGATTCACACAAAGATCGACGATACGGCCGCGATCTTCGATGCGGTCTGGGCGGCCGGACAGAAATATGGGCTGAAACCCTTCGGCATGGAGGCGCTCGACAGCTTGCGCATCGAGAAGGGGTATCGGGCCTGGAAGGGCGATCTTTCGACTGACTACACCATCCTGCAGGGCGGTCTGGAGCGTTTCGTCGATTGGGCAAAGCCGGACTTCAAGGGCAAGGCGGCGCTTGAGCGCGAGAAGCAACAGGGCGTGACCAAGCGCTTCGTCACGCTGGTGGTGCATGCCGGAGAATGCGATGCACCCTACATGTCGACGCTCTGGCATGACGGCAAGGTGGTCGGTGAAACAACCTCGGGCAACTGGGGTTACCGTATCGGCAAATCCGTGGCGCTCGGCATGCTGCGTGCCGATTTGACGGAGCCCGGAACCGAGGTCGAAGTCGAAATCTACGGCGATCGTTTCAAGGCAATCGTGCAGGCCGATGAGCCGTTGTTTGATCCCAAGAATGAAAGACTGCGCGGATGAGCAAGGCGATCCCCAAAAAGGCGAGAGCCGTCATCATCGGCGGTGGCGTGTCCGGCTGTTCCATCGCCTATCATCTGGCCAAACTCGGCTGGACCGATGTTGTTCTGCTCGAACGCAAGCAGTTGACATCCGGCACGACCTGGCATGCGGCCGGCCTGATCGGCCAGCTGCGCGCCTCGCAGAACATGACGCGGCTCGCCAAATATTCGGCCGATCTCTACACCAAGCTGGAGGCCGAGACCGGTATTGGCACGGGCATGCGCCAATGCGGTTCGATCACGGTTGCGCTGACCGAGGAGCGCAAGCAGGAAATCTACCGCCAGGCCTCGCTCGCCCGCGCCTTCAATGTCGATGTGCGCGAGATCACGCCCCGCGAAGTCAAGGAGATGTATCCGCATCTCAACGTCTCGGACGTGGTGGCCGCCGTGCATCTGCCGCTCGACGGGCAGTGCGATCCGGCCAATATCGCCATGGCGCTCGCCAAGGGCGCGCGGCAGAACGGAGCGACGGTTCTCGAAGGCGTCAAGGTGACGGCCGTTCACAAGAAGGATGGCCGGGTGTCCGGCGTCACCTGCGTGCAGAACGGCGAGACGTTCACCATCGAGACCGAGAACGTCGTCAACGCTGCCGGAATGTGGGGGCGCGAGCTTGCCAATATGTCCGGCGTCACCGTGCCGCTGCATGCCTGCGAGCATTTCTATATCGTCACCGAGCCTGTCGCGGGGCTGAAGTCGCTACCGGTGCTGCGCGTGCCGGATGAGTGCGCCTATTACAAGGAAGATGCCGGCAAAATGCTGCTCGGGGCCTTCGAACCGGTGGCCAAGCCCTGGGGCATGGACGGCATCCGTGAGGATTTCTGTTTCGACCAGCTGCCTGAGGATTTCGACCACTTCGCACCGATCCTCGAAAAGGCGGTCAACCGCATGCCAATGCTGGAAACAGCTGGCATCCATACCTTCTTCAACGGCCCCGAAAGCTTTACGCCGGATGACCGCTACTATCTCGGCGAGGCACCGGAGCTGAAGGGCTATTGGGTCGCGGCCGGCTACAATTCGATCGGCATCGTCTCCTCCGGCGGCGCCGGCATGGCGCTGGCGCAATGGATGAACGATGGCGAGCCGCCGTTTGATCTCTGGGAAGTCGATATCCGCCGGGCGCAGCCGTTCCAGAAGAACCGCACCTACCTCAAGGAGCGCGTGACCGAGACGCTTGGACTGCTCTATGCCGACCACTTCCCCTATCGCCAGATGGCGACTGCGCGCGGGGTTCGCCGCACGCCTTTGCACGAGCACCTGAAGGCACGCGGCGCCGTGTTCGGTGAAGTGGCGGGCTGGGAACGAGCCAACTGGTTTGCCAGGCCTGGCCAGGAGCGGGAATACACATACAGCTGGAAGCGACAGAACTGGTTCGAAAACCAGAGGGAAGAGCATCTGTCGATCCGCAATGGCGTCGGCCTGATCGACATGACCTCCTTCGGCAAGATCCGCGTCGAGGGCCGCGATGCGCTTGCCTTCCTGCAGCGACTCTGCGCCAACCAGATGGATGTGGCTCAGGGCCGCATCGTCTACACGCAGATGCTGAACGCCCGCGGCGGCATCGAGAGTGATCTGACGGTTACCAGGCTCTCCGAAACGGCGTTCCTGCTGGTCGTTCCCGGCGCCACGCTGCAGCGTGATCTTGCCTGGTTGCGCAGGCACATTGCCGACGAATTCGTCGTCGTCACCGACGTCACAGCCTCGGAATCCGTGCTCTGCGTCATGGGGCCGAAGGCGCGTCACCTGATGCAGAAGGTGAGCCCGAACGACTTTTCGAATGCGGCGCACCCTTTCGGCACGGCGCGGGAAATCGAAGTCGGCATGGGCCTCGGCCGCGCCCACCGCGTCACCTATGTCGGCGAACTTGGCTGGGAACTCTACGTCTCCACCGACCAGACGGCGCATGTGTTCGAGACACTGGAGGAAGCGGGCAGGGATGTCGGGCTGAAGCTCTGCGGCATCCATACACTCGACAGCTGCCGCATCGAAAAAGCCTTCCGCCATTTCGGTCATGACATCACCGACGAGGACCATGTGCTGGAGGCCGGGCTCGGTTTTGCCGTCCGCCCGCAGAAGGGCGATTTCATCGGCCGTGACGCGGTGTTGAGGAAACAGGAAGCGGGTTTGTCTCGCCGGCTGGTGCAGTTCAAGCTGACCGATCCGGAGCCGCTTCTGTTCCACAACGAGGCGGTGGTGCGCGACGGGAGGATCGTCGGCACGGTGACCTCGGGCAACTACGGCCACCACCTCGGCGGCGCCATCGGCCTCGGCTATGTCCCTTGCGAGGGCGAGAGCGAGGTGGATATGCTTGGTTCATCCTACGAGATCGAGATCGCCGGAACGCGGGTGAGGGCAGAGGCGTCGCTTGCGCCGATGTACGACCCGAAGGCGGAGCGGGTGAGGATGTGATGATGACGATGGACAGATCGGCATTTGCCGCCAGTACCCCCCTCTGTCACTGCGTGACATCTCCCTCTCAAGAGAGGAGATTGGCGGCTGTTCCGGCTGCGCTGCGCACCAACTCCGCAAAGTATCTGCAAGTCCCGTTGCTTGCTGTTTTAGAAGGGGCAATCTGCTTGTTGCCGATCTCCCCCCGTGAGGGGGAGATGTCACGAAGTGACAGAGGGGGGTCCGCCAAGCGCTCTTCACCCCATGGCATGCGCGCGCCGGAACGCGGGTTTTCCGGGCAGTCTTTCCGGAGGCATCACCATGCTCGCACCTGACACCAAAAACACCGCCGTACCGTCCGCCGACCGCATCAACCAGCTCGTCGCAGCCCACAAGCCGGGCCACGGCCTTGCGCGTCCTTTCTACATGGACCCGGAAATTTATGAGTGCGATCTGGAGCGCGTGTTCCGCCGCCACTGGCATTGCGTCGCGCATGAGAGCGTCATCCCGAAGCCGAACGATTTCGAAGTCTTCCGGATGGCCTCCGAGCAGGTGATCGTCACGCGCCATGCAGACGGCACGGTGCATGCGCTGCTCAACGTCTGCCGCCATCGCGGCGCCGAGGTCTGTACCAAAGACAAGGGCAATGCCCGCGTCTTCGTCTGTCCCTACCATGCCTGGACCTATGGCAATGACGGGAGCTTGAAGGCCGCCCGGCTGATGCCGAAGGATTTCAAGCGGGAGGATCATGGGCTGAAGACGCTGCACGTCCGCGTCGTTGAGGGGCTGATCTTCATTTCCTTTGCCGAGAACCCGCTCGACTTCGCCGACGTCGAAAATCTCCTGCATGCCACCTGCGGCCAATATGGCTGGGGACAGGCAAAGGTGGCGCATCGGCAAAGCTATCCGGTCGACGCCAACTGGAAGCTGGCGGTGGAAAACTATGTCGAGTGCTACCATTGCGGCCCGGCACATCCGGAATATTCGCAAACCCATGCGCTCGAACAACCGCTGCACATGATCGAGGCGCTGAACGCGGCGATGGAGGAACGCACCTGCGCGCTCGGCATCCAGGTTGGCTCCGGCGATCACTGGCAGACGTCTGAAAACGGCAAGGAAACCATTCACGCCTTCCGCTATGCACTTTATGACGGCGTCAAGACCGGCAGCCAGGACGGATCGCCGCTCAGCACGCTGATGGGCCGTTTTACGGAATTCGATGGCGGTGTCACCTCCGTCCATCTCGGTGGCACCTCGTTCCTCGTCTGCTACCCCGACCATGGCATGATCTACCGCTTCATTCCGAAGGGGCCGGAAGCCTGCGAGATGGAGCTGATCTGGCTCGTCAATGGCGAGGCCGAGGAGGGCAGGGATTATGATCTTGCCAAGCTCACCTGGCTCTGGACGGTGACCACCGACGAGGACAAGGCGATCATCGAACACACGTCGCGCGGCGTCCGCTCGCACTATTTCGTGCCCGGCCCCATCGCGCCGATGGAGCAGAACGAGCTGCGCTACATCAACTGGTATCTGGATGAGATCAACCGGGCTTAGCCGCCGCGCCGGTCAAAATGCGTGCGGAGTGCCACATGGGTCTGGGCCGTTGCAACGCCCGGAATGGTGACGATCTGCCGCCGGATGACGTCGAGATCGCCATTTGATCCGCATTCGACCAGCAGCATCAGATCGGTGGCGCCCGCCAGCGACCAGCAACTGACCACCTGCGGGATGCCGGAAATATGCGGCACGATATGGTCGCAATTCTTGCCCTGCTGGAAACTGACGGCAACCAGCGCCCGCACTCCCGGATCGAGTGCCTCGGTCCCAAGACGGACCGTATAACCGGCAATCACATTCTTGCTTTCTAGCCGGCGCAACCGCTCGTGGACCGCGCTGCGCGACAGGCCGCTGCGTTTGGCGAGCGCGACGAGGCTCTGGCGGGAATCACTGCGCAGGGCGGCGACAAGCAGGCGGTCCTTTTCATCCAGTTCGATCATTTCGTCGCCCTTCATGCATTCTGCCGGACAAACGACCGGTTCTCCACCGTCGTGCTCGGTGAAACCGGATGAAATGGCAACTAGACTTTGCTTGCAACAGGCGAAGGAGAGATTGCCCCATGAAACTTTCTGACAAGACGGCGTTGATACCGGTGGACATGCAGCAGGCCTTCGACCGCGCACTATGGCCGGCGCGGTGGAACGACAAGGTCGATGCCAATGGGCTGGCCCTTCTGTCGGCATGGCGTGCAACGGGGCGCCCGATCATCCATGTGCGGCACGACAGCATCCAGGAGGGTTCGTCGCTTTGGCCGGAAAGCCCGGGCAACGCTTTCCGGCCCGGTTTCGAGCCGCAATTCGGTGAGCCATTGGTGACCAAGAGCGTCAACGCTGCCTTCATCGGGACTGACCTCGATCTGCGCCTGCGGCGCGTGGGGATCGACACCATCGTCGTGTTTGGCATCTCGACGGACATGTGCGTTTCGACGACGGTGCGGGTCGGCTCCAATATGGGTTACAAGGTCATCCTTGTGGAAGACTCCTGCGACTGTTTCGATCTCGCCGATAGCCGTGGCGCCAGGATCGCCGCCGCCGATATTCATCAAGCGCATGTGGCGACGCTTCGCGCGGAATTCGCGACGGTCGTCACGACCGCTGAGATACTGGGAGGGCTCGAAAGCGTTGCCTAGGGCAAGCGCCCGCGGACTTCGGTCACCCGATACGACCATTTGGGCGCCGTCGGCTCTACACCGTAGCGGTTGGGGAAGGTGAAGAAAGTCTCGAAGTTCTGACTCTGGCCCGCAGGAATGCGCGCCAGAATGAGGGCCGCGTCCTCGCCGAGCGTCTTGCACTGGTTTTGCGGGCAATCCTCCAGCGTTACCGACAGCCTGAAATAGTCGAGATTGAAGCCGCTTTTATTGACGATCGTGCCGGTCGCACGATAGCTCGTGTCCGGCCGGTTGCGCGCGAACGCCAGTCCTTCAACGGAGATGTCCTCCGGCGTCAGTGCCGGTTGGATCTGCTGTCTGCTCTGATCGGTCTCCGCGTTGGGAGCATTGTTGCCTTCACTGATCCAGACGATGAAGGCAATGATCAGCCCGACTGCGACTATCAGACTGAGTGCTGGTTCGGCAAAACGCTGGAAGCGCGATGAACGCATGGCGAAATAGACAATCAACAGGCCTGCAAGCGCAGGAAATATCCAAATCATCACGGTCCTCCCCCTCTTTATATAGGCGGGGCATCGGCGCGAGGGAAGCGGGGTGCGGGGCAGGGCGATGATTGTCATGCAAGGCGGAACAAAGGGCGGGGTAACCCGTTTCCCGCAGGTCGCCCCCGACACGGGACAATCACGCAAAAAGGAAGATACCAATGGCAGAAAAAGCCCTGGAAGACCTGTTTCATGATCTGTTGAAGGATGTCTACTACGCCGAACGCAAGATTCTGAAGGCCCTGCCGAAAATGGCCAAGGGCGCCCAGAGCCCGAAACTGAAAGCGGCATTCGAAAAGCATCGCGACGAAACCGAAGGCCAGATCGAACGTCTGCAGCAGGTGTTCGAAATCTTCGGCAAGCGTGCCGTCGGCAAGACCTGCCCGGCTATAGACGGGCTCATCGAGGAAGGCGAGGAAATTCTCGATGACTTCAAGAACTCACCGGCTCTCGATGCCGGTCTCTTGGCTGCGGCGCAGGCGGTCGAGCATTATGAAATGGCCCGCTACGGCGCGTTGAAGACCTGGGCGGCAATGCTCGGTCTCAAGGATGCGGTCAAGCTACTCGATGAAACGCTGCAGCAGGAAGGCAAGACCGATCACGACCTGACGGCATTGGCCGAAGCCTCGGTCAATGCGACGGCTCTCAAGAAGGCCGCGTAACAGACCTCGTCAAAATGGCCGGATTTGGATCCGGCCATTTTCTCATTTCAGGCTGACCCAGTAGGAGCCGTTGAAGGGAACGGCGGCGAAGCGCTCATTGATTTCCTTCATGCTCTTGTCCGGATCGACATCCGCAAACAGGCCCGGCCGCAGCCAACGGGCAAAGGCCTCGGCAGCCAGAATGTTGAGCGGCACGGCGTTGAAAAAATTCCACAATCCATGCACACGGCCCGTCTGTACGCCGGAGAGATTGGCGAGCACCGGACTCTTTACCGCTTCGCCGAGCGTCTTGCGCGCCTCTTCTGCCGTTACGCCCGGGCCGACGGAAAAGACGCTATAGGTGCCACCAGGTGATGCGGTGGCGATATAGACTTCCGGGTCCGCAGCAATCAGATATTCACTGCTGACGATGCCACCCTGGCGCGGCAGGTTCTTGTTCGCGATATTGCGGCTGCCGGTGATGCCGATGAATTCGCCAAGGCCGCTGGTGCCATAGGCATAGCAGCAGCGATCGGGGTTGGGGAAGGCGTCCATCAGCACGGTTGGGCCGGGATTGGGATCGGCCGCGACGCGATCGGTGATGCGCTTCAGGTGTTCCTCGTAGAAATCGGCGAAGGCGTTTGCCTGTTCCTCGCGCTCGAGGATCTTGCCAAGCAGGCGCATGTTGCCGGGCGTGTTCTTTAAGGGGTCGCTGTTGAAGTCGACCACGAACACCGGAACACCGGTTGTTTCCAGATAGTCGATCGCCCGCTTGCCGAGTTCGGTATCGGCCTGCCAGTTCGCCATGATGGCAAGGTCTGCCTTCAGCGACAGGATGGTCTCGAAGGACATGCCGTCACCGGTGCCGTCGCCGATGATCGGTACGTTGGCAAGGGCCGGAAATTTCGCGACGAAGTCGTTGTAAATCTCCGGGTTGTCGCCCTTCATGTCGCCAGACCAGCCGGCGAGCAGGCTGACCGGATCCGGGTGGATCAGCGACAGCGCCACGAGATTAAAGCCGCTGCCGAGCAGGATCGCTTTCGGCTTTGCCTTGATCGTCACCTGCCGGCCGATCCCGTCGGTGAGCCTCATTGGCCAACGCTCCTGTGCAGTCACCAAGGTGGCAAAGGCCATAAACAGGCCGAGGGTCAGGAGAAAAAGGCGCTTCACAATCATTGCTTTCTTTGGGCCGGCAATGCGCAGAGGTCGCCGCAGCTCGGAATACCGGGCAGCAGGTAGCGCAGGCAGCAGACTTTGCGGCGGCACACGGTCTCTCTGCCTTCGGCCTCGTGGCGCAGGCAGCCGAGGAAGGGGTTGGCCGATCCATCGGGCAAATGCGGCTCGGAAAAGAGTGGCCGTGAGGCCCAGGCATCGCCGTCGCCCGCGCGTTCTCGCTCGGTCGCGTTGAAGGCGTAGTCGATGTAGACCGCCGCGTTGTTCCAGGCAAGTTTCGGCGCAATGCCACCATGCGCCTTCAGTTGCGCGACGACTTCGGCGAGATGCTGGCTGACCAGAGGCATCACGAAGGACAGGAGATCGCCGTCTTCGCCTTCGCTCCAATCTCCCACACCGGCGAGCCCCAAGGCGCGGGGCAGCCCGTCCTCGGCAAGAGCGATCGTCATGTTTTGCGCGGCGACCGGCAATGCACGATCGGCCCGGCGCGCGACGATGTAGGGGATTGTCAGGGTCGAAAAATAGTAGAGCGACCACATGGAGGCGACCGCGCGCCGATCGGTGCCGCCATGCGTGGCGGCATAAGTGTTAAGCGCCGCTGAAAAGCCGCCGGAGCGGAAGAATTCATCCAATGGAACGGCGTCTTCCAGTTCCGAGGACAGCATCAACTTCTCGCCGCACCAGGCATGTTCGCCGGCAAAGACCGCCTTCAGGCTCGATGGCCCGAATGCGGTCTTGTCCTCATGGTTGGCGGTCGCTGTCAAAATCTCACCAGCTGTATTTCAACGAGCCGATCACGGCGCGGCCCTGGTCGCGGTAGCAGAAACCTGCCGAGCAAACCGCTTCGCGCCGATCGAAGACATTCGTGGCGTTCACCTGCAGACGCAGGCCTTCATACTTCTTGTCGAGAGCTGCGAAGTCATAGTGGGCGGCGGCATCGAACAGGACGCGGGAGGAGTTGCGCGTCGTGTTCTGGTCGTTGCCGTAGCTGGATCCGAGGAAGCGCGCGCCGGCGCCAAAGCCAAGGCCGGCGCCCACGCCATCCGCAGGCAAGGTGTAGTCCGCCCAGATCGAAGCCATGTGGCGCGGCACGGAGGAGACGTAGTTGCCGACCGTATCCGCCGGGCCTTCGGTGATCTTGGCGTCGGTATAGGTGTAGGAGGCGACCAGCGACAAACCGTTGTCGAGGCTGGTATTCGCCTCGATCTCGAAGCCGCGGGACCGCACTTTGCCGCGCTGCACCTGAACGTTCTCGGGTCCGCTCCCCAGGTCCAGAACCTCGTAGTAGAGGCTGTTCTTCTGGTCGATATTGAACAGGGCGGCGGTGATCATCGTATTGCTGCTGGGTAGCAGATACTTGACGCCAATTTCTTCCTGTTCGCTCTCTGTCGGCTTGAATGGCTGGTTCGTTTCCCTGTTGATTCCGGCATTGGGCGCGAAGGCGGTAGAATAGCTGATATAGGGCGCCAGACCGAAGTCGGTCTCATAGGTCAGGCCGATGCGGCCGGAAAATTCCTTGTCCTTCTGGGACACCGTGCTCAGGGTGTCCGTGGTCAGGTCGGTCGTGTCCGTGTCGGTCGAGACCCAGTCGTAGCGTGCGCCGGCCGTCAGCGCCCAGGCGTCGTAGCGGATCTGGTCCTGCACATAGGTGCCGAGCTGCCACTGGTCCTGCACGACGCGGCTGGTGAAGTCGATCGGATCGGTCGGGCGGCCTACCGTCGGATTGTTTGTATCGAGCGGCGGCGTGAAGCCGGTGCCGGAAAGCGAACGGAAGCGCAGCTTGGTGTAGTCGATGCCTGCAAGCAATGTGTGGTCCAGCGCGCCGGTATCGAACTGCGCTTCCAGCTGGTTGTCGATCACGAAAGCCGTCAGGCGCTCATCGAACGTGCCGGCGCTGCTGTCGAGCAGCGTCGGATCGACGGCGTTCGGCGCATAGGCGAAGGCCCAGTCCGTGTCGATATTCAGCGTGGAGACACGCATGTTCTGGCGGAACGTGAATGTCTCGTTGAGACGGTGCTCGAATTCGTAGCCGATACGGGCCTGCTTCTGTACCGAATCGTTGAAATCCGGATTGCCGGCGAAAATATCCGTCACTTCGCCAGTCAACGGATCGTTGTAGTACGCGGCAGAACCGCCGGTCTTGGTGCGTGAATATTCACCCAGGATCGTCAGCTTTGTGTCTTCGTCCGGCTTCCAGGTGAAGGCCGGGGCAATATAGACGCGGTCATCGGGAACGCTCACTTGCTCGGTGTCGGCGTCACGCAGCAGGCCGGTCATGCGGTAGTAGACCGGGTCGGTTTCGTTGACCGGGCCCGAGAAATCGAACTGCCCCTGGTAACGGTTATCGGTGCCGTATTGTAGCTGCAGTTCATGCAGCGGCACTTCGGTCGGCCGCTTGGTGATCAGGTTGAAGAGACCACCGGCGCCGGATGCGCCGTAGAGCGCCGACGAGGGGCCGCGCAGGATGGAGACACCTTCGAGACCATAGGGCTCGGTCTTGAACAGCGAAGAACTGGCGCCCGGTTGGCGCAGGTTGTCGCGAAACACGCCAGTATAGGTGACGTCGAAGCCACGCACCGTGAACGAATCGAAGCGCGGATCGAAACCATAGGCGCCGACACGAGAACCCGGCGTATAGGCGAGCGTGTCGAGAAGGGTCTGCGGGTTGCGGTCCTTCAACTGCTGTTCCGTTACCGACGAGATCGATTGCGGCGTCTGCAGGAAGGGCGTGTCGACCTTGGCGCCGGTGGCACTGCTCGTGCCGACATAGCCATCGGCGGTGATGACGCCGCCGCTGCCGCCGGTGACGGTCAAGGCTTCGAGCGTCGTCGCCCCGTCACTCGTCGTTGCGGCTTGCTCTGCATCCTGCGCGAATGCCACCAGCGACAAGGCGAGCAGCGAGGTGCCGGCGAGGGCGAAACGGACGGTGGACCGAATGGGGTAACGAAGATGGGGCATGTCATGCACTTTCTGGACAGGCGAGATAAGATGAGTTTCTTTATCAAGATTCCTTTCGCGGAAAAGTGAATTTTATGATTATTATAGTCATGTTTTGTCGTTTGTGGGATTTGCGCAACATTTGAGCGGGCGCTTTATAAAATTTCGAAGAAGAACGCGAAAACCGAAAAGGCCACGGTGCGAAAACCGTGGCCTTTTCATATGGATAACCAACTGAGCGTGAGGTGAACTGTCAGTCGCCGCTGGCCGTGGCTAGCCGTGATTGATCATGACGTGGCGCACGGCTGTGTAGTCTTCCAGCGCATAGATCGACATGTCCTTGCCGTAGCCGGACTGCTTGACGCCACCATGCGGCATTTCATTGGTCAGCATGAAGTGGGTGTTGATCCAGGTGCAGCCATATTGCAGGCGGGATGCGGCCTTCATCGCCTTGGTGATATCCTTGGTCCAGACCGAGGAGGCAAGGCCGTAGTCGCTGTCGTTCGCCCAGGTGACGGCCTGGTCATTGTCGGTGAAGCGGGTGACCGAGACGACGGGGCCAAAGACTTCGCGGCGGACGATCTCGTCTTCCTGGGTGGCGCCCGCGACGACGGTCGGCTGGAAGAAGAAGCCGTCCTTGCTGCCGAGGTCACCACCGGTGGTGATCTGGATATGCTTCTGTTCGCTCGCGCGCTCGACGAAGCTCGCCACCCGGTCGCGCTGGCGTTTGGAAATGAGCGGGCCGATCTCGTTTTCGGTGTCGTCGGCGAGATTGTATTTGATCGTCGAGACGGCGGCGGTGAGGTCGGCGACCAGCTTCTCGTAGATGCCGTCCTGCGCATAGATGCGGCAGGCGGCGGTGCAGTCCTGGCCGGCATTGTAATAGCCGAAGGTCCGGATGCCACTCACGACAGCTTCGAGGTCGGCGTCGTCATAGACGATCACCGGGGCCTTGCCACCGAGTTCGAGATGGGTGCGCTTGACCGTCTTCGCGGCCGCCTGCAGCACCTTCTTGCCCGTGGCGATATCGCCGGTGATTGAGACCATGCCGATCTTCGGATGGTTGATCAGGGTATTGCCGACCGTTTCGCCGCGCCCGAGAATGACGTTGACGACGCCTTCCGGCAGAATATCGGCGAGCAGCCGCGCCATCTTCAGTGCCGTCAGCGGTGTCTGTTCCGACGGCTTGAAGACGACGGTGTTGCCGCCTGCAATCGCCGGCGCCAGTTTCCAGGCCATCATCATCAGCGGATAGTTCCAGGGCGCGATCGAGCCGACGACGCCTATGGGATCGCGGCGGATCATCGAGGTGAAGCCTGGCAGGTATTCGCCCGCAACAGGCGCGTGCATCGAACGCACCGCGCCGGCGAAGAAGCGCCAGCAGTCGATGATCGCCGGCAGCTCGTCATTGCGCACGGCATTGATCGGCTTGCCACAGTTCAGGGCTTCGAGGGCGGCGAAGTTATCGGCGTCCTTTTCAATCGCATCGGCGATCTTCAGCAGATAGCCGGATCGCTCGCTGGGTGTCGTCATCGACCACGTGACAAAGGCCTTCTCGGCCGCATCGACGGCGCGCTCGATTTGCGATTGCGAGGCTTCCGGCAGGTCGATGATTTTGGCACCGGTCCGCGGATTGAGGATCAGTTCCTCTGCTTCGGTTCCGGCTTCGAATGTCGATCCGATCAGCAATTGTGTATCCATGTCCGTTCTCCCTTTTTCTGGCGTCTGTTTTAGTCGGAAAACCGTGTCCAATTTTCCGAAACAGGCGCGTGACTATTTGCCGGCACCGGCGATCTGGTCGCCGTCGCGCGTGAGGTAATAGGCCGCCAGGATCGGCAGGAACGTCACCAGCATCACCACCATGGCGACGACATTGGTGACCGGCCTCTGGCGCGGGCGAATGAGTTCTTCGAGCATCCAGATCGGCAGCGTCGACTGCTGGCCGCCGGTGAAGGTGGTGACGATGACCTCGTCGAAGGACAGTGCGAAGGCGAGCATGCCGCCGGCCAGAAGCGCCGTGCCGATATTCGGCAGGATGACATGGCGGAACGTCTGGAAACCGTCGGCGCCGAGATCCATCGAGGCCTCGATCAGCGAACCGGAGACGCGGCGGAAGCGGGCGACGGCATTGTTGTAGACGACGACGATGCAGAAGGTCGCGTGGCCGAGAACGATGGTCCAGAAGGAGAAGGGGATATCGGCCATCGAGAAGGCCGAGCGGAGCGCAATGCCGGTGATGATGCCGGGAAGCGCGATCGGCAGGATGACGAGCAGCGAGATGGTTTCGCGGCCGAAGAAGCGCGTCTGGCTGACGGCGGCCGCGCAGAGCGTGCCAAGCACGAGGGCAATCGCTGTGGCGATCGTCGCGACCTTGACCGACAAAGTGAGTGCTGCCCAGACATCCGGCCGGTTCCAGGTGACGGCAAACCATTGCAGCGTCAGCCCCGGTGGCGGGAACTGATAGCTCTTTTCCTCCGTCGTGAAGGCATAGAGGAAGATCAAGAGGATCGGAATATGCAGGAAGGCGAGCCCGCCGATGGCGGCGATCTTCAGGCCGAGCGGTGCAGATGAGCGGTCAGAGCGCATCGAAGGCCCCCATGCGTTTGGCCATCCACAGATAGAGGCCCATGATGACGATCGGCACGACGGTGAAGGCGGCGGCGAGCGGGATGTTGCCGGCCGTGCCCTGCTGCGCATAGACGGCCTGGCCGATGAACAGGCGCGACGAGCCGACGATCTGAGGGATGATGTAGTCGCCGAGCGTCAGCGAGAAGGTGAAGATCGAGCCGGCGACGATGCCGGGTAGCGCCAGCGGAAAGAGCACATGCCGGAATGTCTGCTGCGGCGTGCCGCCGAGATCGGACGAGGCCTCGATCAGATTGGCGGGCACGCGCTCAAGCGCTGCCTGGATCGGCAGGATCATGAAAGGCATCCAGACATAGACGAAGACGAGGAAGGTGCCGGTATAGCTGACCGAGAGCGAATTGCCGCCGATGATGGGAAGCGAGAGCCAGCCGTCGAGCAGCCAGAGCAGGTTGAGTTTGGTGAAGGCCCAGGTGAGGATGCCTTCCTTGGCGAGGATCAGCTTCCAGGCATAGATCTTGACGAGGTAGCTCGACCAGAGCGGCAGCATCACGCCGAGATAGAAGACGGCCTTCCATTTCCCCTTGGCATAACGCGCCGCGTAATAGGCGATCGGGAAGGCGATCAGCGCCGAAAACAGCGTGACCGCGGAGGCCATCGTGACCGTGCGGACGATGATGTCGAAATTGGCATTCGACAGCAGCTGCTTGTAGGTCGCAAGCGTGAACTCGTAATTGATCAGCCCGGAGAAATCGTCGATCGAGAAGAAGCTCTGCAGCAGAAGCGCAAACAGCGAGCCGAGATAGATGATGCCGAGCCAGAGGACGGGCGGTCCGAGCAGCACGGCGAGCAAGACGTGCGGGTGCTTCCAGAGGAAGTCTGAAATTCGTCCGGTCAGGCGGGGCCTGTTCGGCAGGATGGTCTGCGTGGAGGCGAAGGTCATGCAACCTCCATCAAGTGAAGGTCGTTGCGCGAGAAGGCGAGCTGCACGTGCGCGCCGATATCGGGTACGGGCATGGCGGCGGGGCTGGCGACGATGATCCTTTCTCCGGCGCAGTCGACGCTGACGCGGTTGACCGCGCCGAGGAAGCTGTGGGCGGTGACAGTGCCGGGCAGGGTGAGTTGCTCTGCCCAGGAGATGCCGATGGCAATCGCTTCCGGGCGCAGGCTTGCGGCGGCGGCGGGTACCCCGAGCTTGGCGCAGATGGCGCTGGACAGGATGTTGGACGAACCGACGAAATCGGCGACGAAGCGGGTCTGCGGCCGCTGGTAGATATCTTCCGGCGTGCCGAGTTGCTGGATCTTGCCGTCGTTGAACACGGCGATGCGGTCTGCCATCGACAGGGCCTCGCCCTGGTCGTGGGTGACGAAGACGAAGGTGATACCGAGCGATTTCTGCAGGCTCTTCAGCTCTTCCTGCATCTGCTCGCGCAGCTTGAGGTCGAGCGCACCGAGCGGCTCGTCGAGCAGCAGCACCTTCGGCTTGTTGACGAGGGCTCGGGCAAGTGCCACGCGCTGGCGCTGGCCGCCGGAGAGCTGGCCCGGACGGCGCTGGCCGTAGCCCGGCAGCTTGACCATCGCGAGCGCATCCTCGGCCGCCCTGCGGCGTTCTTGCCTCCCGACGCCCTTGACCATCAGGCCGTAGGCGACGTTGTCGAGAATGGAGAGGTGCGGGAAGAGGGCATAGTCCTGGAACACCGTATTGACGCTGCGGCGATAGGGCGGCACGCCCTCGGCGGTTTCGCCGAAAATCTCGATATGGCCGTCGGTGGGTTGCTCGAAGCCGGCCATCAGCCGCAGGCAAGTGGTTTTGCCGGAACCGGAAGGGCCGAGCATGGCGAAGAATTCGCCGGCTGCGACTTCAAGGTCGACCGCATCGACGGCCTTGACAGTGCCGAAGTGGCGGGAGACGTTTTCGAACAGGACGGCGGCGGTCATGGGTCTTCCTTGCTCCGCAAGCTATTGATTGGGTTATCACACAGGTCGCGGTGATCTCCCCCCTTTGAGGGGGAGATGTCGGCATCGCCGACAGAGGGGGTAAGCCCGCTCCGCATGTGAGGAGAGTTTACCCCCCTCTGTCACTTCGTGACATCTCCCCCTCCAGGGGGGAGATCAGATCCGAGTTTGCCGTTTACCGGCCGCCAATGACGCCGATATAGTCCGACACCCAGCGGTGATAAGGCACGCATTCGCCCTGGCTCTCGCATTTTGAAACCGGCGTCTTCCAGAACTTGACCTTCTCGAAGTCGTTGTAGCCGTTGGCAGCGCAACCTTCGTCGGTCAGGAGTTCATTGCCCTTGCAGGCGGCCGGTACCGAAGGAACGGTGCCGAACCAGGCCGAGACGTCGCCCTGAACCTTGGGTGACAGCGAGTGTTCCATCCACATATAGGCGCAGTTGGGGTGGGCGCTTTCGGCATGCAGCATGGTCGTGTCAGCCCAGCCGGTAGCACCCTCTTCCGGGAAGACGGAGGCGATCGGCTGCTTTTCGGCCTTCAGGAGGTTGACCTGGAAGGGCCAGGAGCCGGAGGCGACGACACCTTCGTTCTTGAAGTCGTCGATCTGGATCATCGCGTCATGCCAGTAGCGGTTCGCCAGCGTGCGCTGGACGCGAAGCAAGTCGAGGGCTGCTTTGTACTGGTCCTCGTTGAGTTCGTAAGGGTTCTTGATGCCGAGTTCCGGCTTATGGAACATCAGGTAGTTGGCGGCGTCGGCCACATGGATCGGGCCGTCATAGGCCTGGACGCGGCCCTTGTTGGACTTGCCGTCCGGCAATGCCATCTCTTCGAACACGACGTTCCAGCTCTTCGGCGCTTCGCCCTTGAAAGCTTCGGTGTTGTACATCAAGACGTTCGGGCCCCAGACATAGGGCGTGCCGTAGTGCGTGCCGTTCACCGTATGCCAGGGCGCGTTCTGAAGACGCTCGTCGATGGTCGACCAGCTTGGGATGAGGGCGGTGTTGATCGGCTGGACGCGCTTGCCAGCAACCAGCCGCAGCGACGCGTCGCCCGAGGCGGTGACGAGGTCGAAGCCGCCTTCGTTCATCAGCGCGACCATTTCATCCGAGGTTGCCGCGGTCTTGACGCTGACCTTGCAGCCGGTGTCCTTTTCGAAGCCGGTGACCCAGTCATAGGCCTTGTCGGTCTCGCCGCGCTCGATATAGCCGGCCCAGGCGACGATCGACAGTTCGCCTTCGCCCTTGCCGAGTTCCTTCAGCGGCTCCTGAGCAAAAGCGTGGGTGGCGAAAGCGAGCGAAAGGGTGAGCGCGGTGCAGGATTTCAGAATCTGCTTCATCTTCAGTCTCCCGGTTTGGTCCGTATTTCACGGTTCTGTTCCCAGAAGAAAAGGTGCCTCTATTTTGCCACTTTCGCAAATTCATTAATCAGAATGTTGCTATCGGTTTTACCGATATCGATCGAATTTACCGGGACCTGCCACTGCGCAGGGCCTCTGCAATCCCGATGAAGTCTTTTGCCGATTGCGGCAACCCGGATCCCTTGCGCCAGACCATGCCGACCTGGACCACGGGGAGAGCGCCGGAGACGTCCCGGCTTTCGATCCGGTCGCCTTCCAGCGACCACGGCCGGTAGACGAGATCGGGCAAAAGGGCGATGCCGGCGCCGGTGGCGACCAGGCTGCGCACCGCCTCGACCGAGCGGGTGCGGAAGGCGACATGCGGGCGGGCGCCGAGCGCGGTCAAAAGCTTGCCGGTATTCTCTTCGATTTCATCGACCGTCAGCATGATCAACGGCTCTTTGGCGATATCGGCAACGGAGATGATATCAGCGGAAACCAGCGGATGTCCGAGCGGCAGCCAGAGGCGATAGGGCGAAGTCTCGATGATTTCTGCTTGCAGCGCCATGCGGTCGCGCAGGTTGGAAATGACCATGACGGCAACATCGAGCTCGCCGCCGACCAGCAGATGTTCGAGATAGGAGCCATTGTCTTCGATGGCACTGACCTCGACTTCCGGGCAAGCGCGGCGATAGCGGGCAAGGAGATCGGAGAGGACGTAGCCGGCAACGAGCGAGGTCACGCCAAGATTGAGCTTGCCGCCGGTGCGCGATTCTCGTTCCTGTGAAAACGACCGTCGCGCATCCGATACGCCTGCAAGGATCTTGGTCGCATGGCGCAGGAACTGGTGGCCGTTATGGGTGATGTGCAACCCGCGCGGATGCCGTTCGAACAACTCGACGCCCAAGTCCGTCTCCAATTCCTTGACTGCTTCGGTTATCGACGATTGCGAGATCGACAGGTTCTGCGCCGCCCGGGTAATGGAGCCCTGTTCGGCGACGGCGACGAAATATTGGAGCTGACGGAGGGTGAAGGCCATGGCCTAGCTAACACGGGCAGAGGGGGGAGTGGCAAGAATGCGGACTGTATCGTTCTCGACAAGGAACGCAACCGACGCGCGACGTTCAAAGCCAGTGATGCGCAGGTCTGGATGAAGATCGTCGCGCAGCGTACCGCGAAGGGGAAAATCCGCAAGGGCCATGCATGCCTGTTCGATACGATCGATATATGCGTCCGCTGGTTGGAGGCCGCTGTTTGTCGCGATGTAGCGATAGAGTGCGATAAGATCGTTTTCCGCTGCGGGACGAAAGACGACTTTATACGTCACAGCTTACCTTCCCTCAGCATGGCGAGAGCGAAGGCGCGCGAAAACGTCTGCCGCCGGAACATCGGGCCGAGGATCGTTTATCGCTTCTAGAATTTTGGCGCGCATGATTTCGTCCAAAGCTGCCTCTTCGCGATCAAGGGCGCGCAAACCTGCGCGCACGACTTCGCTTGCCGATTCATACGCGCCTGACTGTAGGCGCGCATCCAGAGAGGCTTGCTGCTTGCCGAGAGTTACGGTGATGGGTTTGCTTGTTCGCATAGCGCTGAAATTAGAACGACAGCATGACATTGTCATACTCGAAAGTGTCGGAAGTTCCAGAATGTCGGATTGAGGACAGAACCCACCAGAATTCCAGCTATGGTGGGTCATTGCTCAGGATGGATCGCGCATGACAACACACCGCCTTTTCCCCACCGAACCCGGTATCCTCAGTTTCCACAAGCGCTGCGAAGAATTTTATCCCGTCGATGCCGTCGACGCGCCGATCAAGCAACAGCGCAGATGGTACGACGCGCTTTGCGCCGAGTTCGATGCGCCATCGCCGCAAGGACTGGCGCGGCAGGATGAGAAGGTCAGCGGCCGTATTCCCGTGCGGCGCTATCGACCGGCGGATATCGCGACACAAACGCGGATTTTCTACATCCATGGCGGCGGCTTCGTGGTCGGGTCGCTCGAAAGCCATGATGCCATCTGCGCGGAGATCGCTCATGCGGCGCGGGCCGAGCTGGTGTCAGTCGATTACCGGCTGGCGCCGGAGCATGTCTGGCCGGCGGCGTTCGACGATTGTTTTGAAGTGCTGATCTCACTGCTTGCCGATGGCCATCCGCTGGTTGTTGCGGGCGACAGCGCCGGTGGCAATCTGGCGGCGGGGATTGCGCTGAAAGCCAAGGCGGAGGTCGTTGGCGGTATCGTCGGGCAGGTGCTGATCTATCCGGGGCTCGGTGGCGACCTGACGTCGGGCTCCTATGCCGAAATGGCCGAGGCGCCGGGCCTGTCGGCGGCGGACGTAGCCTATTATCGGGACGTCTTGCAGGCACCGGCTGACAGCGCCTTTGCACACCCGCTGAAGGCAGAGGATTTCTCCGGCCTGCCTCCAGCCTATATCACATCAGCGCATTTCGATCCGTTGCGCGATGACGCAGCTCTTTATGCCGAGCGGCTGATCGCTGCCGGCGTGAATGTGACCTACCGCGATGAGCCGCAGATGATCCATGCCTGGATGCGCGCCCGTCATATGAGCGCGGGCGCGCAGGAAGGTTTCCGTCAGATTTGCCTCGGGGTCAGCGGTCTCGTTGGAACGCTTTAGCTAACCCTTGGCTTTCAGGACCAGAACCGGCTTTGGGCTGAATTTCGCCGGGAACAGTGCTTTCAGGTTTTCGATCTTCGGCATGTCGTTGTAGACGATGTAGGGGTAGGTCGGATTGAGCGTCAGGAAATCCTGGTGATATTCCTCGGCCGGATAGAAGGCGGCCATATCCGAGACCTTGGTGACGACCGGTTCGCCGAATACCTTAGCCTTGTCGAGCTGGGCGATATAGCTTTGCGCGATCTTCTTCTGCTCACCAGTGGTGGTGAAGATTTCCGAGCGGTATTGCGTGCCGTGGTCTGGGCCCTGATAGTTCAACTGCGTTGGATTATGCGCCACCGAGAAGAAGATCTGCAGCAGCTGACCGTAGGTGACCTCTTTCGGATTGTAAGTGATCTCGACTGACTCTGCGTGACCCGTATCACCGCTGCTGACGGTTTCGTAGACGGCTGTGTCTTTCGTCCCGCCGGAATAGCCGGAGACCGCGTTCTTCACGCCCTTCACATGCTGGAAGACACCCTGCACGCCCCAGAAGCAGCCGCCGGCGAAGACGGCCTTCTCGGTCGTCGCGCTGGCCGTTTCGTCGATCGCCGGAGGAGGAATGACGACGGCTTCCTCGGCGGCGTTGCTGAAAGTTGAGGACATCGCGAAGAGCGCGGCAGCGATCGCGGTTGCGCCAAGGCGGAGGGCGAGGGAGCGTCCGGTCGTTCGCAAGGCTGTTTGTGTTTTGATGGACGGCATGGCATTCCTCCTGTCTGTCGCGGACATAGGCTCACGGCTTGAATCCAACGCGCCTTTGCGTTGTGAGTAAACTGTGGCCTGACGCTCCTTCACGGGTCAAATCGCAAATGCGTGCGTAACGCCAATGTGAGAGGTCGGCCGCAACGCTACACGCTTGTGTGATGCAGAAGGAATGGATGCAGGATATGACGGCTATTACCGATCTCGAAGTGCTCTTGCGCGACATGCGCCCGGACTTGCGTCCCGCAGAATATGTCTATTGCACGGTGCCGGACGCGGAGGCGGGCGACTGGCTTTCGCTGTCGCCGCTCGGCTTCTTCCGCGAGGACGAAGGCCTGACGCTGATCCTCGAGCGCACAGCGGCAGACAAGGCCAGACTGGCTTATGGGCCGGTGATGCGCTGCATCACGCTGACAGTGCATTCCGCGCTTGAGGCTGTCGGATTGACGGCGGCGGTCGCGGCGGCGCTGACGCGGCATGGCATCAGCGCCAATGTGGTCGCGGCCTATCACCACGACCACATTTTCGTGCCGGTGCAGGACGCGGAGCGGGCGCTTGACGCCTTGGCTGAGGCGACGCCCGTCCGATCCTTTACATGAAGTCGCGGGGGATGCGCTTCTCGAAGGTCTTTTCAAAAATCTGCGTGGCGCCTTCAAAGGCCGTTACCGAAGCCGACGTCAGCCATTCCGTTGCTGTGCAGCCGATCCGCGAGACCGAAACGGTCTTGACCGACCAGTTTTCGCGTTTGGCAATGCAGGTCCAGGTCGAGACGCCGGTCATCGACAGGGGATCGTCCGCAGCGATGGTCCACATCTCGTTGCGGATATCCTGAGTGGCAAAGCCGGTATCCGGGTGTTCGAAAAGACCGGTGTCCTCGAAAATATAATAATGCGTCTTGCCGGTCGTCATATCACGCTCGACACGGCGGCTGGTCTTTCCCGCCGCGTGCTCGATATATTTCGGCAGCGGATCGGGATTTGCCGGTTCCGGCATGGTGATGACCTGATGGTCGCCGAGTTTCGGTAGGGCAAGGCCGAGGGAGGCGAGGTCGAGCGTCAGGCCCGGATCGGACGGGGCCGGCAGGACCATCGGCCAGTAGGATGTCGAGAGCGACAGGCGGATGCGGTGGCCGGCGCCGAAGCGGTAGCCGCAGGCATCAAGCACCAGCCGGATTTGCGTCTTCTTGCCCTTCTCCATCGGCTTCGGTTCGGCGTAACCGTCGCGGTGGGCGAGATTGAGGACGCCGAAGGTGACGCGGGTCGCCGTACCATCCGGATGGATATCGACGAGGCGAGCGATGAGGTTTGCCCAATTGCCGTCGCAGGCGAGTTCGACGGTGAGCACCGGCTGGCCGAGATAGTCGACCGCATGCGTCAGCGGCGCGGTTTCGAAGGTGAGCGAGCCGGCATCGTCGATGCGCTGGTCGCCCGCCATTTCGGCGTCCGGCTTCAGCGTGAACCATTCACCCGCCGCTGTCCCGGTATCGAGCGGCGATCTCAGATATGCGTTGTGGTCGTGGGCACCGGCGATCGGCATGCCGTCCTGCAGGCTTCCGAACTGGTCGACATAGAAGCACTGCATTTCCGGCAGTCGCCACTGATCCTTGGCAATCCAGAAACCTGGCTCCACATTGCGGCGGAGCGCCGGCTTCGGGCCGTCAAGAATGAAGGCGCGCATCTGCGGCAAAGCCTCGACGCCGGTGTCTTCGTCGCGCAGCCAGCGATTCCACCAGGCGATTGCTTCGCCGTGGAAATCGGCGCGCGGTTTCGGCCATGCGAAATGTGGATATTTGTGCACCCAGGGGCCGATCAGGGCCTTCACCCGGTCGCCAAGACCTTCAGCGGCTTTCATCGGCGTGTTGCGGTAACCGTCGGCCCAGCCGGCGATAACCATGGCCGGTATCGGGAAGCCATCGAAATCCTCGCAGATCGAGCCGTGTTTCCAGAAACCGTCGCGGCGCTGGTGCTCCAGCCACTCTTCGATGAAGAAGGGCTCCAGCGCCAGGCGCTCCAGCCACATCTGCCTCCACATGTCGCCGACCAGCGCCGGGTCGGGCGAACGGGATTGGTAGGCCAGCATGGTCGCCGCCCAGGAAAGCTGGGCGGAGAGATGCGTGCCATTCTTGTAGTGGATGTCGTCGTTGTAGCGGTCGACGGTCGAGGCGATCGAGATCACCGCCTTCAGAGCAGGCGGCTTCAGCGCCGCCACCTGCAGGCAGTTGAAGCCGCCCCAGGAAATGCCCATCATGCCGACCTTGCCGTTCGACCAGGGCTGTGCGGCGATCCAGGCGATCAGTTCGCAACCGTCGGCCAGTTCGCGCGGTGTGTACTCGCCGTCGATGACGCCGTCGGATTCACCAGAACCGCGGATATCGACGCGAACGCCGGCAATGCCTGCGGCCGCAAAGACCGGATAGGTGGATTCGTCACGCGGGCTGGTGCCGTCACGCTTGCGATAGGGCAGGTATTCGAACACCGCCGGAACGGGGTGCTGATCCGTGCCTTCCGGCAACCAGATGCGCGCGGCCATCCGCGTGCCGTCCTTGAGGACGATCCATTGGTTTTCGATGACGGTGAAATTGCCTGTGGTCATGTCCTGGTCTTTTCTGCATGCTGTCGCGGCCGCATTGTTGGCGGCGTCGCGGGAGGACGAGAATGTTGAAGAGAAATGTTTTGGCAGGCATTTTGATCCTTGCCTTCGCAGTTCCCGCCGTTGCTGACGACGCCCCGCCGCTGCCGGCCTGCGCGCTGTCGGGCGCCACCAGCGTCATGATCGGCGGTCAGCCGGCGTTGCGCATGTCCGATGTCGCTAACTGCCCGCCCGAGCTCTACGAGATCGTGCCGAGCATTTTTATCGAAGGCCAGCCCGTCGTGCATTTTCGCTCGGGCGCCG
Organism: Pararhizobium sp. A13; assembly: GCF_040126305.1. Classification (NCBI taxonomy): domain Bacteria; kingdom Pseudomonadati; phylum Pseudomonadota; class Alphaproteobacteria; order Hyphomicrobiales; family Rhizobiaceae; genus Pararhizobium; species Pararhizobium sp. A13. The sequence goes on along the minus strand of NZ_CP149510.1, from coordinate 3,823,891 downwards.
GCGTGAAGGGAGATTGCTCGGCGAAGGGCGATCCTTCGGTCATGTTGGAAGGCGAGGCCGCACAGCGCACGGGCGACGTCGCCTGCACACCGAAATGACGGCGTTCTTTGCCACGCAAAAAGCACGGTTGCCCTGGAGACGGCGTTCATGTCGTTGGCAAACCTTCGTAGGGATTGAGGCAGGGAACCTCCATCGTTTTGAAGTGGCGGGTGTTGCGCGTCAGCACGGTCAAGTCCTGCGTCATCGCGGTCGCCGCAATCGCCGCATCCTCATAGCCGGGGTCACCGCCAGTTCCATGGGCCTTGTCGAGCAATCGTCCGGTAAGCCGAGCCGTGTGGAGATCGAGCGTCAGGATACGGCTTGCATAGAGATGGACGATGCTGTTCAGCCAGTTGGCCAGATCGCCGGCCTTTTTCGACGCACCCAGTCGCGCGGCCTTCGCAATCCCCAGTTCGACTTCCGAGATGGATATGACCGACAGGAACAGCCTGTTGGAGCTGTCTTCGATCCATTTGCGCACCGCCGCTTCTTCCGGCGCGTGGAGACGTCTTGGGCCGATCACCGACAGGAAGTTCGTGTCGAGCAGGTACATCAAAACGACTGATCGCTCAGCGCACGCGCGGGCTTGCGGTCCGGGATGTCGTCGTCCTCCAGAGGAGAATGGGTGAGCAGCCAGCCGAAACTCGGAACGTCGGAAAGCCGGCGATATTCCTCATAGGACATGATGACGGCCTCCTTGCGACCATGTCTCGTGATGATCGACGCCTTGCCATGCAACGCTTCGTCCACGACGGACGATAGCGTTGCCTTGGCGTCGCGCAGCTGAATTTCCTTCATGGAGCACCTTTAATGACTACTGTGGTCATTTTAGAAGTTTTCCACGTCATGGTCAAACCGCCGCGGCATGATCAATTCCCCGCACTCTCCATGCGCCGCGTCGTCAGCACCTTCTCCAGCCAGCCGATTTCCATTTCCGGCACCGACTTCAGGAGTAGATCGGTGTAGTCGTCGAAGGGCGGCGAGAGTACCTTGGACTTCGGGCCGAAGCGCACGAGCTTGCCCCTGTGCATGACGGCGACGCTGTCGGCGATGGCGCGGACGATGGCGATGTCGTGGGTGATAAAGACATAGGAAACAGCGGTTTCCTCCTGAAGCTTCAGAAGCAGATTCAGGATGCCTTCAGCCACCAGCGGATCGAGCGCCGAGGTCGGTTCGTCGCAGAGGATCAGTTCTGGTTTTGCCGCCAGTGCCCGGGCGATCGCGACGCGCTGCTTCTGGCCGCCGGACAGTTCGGCCGGATAGCGGTCGAGGAACCGGTCGCCCATCTCGATCTGGTCGAGCAGTTGCTTGACGCGCTCCGTCTTCTTGGCGCCGTGCAGGCCATAGTAGAAGGAGATCGGCCGGCCGATGATGTTGCGCACCGTCTGGCGCGGGTTCATCGCCGTGTCGGCCATCTGGTAGATCATCTGCACGCGGCGAAGCTCGTCCTTGGTGCGTGCACTCAGCGCTTTTGGTAGCTCCTTTCCATCGAAGGTGATCTTGCCTTCCGAGGGTGGCAGCAGCCCTGTGATGACGCGCGCGAGCGTCGATTTCCCTGAGCCACTTTCGCCGACGATCGCCAGCGTCTGGCCCTTGGGCAGATGCATGGAAACGTCATGCAGCACCTTGAAACCGTTGGCATAACCGGCGCTGACATGCTCGATCTTGAGCAGCGTATTGCTCTGATCCCTGGCTTCCTCGCGCTTGGTCTGGCGGACGCTGACGAGGGCGCGCGTATAGTCTTCGTTCGGCGCTTCGATGATCTGCTTGGTCGTTCCGTATTCGACGGTCTTGCCATGGCGCAGCACCATGATGTCGTCGGAGATCTGGGCGACGACGGCGAGATCGTGGGTGATGTAGAGGGCTGCGGTGTGCGTTTCCTCGATTGCATGCTTGATCGCCGCCAGAACGTCGATCTGGGTGGTAACGTCGAGCGCCGTGGTCGGTTCGTCGAAGACGATCAACTCCGGATTGGGGCAGAGCGCCATGGCGGTCATCGCACGCTGCAGCTGGCCGCCGGAGACCTGATGCGGATAGCGGTCGCCGAAAGTTTCAGGGTTCGGGAGGCCGAGCACCTTGAAGAGGTAGAGCGCCCGTTTTTCCGCCTCCGTCCGGCTCATGATCTTGTGGCGCAGCGACGCCTCGATCACCTGTTCGCCGAGCTTGTGGGCCGGGTTGAAGGCTGCGGCGGCAGACTGGGCGACGTAGCAGACCTTGCAGCCACGGATGGTGCGGACGCCGTCGCGGCCAAGGGTCAGGATATCCTTGCCGTTGAGCAGCACCTGACCGCCGGTGATGGATGCGCCGCCACGGCCATAGGCGAGGGCGGAGAGGCCGATCGTCGACTTGCCGGCGCCGCTTTCGCCGATCAGGCCGAGCACTTTGCCCTTCTGCAGGTCGAACGACACGTTTTCGACCAGGGTTACGGTCTTCGGTGGCTCGCCCGGCGGGTAGCTGGTGGCCTCGATTTTCAGGTTCCTGACGGAAAGAAGCCCATTCTTAACAGATAGAGATTCAGGCATCGCCGCGCCCTCCCTTGAGGCTCGAGGTTCGCTTCATCAGCCAGTCGACGACGAGGTTGACGCAGATCGCAAGGCCGGCAATCGCCCCGCCCGGTATCAGGGCTGCCGAGATGCCGAAGATGATACCGTCCTTGTTGTCCTTGACCATGCCGCCCCAGTCTGCGGCCGGCGGCTGGATGCCGAGACCGAGGAAGGAGAGGGTGGACAGGAACAGGATCGAGAAGGCAAAACGCAGGCCGAATTCGGCGAGAAGCGGCGACAGTGTGTTGGGCAGGATTTCCCGGAAGATGATCCAGCTTGTGCCCTCGCCGCGAAGGCGCGCGGCCTCGACGAACTCCATCACCGCGACATCGAGTGCCACGGCGCGGCCGATGCGGAAGACGCGGGTACTGTCGAGCACCGCCATGACCAGGATCAGAATCCAGAGCTGCTGCGGCAAGACGGCAAGCACGACGAGGGCGAAGATCAAGGTCGGGATCGCCATCATCAGGTCGTTGAAACGCGAGAACAACTGGTCGATGAAGCCGCCGGTGACAGCCGCCGTGAAGGAAAGCAGCATGCCCAGCGAAAACGAAATGGCGGTTGCCGCAAGGGCGACGAAGATCGTCGTCCGCGCCCCGTAGACCAGACGCGAAAACAGGTCGCGGCCGAGATTGTCAGTGCCGAGCAGAAAGTCGCCGCCCATCGGCAGCCAGATGTCGCCGACCACGTCGCGCTCGCCATAGGGAGCGATCCAGGGGGCGAAGATGGCGCAGATCAGGGCAAGCGTGATACCGGCGATACCGACCCAGGCACTTAAGGGAATGGAGCTCAATCTCATCGTGGGTGCCTCAATCTTGGATTGGCGAGGATGGCAAGAATATCCGCGGCCATGTTGAGGAAAATGTAGAAGGCGGCGAAGATCAGGCCGCAGGCCTGCACCACTGGCATGTCGCGCACCGTGACGGCATCGACCATGTACTGGCCCATACCCGGATAGACGAACACCACTTCCACGACGACGACGCCGACGACGAGATAGGCGAGGTTGAGCGCGATGACGTTGATGACAGGCGCAACGGCATTGGGTGCTGCGTGCCGGGCAATGATCCGAAAGGCGCTGAGGCCCTTCAGTTCCGCTGTCTCGACATAAGCCGACGACATGACGTTGAGGATCGCCGCCCGGGTCATGCGCATCATATGGGCGAGAACGACGAGCACGAGGGTTGCAACCGGCAGGGCGATGGCCGAAAGCCGTTCACCGAAGCCCATGCTGTCATAGACAGTGGCCGGGAAGGTCGCGACGCCCAGCTGAACCGCGAAGAACAGGATCAGCAGGTAGCCGACGAAGAACTCGGGGAGCGAGATCGCCGCGAGCGATATGACGTTGATGATCTTGTCCGGCAGCCGGTTTCGATATTGCACCGCGAGCATGCCGAGCGCGACGGCGAGCGGCACGGATACCAGTGCGGCGAAGAAAGCGAGGAACAGCGAGTTTCCAAGCCGCTTACCGATCTGTTCGCTGACGGAGTTCTTGCTGGCCCAGGAGGTGCCGAAATCCCCCTTGACGGCGCCGCCGAGCCAGTTGAGGTAGCGTTCGCTGAGCGGCTTGTCGAGGCCAAGATCCTTGCGGATGTTTTCAACCGCCTGCGGTGTCGCGGACTGGCCGAGATAGGTGGTGGCGAAATCGCCGGGCAGGGCTTCCACGCCGCCGAAGATCATCAGCGACACGGCAAAGAGGAGACCAACGCTTAATCCCAGGCGCTGGATGATGAGGGCCGCCAAGGGGCGGCGCAGGGTGAAACGGCGCCAGAACGTGCCGGTCACGACACCCGTCGGGGGCGTGACCGGCGTTCCGGAGACGAGTGCTGACTGCGAGAGACCTTCGCCCCCCGCAGCCGGACCCGTCGTTAGCGCCGGACCCGTGAGTGGTCCGCCGCCCGTCATCAGACGTCGAGCCAGACGCGGGTTGCGACGTAGCCGTTCGACATGTCGTTGCCGATATCGTGGACATAGCCCTTCACCTGCTTGGTCGAGGCGTTCACGAAATCGTTGAACATCGGCAGGATCAGGCCGCCTTCATCGCGCACCATCATCGCCATGGTGCGGTACATTTCCTTGCGCTTGGCTTCGTCCAGTTCGGAGCGGGCTTCGAGCAGGATCTTGTCGAAATCAGGACGCAGGAACTTGGTGTCGTTCCAGTCGGCGGTCGACAGATAGGCCGTCGAATACATCTGGTCCTGCGTCGGGCGGCCGCCCCAGTAGGAGGTCGAGAAGGGCTGCACGTTCCAGACGTTCGACCAGTAGCCGTCACCGGGCTCGCGCTTCACTTCGATCTCGATGCCGGCCTTCTTGGCGCTTTCCTGGTAGAGCACCGCCGCGTCGACGGCGCCCGGGAAGGCAACGTCCGAGGTGCGCAGGAGCACCGGGCCGCTATGGCCGGACTTCTTGTAGTGGAAGGCCGCCTTGTCCGGATCGTAGGCGCGCTGCTCGATCCCTTCCGGGAAGAGGGCATAGGTCGAGTTGATTGGGAAGTCGTTGCCGACCTTGCCGTAGCCGCCGAGGATGGTCTGCACCATGTTCTCGCGGTCCATCGAGTATTTCAACGCCATGCGCAGGTCGTTGTTGTCGAAGGGTGCTGTGTTGCAATGCATGATGAAGACGTAGTGGCCGCGGCCGGAGGTCGAGAGGATATCGACGGTCGGCGCACGCTTCAAAAGGGCTACGGTCTTTGGGTCGATGCGGTTGATGTAGTGGACCTGGCCGGAGGAGAGGGCGGCGATACGGGCCGTGGCGTCGTTCATGTTGATGATTTCAACGCTGTCGACATAGCCGCGGTTCGGGTTCCAGTCGTTCGGATTCTTTTCGAAGGTGGCTCGTACGCCCGCTTCGAAGCTGGTTAGCTTGTAGGGGCCTGTGCCGATGGCGGCGTTGGGATTGTCATAGCCGCCGCCCGGCTGGATGATCAGGTGATAGTCGGACAGGAGCAGCGGCAGGTCTGCATTGCCTTCCGTCAGCGTCAGGACGAGATCACCGCCCTTGTTCTCGATCGTCTTGATCGACTTCATCACGCCAAGCGCGCCCGATTCCGACTTCTCGTCGGTATGGCGCTGCAGCGTCTTCACGACGTCGTCGATCGTCAGTTCCTTGCCATCGTGGAACTGCACGCCCTTGCGGATCTTGAAGGTCCAGACGGCTGCATCCGGCGATGGCTGCCAGGATTCGGCAAGGGCCGGAACGGCAGCGCCCGTCAGCGGATCGGATTCGACCAGCAGGTCGCCCCAGTTGCGGCCGACGACGAAGAGCACCTGCGACAATGCCTTGGCCGGATCGAGTGCGTCGGTGGCCGAGCCGCCCTCGAGACCGAGCTTCAGGTGGCCGCCGCGTTTCGGTTCCTGCGCGGCAGCACTTGTCGCAAACAATGCGCTTGCGCTCGACAGGGCGATGCCGGCTGCCATTGCCCGACCCATGAATTCGCGCCGGTTCATCTTGCCCATCTTGACCTGATTGGCGAGGTAATTCTTGTATTCGCTCATTCCCCTGTTCCCTTTGTTTGATGGCTTTTGCCGTTCTGATTATTGTTCGATCATGGTTGATCGGGTTGCTGCTAGAATGCCTGCCGGAAGGCAGGGAGGCCAGTCATTTTTGCGGATTTATCTGCCGCCTTCGCACCTTTCCCGAAGTTGGCCTGCCGATGCCGGAAAGCCCTGTTAAAATTGATGGTATCGTTCAAAGGTTGATCTGTATTCACATAAAAATTCTGCAGTGTTCATAAACATGGCTTATGGCATTGAGCCATTGAGAGATGCACTGCTCGGCTAGTCTGCGGTCGTGATCTCGCGGTCCGCTATTTTCCTTTCCACACCGGATCGCGTTTCTCCGAAAATGCCCGCGCGCCTTCCAGCTGGTCCTCGCTCGAATAGAGAATATCGACCGTCTTGAACTGGCGCTTGGTGATCCTGTTCATCGTCGTCTGGAAGCCTTCGCCTTCGGCGGCGCGGACCACTTCCTTGATCGCGGCGTAGACCAGCGGCGGGCCGCTCTCGAGCAGGCGGGCGAGTTCCCAGGCTCGGTCCATCAGCTTGCCGGCGGGCAGGATTTCGTTGACGAAGCCCCAGCGATGCGCCTCGGCGGCATCCAGCCAGCGGCCGGTCAAAAGCATATCCATGGCGATATGGTAGGGGATGCGCTTCGGCAGCTTGATCGAGGCGGCATCGGCCACGGTGCCCGAACGGATTTCCGGCAGCGCAAAGGTCGCGTGTTCGGCGGCAAGGATCATGTCGGTCGAGAGCGCGATCTCCAGCCCGCCGCCGCAGCAGATACCATTGATCGCGCCGATGATCGGTTTGTTGAGGTCGCGCAGTTCCTGCATGCCGCCGAAGCCGCCGATCCCATAGTCGCCATCGACCGCGTCACCGGCGGCAGCGGCCTTCAGGTCCCACCCCGGACAGAAGAATTTTTCCCCCTCACCGGTGATGATCGCCACGCGCAATTCCGGGTCGTCGCGAAAATCGCGAAAAATTTCGCCCATGATCCGGCTGGTCACCAGATCGATCGCATTGGCCTTCGGCCGGTCGATGGTGACTTCGAGAATACCGCCTTCGCGGCGGGTTCTGATTGGTCCGGTCATAGGGTCATTTCCTTCGACGGATCAAGGCGTCGGCGGCAACGGTTCCAGACCCTTGCGGCAGCACCATGATAGGATTGATATCCAGTTCTTCGAGCTTTGCGGCGTTTGAAACGACATAGGATGCCACGGCAGCGACAGCCGCCGCCAGCGCCTCGACGTCGCCTTTCGGGCCGCCGCGATAGCCATCGAGCAGCTTTCTGATTTTCAGGCCGGAAATTGCCTCAGCGATGGCTTCCGGCGTCGTCGGCAAGGTCAAAATCGCGGAATCTTCGAGCAATTCCACCAGAATCCCGCCCGCGCCGATGGTGAGCACCAGGCCGGCAACGGGATCACGCAACGCTCCGACGATGATTTCCGCGACGGGTTTTGCGATCATTTTTTCGACGAGATAGCCGGATGCGAGGTTCTTCATGGCGTCCGCCGCTTCAAGGACGGATTGGCGATCAGGCAGATTGAGCTTGACTGCACCGGCCTCGGTCTTGTGAGCGACGCCGAGGCCCTTGAGAACAACCGGAAAGCCGAGCGTTTCGGCCGCATCGGCGGCCTCGGCTGCGGTGATCGCAACCTTGCCCATGGGCACGACGAGGCCGAACTTTGCCAGTTCGGCCTTTGCGTCACTTTCGCTGATCGTGACGATCTCCCCATCGGACGGCGTCGCCGACAGGAGCGGTGCCGGAGCCGCCTTCGCCCAAGCCGTGCCGATGCCGGCCGAGATTTCGGCGGCCGCCAGCGCTTCGTCGATGCCCGAGAAGGGGACGACGCCTGCTGCCATCAGCGACAGCGCCGTGTCTTCCGGCATGTTCTCGCCAAGGCTGGCGACGATGCCGGCGACGGCGCCGGTCGCCCTGGCCGAGGCGATGACGGCTTGGCAAGTCGTGTTCCAGTCGGTGGCGTCGCAGCGATCCTGTCGCGGAAAGTCTAGAACAATGAGGTTCAGCGCATAGTCGCCTTTCATCATCGCGATTAAGGCCGTCGTCTGCTTCTCCAGATTGCCCCAGACGAACGTGTGATAGTCGAGCGGGTTGGCGATAGTGACCATGTCGCCGAGGCTTTCGCGCAGCGGCTGGCGCTGTTCGTCCTTCAGGGCGCGAAACACGGTCTTGCGCCTCACGCCGGCATCGGCCATCAGCGATGCTTCGCCGCCCGAACAGCTCATCGAGGAAATGTCGAGGTTTTTGAGCGGCGGGTGGAGATGGAGAAGCTTCAGCGTTTCCAGCAGCTCCGGCAGAGTGTCGACGCGGCCTATGCCGAGGCGCTTGAGCAGCGCGCCGGAAACGGCGTCGTTGCCGGCGAGGGAGGCGGTGTGCGAGACGGTCGCGAGCCGCGCCTGTTCCGATTTTCCGACCTTCAGCGTGACGACCGGCTTCTTCAGTTCCCGCGCCCGCGCGGCCAGCCGCTGCAGGGCTTCAATGCTGTCGAAGCCTTCGATGTGGAGGCCGACGGCGGTGACGCGAGGGTCTTCCAACGCCGCGATGGCGAGTTCCGAAAGGCCAGTCTGCGCCTGATTTCCGGCCGTCATGATATAGGCGAGCGGCAGGCCGCGCGTCTGCATCGAGATGTTGCAGGCGATGTTCGAGGACTGGGTGAGGACGGCGACACCCTTTGAGATACGCTGCATGCCGTGTTGATCCGGCCAGAGCAGGGCGCCGACGAGTGCATTGATGAAGCCGTAGCAGTTCGGCCCGACGATCGGCATTTCGCCGGCGGCTGCCACCAGCGCGTCCTGCAGGTCATTGCCGTCGGCAAGCTCGCTGACCGCTTCGCGGAAGCCCGAAGCGTAGCAGATGGCGCCGCCGGCGCCGCGGGCGGAAAGGTCGCGGACGATCTCGATGGTGAGCTGGCGGTTGACGCCGACGAAGGAGGCATCCGGCGCGGATGGAAGTTCTGCCACGGAGCGGTAGCACCGGCGGCCGAAGATCTCGTCCTCTCTGGGGTGGACAGGCCAGATATCGCCGGTGAACCCCATCTTGTCGCATTGCTCGATGACCCGGCGCGCCTCCTTTCCACCGAAGACTGCGATGGATCTGGGCCGGATCAGGCGGGTGAGGGAACGCGTCATTCGGTGGCTCCTTCGTTTGACGCGAATGCCCCGCCCCAACCCCTCCCCGCAAGAGGGAGGGGCTTAACCTGCGGCAACGGCATTGCGTCAATCACCCGCCCAACGAAGGAGGGAACTCCCGCACATGGCAATCGGGGAGGTCGCACAAGGGCGCGGTGAATTAAGTCCCTCCTCCTTGTGGGGAGGGGTTGGGGAGGGGTGTCTTGCCAGATCAAAATCATCGTCACGCTCCCAGCGGCCGCAGCAGGTCGCGGCTGATGATGTGCCGCTGGATTTCAGACGTGCCGTCCCAGATGCGTTCGACGCGGGCGTCGCGCCAGAAGCGGGCAAGCGGAAGGTCGTCCATCAGCCCCATGCCGCCATAGATCTGGATCGCCTCATCGGTGACGCGGGCGAGCATTTCCGTTGCGAAGACTTTCGCGGAAGCAATCTCACGGTTCGACGGCAGGCCCTGATCGAGCCGCCAGGCGGCTGACAGCGTCAGCAGATCGGCGGCATCGATATCGGTGATCATGTCGGCAAGCTTGAAGGAGACGCCCTGGTTGGCGCCGATCGGCTTGCCGAACTGCTTGCGTTCGGCCGCGTAGGACAGCGCATAGTCGAAGGCCCGCCGGGCGCGGCCGACCGAGGTCGCAGCCACCGTCAGACGCGTGGCGTAGAGCCAGTCATTGGCGATGTCGAAGCCCTTGTGGACCTCGCCGAGAATCTGCGACGAGGGCAGGCGACAATCGTCGAAGGTCAAGATGCAATTCTTGTAGCCACGATGTGACACGGAATTGTAGCCGTCGCGAATGTCGAAGCCCGGTGTGCCGCGATCGACGAGGAAGCAGGTGATCTTCTTCTTCGGCCCGCGCGGCGTGTCTTCTTCGCCCGTGGCGATGAAGACGATGACGAAATCGGCGATGTCGGCATGGCTGATGAAGTGCTTGGTGCCGTTGACGATCCAGTCGTCGCCGTCCTGCCGCGCGAAACATTTCATGCCGCGGACGTCGGAGCCGGCATCCGGTTCAGTCATGGCGAGTGCATCGAACTTTTCACCGGTGACGGCGGGGATCAGGTATTTCTGCCGCTGTTCTTGGTTGCAAGCCATCAGGATGCCGGAGGGGCGGCCGAAGAAAACGGTGAGCGCCATCGAGCCGCGGCCGAGTTCGCGCTCGACCAGCGTGAACGTCTGGTGATCGAGACCGGCGCCGCCGACCTCCTCGGGCATGTTGCAGGCGAAAAAGCCGAGCGCCTTGCACTTGGCTGCGATCTCCTGACCGAGTTCACGCGGCACGAAACCGGTGCGCTCCACCTCGTTCTCGTGCGGATAGATTTCGGTTTCGACGAAGCCGCGCACGGTATCGACGATCATCTGCTGTTCTTCGGTCAGTGCGAAATCCATCGTATGTTCCCTCCTGTTCTTGTCTGCCTCTAACGCACCGCTCGCTTCGAGGCTCTCCCCCCCCCTTGTGGGGAGGGTTGGGGAGGGGAACGCTCCAAAAAGAACCCCTCCCGGCCCTTCGGGCCACCCTCCCCACAAGGGGGAGGGAAAGTCACGAGCGCTTCTGGCCGACCGCGCGTCCAACACCCTCCGGCTTCGGCAAGCCGGCATGCGCTTCTGCAATCGCCTTCACCTTGGCGATGACTGCCGGGAGCGCCGGCACTGCCTTGCCTGCCTTGCTGTCCACATGCAGCAGCATCTGCTCGGCCGTCGCGACAAGCTCGTTGGATGCGGCATTGTAGATTGCCGAGAAGATGTGCAGGCGCTTTTCGTCGTGCGACAGGATCTGGCAGGTTGAATACAGCGCGTCGCCGAGCTTGGCTTCGCCGAGGTTCCGGATGTGGGTCTCGACCGTGTAGTAGCTATGGCCATCCTTTACATATTCCAGATCGACGCCGATCAGACGGAGCAGGCCGTCGGATGTGTCGCCGAAGACCTGCAAGTAGCGGTGTTCGGTCATGTGGCCGTTGTAGTCGACCCAGGCGGCATTGACCTTGGTGTCGAGGATGCGGATAGGTTCGGCTTGACCCAGATCGGCCTGCGGCTTTTCGGCGTCGGCCCAGAGGCGCTGTTCGAACTCGGCAAGCAGCTTGCCGGCACCCCAGCCCTTGCCGCCGTCGCTGTTTTTCAGCGCATGCATGATTCCGACGAGGTTTTCGTCGCGGATGCGCTCCAGTTCGCGGATTGAGCGACCTGCGGCCTGATCGTCGGACTGCTGGCCGATCTTTTCGACCAATTCGTCGGTGAGATCGACGACGTCCGTGAATTTCGTCCACGGCCATTTCAGGCAGGGGCCGAACTGGGCGAGGAAGTGGCGCATGCCGGCTTCGCCGCCGGCGATGCGGTAGGTCTCGAACAGGCCCATCTGGGCCCAGCGCATGCCGAAGGAATAGCGCATGACGTTGTCGAGCGTTTCGGTATCGCAAATATCGTCCTGGATCAGCCAGAGGGCTTCGCGCCAGAGGGCTTCGAGCAGGCGGTCGCCGACGAAGGCCTCAATCTCCTTGGCGATGACGACGCCCTTCATGCCGATCTGTTCGACAGCGGCGCCGGCGCGGGCGATCGTTTCCTTCGTGGTCTTCTTGCCACCGACGAGCTCGACCAACGGCAAGAGGTAGACGGGGTTGTAGGGGTGCGCCACGAACATGCGCTCAGGGTTCTTCATCTCGGCCTGCAGGTCGGACGGCATCAGGCCGGAGGTGGAGGAGCCGATCAGCGCATCGGGGGAGGCTGCCGCGTCGATCTGGGTGAGGACGCCACGCTTCAACTCCAACCGTTCGGGCACGCTTTCCTGAATCCATTCAGCGCCTTGAACGGCCTTTTCAACGCTCTCGCAAAAGGTGAGCGTGCCCTTCTTCGGCAGCGGCGCCATGGTGAGCATGGCATAGGCCTTTTCGGCATTGGCCATGACTTCGCCGATGATGCGTTTGGCCTCCGGATGCGGATCGAACATGTTGACGTCGACGCCGGCCAGGATGAAGCGCGCCGCCCAGGCCCCGCCGATAACGCCGCCGCCGATGCAGGCCGCCTTGGTGATTTTGGTCATGAGTTCTGCGTTCCCTCGTGAATTCTGCATTCGCGGTTCCCCCCTCATCCGGCCCTTCGGGCCACCTTCTCCCCACTGGGGAGAAGAGGGAAAATTGCCGCCCTTGTCTTCAAAACCGCTTGCGTGCTGCGAGTTTGTTTGTGAAGCGGTTGTTCCGCTCACCCTCTTCTCCCCAACGGGGAGACGGTGGCCCAACAGGCCGGATGAGGGGGCCTTCGCCTCATACGCGCAGTCAACGCTTCGTCAGCTTCAGCTTTTCACGCACTTCCGCCGGTCCGATCACCCGCGCGCCCATACCCTCGATGACGGTCACGGCCTTTTCGACGAGCTGGCCGTTGGTCGCGAGCTGGCCCTTGCCGATATAGAGATTGTCTTCGAGGCCGACGCGGACATTGCCGCCGGCAAGCACCGCTGCCGCCGGATAGGCGAGCGCATTGCGGCCGATCGAGAAGGCGGAGAAAGTCCAGTTCTTCGGCACGTTGTTGACCATCGCCATGAAGGTGTTGAGATCGTCGGGTGCGCCCCACGGGATGCCCATGCAGAGCTGGATGAGGACCGGATCCTCGATCAGGCCTTCCTCGACGAGCTGCTTGGCGAACCAGAGGTGGCCGGTGTCGAAGGCTTCGATTTCAGGGCGGACGCCGAGTGCCGTCATCTGGCGGGCCATTTCGCGCAGCATCGACGGCGTGTTGGTCATGACGTAATCGCCGAGCGAGAAGTTCATCGTGCCGCAGTCGAGCGTGCAGATTTCCGGCCGGCATTCGGCGATGTGGGCGACGCGCTCGGTGGCGCCGGCCATGTCGGTGCCCTGCGGATTGAGCGGCAGCGGGCTTTCGACATTGCCGAAAATCAGGTCGCCGCCCATGCCGGCGGTGAGGTTGAGCACGACATCGACATCGGCGGAACGGATGCGGTCGGTCACTTCCTTGTAGAGATCGAGGCGGCGTGCGGCTGCCCCTGTTTCCGGGTCGCGCACATGGCAGTGCGCAACGGCCGCACCCGCCTTGGCGGCCTCGATCGCTGCATCGGCGATCTGCTTCGGCGTGATCGGCACATGCGATGATTTGGAAACGGTGTCGCCGGACCCGGTCACGGCACAGGTGATGAAAACGTCGCGGTTCATGCTCAGTGGCATAAAAGCCTCCCCTTGTTCTTGTTGCTCATTACGAGCCAAGAACGAGCGTTCTGCTTTCCCTTTTCAGATGCATGTTATACATTTCCAGAATTAGAGCGGGGATGAGACGAATGCTTGTGCCGAAGGACGAGACCCAGCACATCGACCTGCTCGTGCTGCCGGAGACCAATCTGATCCTCGTCGCATCGGTGATCGAACCCTTGCGCGCCGCAAACCGCATTGCCGGAAAAGCGCTTTACGACTGGGACATCTTCAGTCCGGACGGCAAGGCGATCGAGACCAAGAGCGGCATTCCCATCCCGGTCGCAGGGCCTTTCCGGCCACAGAAGGAAACAGCACCGCTTTTTGTCCTGTCGAGCTACAACTGGCAGGCTTATACGACCTCGCATCTGCGCATGCATCTTTCCCAGACGGCACGTTATCGCGAGGTGATGGCCGGCATTGAATCGGGGTCCTGGATGCTGGCCGAAACCAGCCTGCTCGACAATTATTCGGCCACGACCCACTGGGAGGATTTCGAGGATTTCACTGCCGCCTATCCGCAGATCACCATGGTGCACGAGCGCTTCGTCATCGATGGCAAGCGCATCACCACGGGCGGGTCGCTGCCGACGCTCGACCTGATGCTGGAACTGATCCGCCGCCAGCACAGCTATTCGCTGGCGCTGGAGGTGTCGCGGCTGTTCATCTACGAGCAGGAGCGCACGCGCGGCGACCTCCTGCAGGTGCCGGCGATCGGCAATATGCGCATCCTGGACGCGCGCGTAGGCGCGGCCGTCAAGCTGATGGAGGAGACGGTCGATGCGCCGCTGACGCTCACCCGTCTCGCCAAGCGGGCCGGGGTCAGCGCGCGTCATCTGCAGGACCTCTTCCAGGAGACTATGGGCGTCGCGCCGCATGCACATTATCTGGCGCTGCGGCTGAATGCGGCGCGGCGCAAGGTCATCGAGACACGGGCCGATTTCGCCGATATCGCCGCCGCCACCGGCTTCAATTCGTCCTCGGCCTTTTCGCGCAGTTACCGCGCCCATTATCGCGAAAGCCCGAGCGAGACGCGCAGGCGTCTCAAGCTCAAGAACTGATTCAACCTGTTCACGTACCGATTCAAGCTGCGGTGGATTTGCGAGTCGAATCAGAGCTTTGGTGAGTGGCTTGAAGGTTCTCAATCAAGGGGAGGCGCCGACATCATCGTCAGCATGGCCTCGCCGGCCTGGCGCGACAGGGCATTTTTCTGCCAGGCGAGCGAGAGGTTTTGCAGATAGCCCGGCCCCAGCCTGCGCATCGCCGGGGCGTTTCTGACGCGCGCAGCAGAGCTTTCGGGAAGCACCGAAAGATATCCGTGGTTCATCACCAGGTTGAGGATGACGGGAATGGAATCAACCTCGGTCACCGTCAGCCGGTTTCGTTCCTGCTCGCCCAAAGCTTCGCCGATGAAATGCTCCGCCTGTTGGCGAAGGCCGCTCTTCAGGCTGGGAACCGCGATCGGGTTGGCTTGAAGCAGCTTACGGATATCCTCGCCGTGTTTGGCGAACAGCGAAGGGTGACCGGCCAACGCCAATGGCGTGCGGGAAATGAGCCGGCCCTCAAACTCTGCCGGGAAGGTTTCGAGATCGAGCAGCACCACGTCGAACCGGCGACTTTTCAAACCGGCGATCAACTCGTCTGCGGTGGTGCTGGAGATGAAGAGCGGCTGGCGCGGGCGGGCGCGGTGCCATTCGGCGGTCAGGGCCGCCAGCATGCGGGCGATCTCGCTTTCCGGGCCGAGCGGCATGACGGAGCCGAAACGCCATGTCGCGGCCGTCCGGCGGAACCGGTCGCCGGACGCGCGCGAAAGTCGCCGCCAGATATCGAGCAGGCTTTCGGCGATCGGAATCGCCGCCAAGCCTTCTGGCGTGCAGGCGATACCGGACGGGGAGCGGATCAACAGATCATAGCCGAGGTCACGCTCGAGATCGGTCATCTGCCGGGTCAATTGCGGCTGGCCGGTGCCCGCTATCTTCGCGGCGCCACGAATGCTGCCGCTGCGCGCGACGGTGACGAAGCGATCGAGCGCGGCCAGGCTGATCGAGGGCACGACGATCGATGGTGCGACGGTGCCGGGCGATAGAAGCAATTGCACGGCGCGGTTCGCCGTCGCCAGATCGGCCTGCCGGCTTTGTGCCTCCAGCGTCGGCACGAGATTGCCGCCTTCGCGCCTGACGAGCGGTACTGCGATGGCGGCTTCGAAACGCTTGAGCGCGGCGCTGACGCTTGCCACCGGCCGGCCTCCGGCCTTCGCGGCCCGGCGAATTCCTCGCTCTTCAAGGATCGCATGAACAAGGGCAAGCGTGGCGGTATCCATGATCTGTTTCATCCTTGCGACGGCAGAGGTGGGACAAAGACGGGATGATCCGAAATGCACATCGCCTGTTCCATTTTTGGGATATATCACAATCGGGGAGATTGGGCATAGCATGTGCGGCATCAAACGTGGGTCAAAGCATGCACGCATCGGTGAAAACCATTGCCCTGACTGGCAATCCGCTCGACTTCTCCGCACTGGAGAAGATCGGTTCGGGCCTCTATGTGCCGACGGTGGCCGAGCAGTCTTTCGCGCGGGTCCAATCCGCACATAAGGTCATCGCCGACCGCCTCGCCATGGGCTTGCCGGTCTATGGCGCAAACACCGGCGTCGGTTCGATGAAGGACCGTCTGTGGACGGTCGATGATCTCACGGAATTCAACGCCGCGCTCGTCAAGGCACACCATTTCGGCACCGGCGAGCTGTTTTCTCCGGTCATTGTCCGCAAGGCCATCGCCATTCGCATCAATACCGCGCTTGGCGGCCACACCGGCTGCAGCGTCGATCTCGTCAAGGCGTTTCTCGGTCTTTTGGAGTGTGGCGTCGTGCCCGCCGTCCATCGCCATGGTTCGATCGGTTGCGCCGATATCGGCCTGATGGGGCAGGTGGCTTCCGTTCTGACGGGGACCGGCGAGGCATTTTTCCGTGGCGAGTTGCTGCCCGCCGCCGAAGCCCTGCTTCGTGCCCGGCTCGAGCCCTTCGTCATGCAGCCGCGTGACGCACTGGCTTCGCTGAGCGTTAACGCGACGGCCTTTGCCGCTGCAGCCGATGTCCTGCGTCAGGCAGCCTCCGCCGTCCGTGTGTCGATGGCGACCGGCCTGATGTCGTCCCTGTCCTTGGGGGCTTCCGCCGACCCATGGCGGGTCGCGGCGGCGCTTGCGACGCGCGGCGAAGCGCTGGTCGGGTCCTGGCTTTACGGCCAGTCCAATGTCGTCGATTGGCCGCTGCCGACGGCGATCCATGATCCTTTGAGCTTGCGCATGACCGCACAGGTGTTTGGTGCTGCGGTGGATACGCTTCTTGTCGCGGCCGAACGGCTGGTCGATGCGACCTATCTGTCCGACGACAATCCGGTGGTGCTCGGCGGCCAGGTCCACGCGTCGGGTGCTTCGCTGCCGCTGACGACCACGCTCTATATCGAGACGGCGCAGATCGCCTTTTCCCATGTGGCGCGCAATATGCTGAACCGCTGCATCCTGCTCTCGAACGGAGTGCGGCGAAACCTGCCGATCAATCTGGTCGCTCCCGGTGAGGTGGCGAGCGGTCTCGGCCCGCTGATGAAGCTCGTGGTCGAACTCTACATGCGCGTCCAGTCGATGGCAGTGCCGCTGTCGGCACAGTCGATCGTCGTTGCCGGCGGTCTCGAAGAGGAAGCAACGTTCCTGCCGCTCATCGTCGAGCGCATGGAGACGCAGGTGCGCGATCTGCGCCAGATGGCGGCGATCGAGGCGCTGCTGTCGGCACAGGCAATCGATCTGCTCGGTGACAAGCCGCAAGGCGTGACGCAGATCGCCTATGATTGCGTCCGCGCGCTGAGCCCAATCTACCTGAAGGACCGGCCGCTCTCAAAGGAGATCGAGGCTCTTCACGCGGTATTTGCATCCGAAGATTTGCTGCTCGCCCTGGTGGCTGCGGCTCCGATGCCTGAATTCGACGATTTCTTCGCGCTCGGCCAATGACGAAGGGAGGCGCACATGTCTGATTTTGATCTGGTTCTGAAGGGCACACTGGTTCTCCCTGATCGCATCGTCGAGGGCGGGCATGTGGCAGTGCGCGATGGCAAGATCGCCTTTGTCGGGCAAGGCGCGATGCCTGCCGCGCGCGAACGTCATGATCTCGGGCAAGCGCTTATCCTGCCCGGCGCCATCGATGCGCAGGTGCATTCGCTGAGCCAGAAGGATCAGGAGGATTTCATCTGGTCGACACGCTCTGCCGCCGCCGGTGGCGTTACGACGATCGTCGACATGCCCTATGACGAGGGCAACCTCGTCTGCTCGGCGGAGGCGGTGAAGCGCAAGATCGTTCATGCCGGCGCGCAGGCCCGCGTCGATTTCGCGCTCTATGGCACCATCGATCCCGAGGAAGGCCCGGCGAGGATTGGCGAAATGGTCGAGGCCGGTGTCGCCGCCTTCAAGTTCTCGACTTTCGGCACCGATCCGAAACGCTTCCCGCGCATCCCGGCTGGCCTTCTCGAAGACTGTTTTCGCGCAATAGCGCCGACGGGGCTGACGGCGGGCGTCCACAATGAAGACGACGAGGCGGTGCGGGCGGCGATCGACAGGGTCAAGGCGGCAGGGATCACCGACTATCGGGCGCACGGCCTGTCGCGGCCGGCGCTGACGGAACTGCTCGCCACCAACCAGATCTACGAGACAGGGGCCGCGACCGGCTGTCCGGCGCATGTGGTGCATTGTTCTGTCGGCCGCGGCTACGAGATCGCCGCTGCCTACCGGGCGCAAGGGTACCGCGCCACCATCGAATGCTGCATTCACTATCTCGTTCTCGACGAGGAGAATGATGTGAAGCGGCTTGGCGGCAAGGCGAAGATCAATCCGCCGATCCGGCCGCGCGCCGAGGTGGAAAAGCTTTGGCGGCATGTGGCTGACGGTCATGTGACGCTGGTCTCGACCGATCACGTCAGCTGGTCGGAAAACCGCAAGACCAATCCGGACATGCTGGCCAATGCCTCCGGCGTGCCAGGGCTCGAGGTGATGATCCCGCTGTTCGTCAAGGGCGCGCTGGAGCGAGGCATTCCGCTGACCCGCGCTGCCGATCTGATGTCGCTCAATCCGGCCCGGCATTTCCGTCTCGATCACCGCAAGGGCGCACTCGAACTTGGCAAGGATGCGGATATCGCCGTTCTGACGCCGGAGCCTTACACCTACGACGCGGCGACAAGCGGCAACAACGTCGTCGGCTGGTCGCCGTATAACGGCATCCGGCTACCGTGGCGCGTGGCTGCCACCTACAATCGCGGTAAGCTTGTCTTCGACGGCAAATCCGTGCTGGCCGCGCCGGGCGCCGGCGAATTCATCCGGCCGCTGGCGAGCCTGCCGCTGCGCGAGGCCATGTGATGGCCGCTGTCGAAACCAATCTGCCAATCGATGCCCGCCGCATCGCCGACATTATCAAGGGGCTGGCGCGGATCACCGAACCGGACCGACCCTATACGCGGCGCGCCTTCACGCCGCTCTTTCTGGAGGGGCGCGCCTTTCTGGAGCAACGCTTCAAGGCCGCCGGCCTCGAAACCCGGATCGATGCTTCGGGAAACCTGATCGGCCGTCGCAAGGGTCGGAAATCCGGCCTCGGCACGATCATGCTCGGCTCGCATTCTGATACGGTGCCGGAGGGTGGACGGTTCGATGGCATTGCCGGCGTGGCGGCGGCGCTGGAGGTGGCGCAGGCATTGCACGATGCGGGCATCCGGCTCGACCACGATCTTGAGGTTGTCGATTTCTTAGCCGAGGAGGTGTCGATCTTCGGCGTCTCCTGCATCGGCAGTCGCGGTATGGCAGGGCTGATTCCTGACGGATGGCTAAGCCGCACGCAGGGCGATCTGACATTGCGCCAGGGCATGATCGATGCCGGCGGCGACCCGTCGCGGTTGGCCCTGCAGAAACGATCGGACATCAAGGCATTTCTGGAACTGCATATCGAGCAGGGGCCGGTGCTCGAAACTGAGCGCTGCGATGTGGGCATCGTCACGGCCATCGCCGGGATTACCCGGATCGAAATCCTGTTCGAAGGCCAGGCCGATCATGCCGGCACGACGCCGATGAGCCGCAGGCGCGACGCGCTGACGGCGGCGGCCAGAATGGTCGGCGACATCGAGCGCCTCGGGACTGAATTTTCCAAGGGCGAGGGGCATTTCACCGCGACGGTTGGCGAATTTTCGATCGAACCGAACGCGGCCAATGTCGTGCCCTCCCGAGCCCGGCTGCTGATCGATGCGCGAGCGGAACTGCGGCCCGACATGGAGCGCTTCATCGCTGAGATTGACCAGCTTTCCGTCGATATCCAGCGCGATACCGGCGTGTCCATCACCTCGCCGAAGCTGATCTCCGACAATTTTCCGACGCCCGCCGACCCGCTGGTGCTGCGCAATCTGGAAGCGGCCTGCGATCGTGTCGGAGCAAAACATCGCCGCATGGCCTCCGGTGCCGGGCATGACACCGCCTGGATGGCGCGGATTTCGAAAGCGGCGATGATCTTCATAGCCTGCCGCGAGGGTCGGTCGCACACGCCGGACGAATGGGCCGACAATGACGACATCGCGCTCGGTGCGGCAACCTTGTTCGAGGCCGTGAGGAAACTCGATGCGAATTTACAGGGAGAGCGCTGATGGGCCGGATACTCACAGAGAAAGACGTCGAGGCGGCGGTCAAGGGCGGCTCGGTCTATGCCGCCGGCGGTGGCGGATGGGCGCATCATGGGCGGATGCTCGGCTATGCGGCGGTGTCGATCGGCAAGCCGGAGCTGGTTTCGGTCGATGAACTCGATGCGAATGACTGGGTGGCGACAGCCGCTGCGATCGGTGCGCCGGCCTCGACCACACCCTGGGAAATGCGCGGTGTCGACTACGTCAAGGCGGTGCAGCTGCTGCAGGAAGCGCTGGGCGAAAAGATCGCAGGGCTGATCGTCGGCCAGAACGGCAAGTCGTCGACGCTGAACGGCTGGCTGCCGTCGGCCATTCTCGGCACAAAGGTGGTCGATGCCGTCGGTGATATCCGCGCGCATCCGACCGGCGACATGGGATCGATCGGCCTTGCCGGTTCGCCCGAGCCGATGATCCAGACGGCGGTCGGCGGCAATCGCGAGGAAAACCGGTATATCGAACTTGTCGTGCGCGGCGCGACCGCCAAGGTTTCGCCGATCCTGCGCACCGCCTCCGACATGTCCGGCGGCTTCATCGCGTCGGCTCGAAATCCGGTGCGCGCCTCCTACGTCAAGGCCAATGCGGCGCTCGGCGGCATCTCGCTGGCCCTGACTCTCGGTGAAGCGATCGTCGCTGTGGAAGGCAAGGGCGGCACCGCCATCATCGATACGATCGCGAAAACCACCAACGGCACGATCCTTGCGGAAGGCGTCATCACCGACAAATCGGTCGTCTACACCAAGGAGGCCTTCGACATCGGCACGGTGACGCTCGGGAAGGGCGATGACTCTACGGTACTCCACATCATGAACGAATACATGGCGGTGGAGAATGCCGGCGGCAAGCGGCTTGCGACCTTTCCGGACGTGATCACGACGCTGTCGCCGGATGGCGAACCCTTAAGCGTCGGACAGTTGCAGGTCGGCATGACGATCTTCGTGCTGCATGTGCCGAAGACGGTGATCCCGCTTGCCTCAAGCGTGCTTGATCCTTCGGTCTATCCGCCGGTCGAGAAGGCGATGGGCATTGACATCGCGAGCTACGCTTTGTCCGGGCGGATATAAGGAGAATGTGTCATGGCGCGCGACGCCGGTCTCGAGGAACTGATCAGACAGGAGCTCGGCGAAAGATCGGGGCTCTCCGAGAAGCCGATGTTCGGTGGTCTTGCCTTTCTCCTTGACGGCAATCTTCTTTGCGGCGCGCGCAACGACGGCATGCTGGTGCGCCTCGGCAAGGGCAATGATGGCTGGGCGCTGGCGCTTGCCGGCATCGAGCTCATGGTGATGGGGGACCGTCAGATGAATGGTTGGGTGCGCGCGGGTGTGAAGGCCTATGGCGACGATGCCCTGCGCAAGCGCCTGCTCGATGCGGCACTCGCCTATGTTCTCTCGCTGCCGTCGAAGTGAACGACAAACGGTGCGGTCTTCCTCCTTGCGCTAACTCTCTCGACGGGGCGGTGCGAGGGGACAGGGATACGATCGCAGACAAGAAGAAGGAAAAACCACGATGCCGAAGGCCAATTCTCGTCACCCGAACTTCCCCATTCCCGGCGGCCCAGAGCTGCGCGCCAAGGGCTGGCGGCAGGAGGCTTTGCTGCGGCTTCTGGAAAACGTGCTTTCGGTCGGCGAGGATCCGGACAATCTGATTGTCTATGCCGCCCTCGGCAAGGCAGCGCGCAACTGGGCGTCGCACAAGGCGATCGTCAAGACCTTGATCGAGATGGATGAAGACCAGACGCTGGTGATCCAATCCGGCAAGCCGGTGGGGCTCTTGAAGACGCATGCAAAGGCGCCACTGGTGATCATGGCCAATTGCAACATCGTCGGCCAGTGGGCGAAGGCCGAGGTGTTCTATGAGCTGGAAAGGCAGGGGCTGATCTGCTGGGGCGGGCTGACGGCGGGTGCCTGGCAATATATCGGCAGCCAGGGCGTCATCCAGGGCACCTATGAAATCTTCATGCGCATCGCCGAAAACCGTTTTGGCGGCGATCTCGCCGGCCGCTTCATCTTGACTGCCGGTCTGGGCGGCATGGGCGGCGCTCAGCCGCTCGCCGGCCGCATGGCGGGGGCTGCGATCCTCTGCATCGACGTCGATCCCGTGCGCGCCGAAAAGCGTAAGGCGATCGGCTATCTCGAACACGTGGCGCCAGACCTCGATACGGCGCTCGCGATGATCGATCAGGCGGTCAGGGCAAAGCGCGCCACCTCCATCGGCCTCGTCGGCAATGCAGCGGCGCTCTATCCTGAAATCGCCAAGCGCGGCATCGTGCCCGATATCGTCACCGACCAGACCTCTGCCCATGACCTGGTCTATGGCTATGTACCAAAGGGCATGAGCATCGACGAGGTGAAACGGCTGCGGGTCGAGGGGCAGGGGCAACTGATGGCTGCCAGCCGCGCCTCGATCGTCGAGCATGTCGAAGCGATGCTGGAGTTTCAGGCGAAGGGCGCGGAAGTCTTCGACAACGGCAACCTGATCCGTACCCAGGCGCGAGAAGGGGGTGTTGCCAATGCCTTCGATATCCGCATCTTCACCGAGGCCTATCTGCGGCCGCTGTTTGCCCGCGCCATCGGCCCCTTCCGCTGGATGGCGCTGTCGGGCGAAGAAAGCGACATCGCCCGCATCGATGACCTGCTGCTGGAAATGTTCCCCGACAACAAGATTGTCACCAACTGGATCAGGCTGGCGCGGGAAAACGTGCCCTTCGAGGGGCTGCCCGCCCGCATCGCGTGGCTCGGCCATGGCGAACGCACCGAACTGGCACTCGCCGTCAACGCGCTGGTCGCATCCGGCGAACTCAAAGGCCCGATCGCCTTTTCCCGCGACCATCTCGATGCCGGCGCCATGGCGCACCCCAACATCATGACCGAGCGGATGAAGGACGGCTCCGACGCCATCGCCGACTGGCCGCTGCTCGACGCGATGCTGCTCTGCTCCTCCATGGCCGACCTCGTCGTCGTCCATTCCGGCGGTGGCGGTTATGCCGGCTACATGACGAGCTGCGGCGTGACGGTGGTGGCCGATGGCACCGAGAGCGGAGCGGAGCGGCTGAGCCGCGCGCTGACCAACGACACGTCGCTGGGCGTTATTCGCTATGCGGATGCGGGGTACCAGGAGTCGATGGATGAGATTGAGAAGAAGGGTATTGGGTATATCGGCTTGAGTTGACGCGAGGACCTGTGTCTCGCTAACGCCGCCTTCGGCAGGCCGATAGCGGACGCCTTGGCAATGATCATGGCGCGCGGTAGCATATCGGTTTGGAGGAGGCTTCGATGAACTCAAGCTTCAATGTCCGCAGCGCGTCTGGCTATGAGCAACTCATGGGGCGTTGGAGCCAGAAGCTCGCGCCTCTTCTGATTGACTTCGCCGGTCTGGCAGATGGCGAACGGATAATTGACGTCGGGTGCGGGACTGGAAGCCTGACCTTTGCGTTGCCGCAAGCGGCGAATGTCAGCGAGATTGCCGCGATCGACTATTCGCCTGTCTTTGTCGAGGAGGCGACACGGCGCAACGCCGATCCGCGGATCACCATCCAGGAAGCAGATGCGTGCGCCCTTCCGTTTCCGGACGGTTACTTCGACCGAGCGCTGTCGCTTCTGGTTCTCCACTTCGTGCCCGAAGCGGACAAGGCGGTCGCCGAAATGCGTCGAGTCGTGCGTCCGGGCGGTGTGGTCGCAGCAGCGGTCTGGGACCACCTCGGCGGCATGCCGGGCATGCGAATGATGGTGGATACCGTCGCTATGCTGGACGAAAATGGACGTCAATTGCGAAGCCGATATTGCTTCCAGCCGATGATGCGGCCGGATGAAATGAAGCAGAGCTTCGCGGGGCATGGGTTGCTGGGCGTGGAGCAGACCTCACTTCTGATCCGCATGGAGTACCAGTCGTTCGACGATTACTGGGCGCCCATTGCGGCGGGCGAGGGGCCTTTGGGCAAGTATGTGGCTGCCCTGGCCTCGGCGCAGCGTGCAGAAATTGACGCCGCCGTTAGGGCTTCTTATGAGGCGGGCCAGCCCGACGGGCCAAGGTCATTTGCAGCGGTGGCCTGGGCATGTCGGGGCGTCGTTCCCTTCGCCTGATGGCCGGCTTTCGGCACGGCCACTGCATCGCGGATCCTCGCGTGGTACGGCGCGGCATCCGTTGCGGACGCCGCGCCGCCCTCAATCAGGTGTTTACGAGCGCCAGCTGGGCGCGAGCCTGCAGGATCTGCGAGCAGGCGTTGGCGGCTTCCACGCCCTTGACGACGAAATGATCGCGGAAGAAGCGGATATGGGCTTCCGATTCCTGGAAGTTATGCGGGGTGAGCACGGTCGAGAGGACCGGGACGCCGGTGTCGAGTTGCACCCGCATCATGCCCTCAAGCACGGTGCCGGCGACGAAGTCGTGGCGGTAGATGCCGCCGTCGACGACGAATGCCGAGCCGATGATGGCCGAGAAGCGGCCGGTTTTCGCGAGCGTCTGCGCATGCAGCGGGATTTCAAGCGCGCCGGGCACATCGAAAGTCTCGACGTCCGAGGCCTTGCCACCGAGCTCTTGCCAATGGGCGATGAAGGAATTGACGCATTGATCGACGATATCGGCGTGCCAGCGCGCGCGGACGATGGCGATTTTCTGGGTGGGGTGGGAAGCGATGGTCATGTCAGTCTGGCCTTTCAAGGGTTGAGCCATTTTTCAATGATCCCCTTGGGCGAACACGCAGGCGCGGTGACCCCTTGCAAAGGTGCCTCCTGATCTGCTTGCTCTCTTTCATCCGGACTTTAACCGTCGGCTCCGGAATTCAACCGGATCTGCTGACCTTCATGCGCGTATGCGGGCATACGTGTGTATGAAGCGCTCGCGGGCTCCGGGAATTTCTTCCCGTTACCGCCGGTGGGGAGTTTCACCCCGCCCTGAGAACGTGCGAGGCTGACTATAAAGATCGGCCGGCGGGCGTCAAATGCGCGGTGCGACGCGCGCAGCGAAAAAGGCGACAGATTTTTCCAATCAACCTGTCGCCTGAAACATATTTTTGCGGGATCGCCGGTTGTTATTCGCGAATGATCAGGAGATCGCTCGCCGTGAAGCGCAGCGTGACGACGTCGCCGACGGCGGGCGGGCTGAGGCCCGGCGCGTTGAACATGTCGAAGGAGATCACCGGATCGCCGACCTTCATGCGCGTGCGGATGACCGAGCCGAGGAAGTTGCTGGAAACGACCTGGCCGGTCAGCGCCGTATCGCCCTTGGCGCCTTCGGCGATCGAGCCCGCTTCGGGACGCAGCGCCAGCGAGACCTTGTCGCCGGCCTTGACCGGCCCGAGCGGCTCCCGCAGCGTGATACCCTGGTCGCCGATCGAGATGCGGTTTGCGGCGGGATCGACGACCGTGCCTTCGATCAGGTTCAAGGTGCCGACGAAGGAGGCGACGAAGCGGGTGGCTGGCTTGTTGTAAATGTCGAACGGCGTGCCGATCTGGTCGGCGCGGCCGGCG
This sequence comes from Pararhizobium sp. A13, assembly GCF_040126305.1. Lineage (NCBI taxonomy): Bacteria > Pseudomonadati > Pseudomonadota > Alphaproteobacteria > Hyphomicrobiales > Rhizobiaceae > Pararhizobium > Pararhizobium sp. A13. Next base: position 3,798,317 of record NZ_CP149510.1, on the reverse strand, counting down.
TTCATGACGACGATGCGGTCGGAGATCGACAGGGCCTCTTCCTGGTCGTGGGTGACGAAGACGGTGGTGATGCCGAGCTGCTGCTGGATCATCCGGATTTCTTCGCGCAGGGAGACGCGGATCTTGGCGTCAAGCGCCGACAGAGGTTCGTCGAGCAGGAGCACCTGCGGTTTCGGTGCCAGCGCCCGGGCAAGGGCCACGCGCTGCTGCTGACCGCCGGACATCTGGTAGGGAAAGCGGTCGGCGAGGTGGCCGAGATGGATGAGGCCGAGCATCTCCTTGACGCGCGCGTCGACGGCGGCCTTGTCCATGCCGGCGATCTTCAGGCCGAAGGCAACGTTGTCGTGCACGGTCATGTTCGGGAACAGCGCATAGGCCTGGAAGACCATGCCGATATTGCGCTGGTTCGGCTTCAGCTCGTTCTGGTTGCGCCCGTTGATGACGACTGTTCCCGCCGACGGCGTTTCGAAGCCTGCCACCATGCGCAGGATTGTCGTCTTGCCGCAGCCGGACGGCCCGAGAAAGGAGACGAACTCTCCCTTTTCGATAGCCATGTCGAAATCCTTGACGACCTGGACGGGGCCAAAGCTCTTCTGAATGCCGGTGAGTTCGAGAAAGGACATGGACGATCAATACCTCAGGGCTTGGAAGGAGCCGATTTGCTGAAACGGGAGACGAGCTGCAGAAGCGCCATGCATCCCCAGGTGATGGCAAACGCGATGACCGCGAGCGCTGGCGGCTCGTAGGCACGGTTGGCGCCGATCAGCTGCAGGTAGGGACCGAAGGCAGGGCGATTGAGCAGCGACGGCATGGTGAATTCGCCGATGACGATGGCAAAGGTGATGAAGGCGCCGGACAGAACGCCGCTCATGACATTGGGAAAAATGCATTTGAACATGATGGTCGGCCAAGAAGCGCCGAGGCTTTGAGCGGCCTCCGTCAATGTGCCGACATCGATGGTGCGCATGGCGGTATCCACCGAACGATACATATAGGGCAGCGACAGCGTCATGAACGAGAACATCAAGAGCAGGTCAGTGCCGCGCGCCGAGCCCGTGAAGGGAATGAACGACGACGAGTTGTACAGTCTGAGGTAGCCGAAGACGATGACGATGGCTGGAATGACCAGCGGCATCAGCGTGATGAACTCGACCACCGGCCGCATCGACGGCAGGCGCAGGCGGACCCAATAGGCCGTCGGCACAACCAGGAGGACGCCGAAGATGATGGTGAGGATCGCCATCACGATGGAGTAGCTGAAGGATTCGCGGAACTGGATGTCCGAGAAGACAGAGCGATAGGCATCGAAGGAATATTCGCCGCGGCGCATGCGCAGGGAAAATTCGAATGTCGCGATCAGCGGCACGATGAAGTAGGAGGCGCCGAACAGGACCGCGATCCAGGCGCCGATTTTTTGTGTCTTCATTTCTGCCACCGTTCGGCGCGCATGCGGAGCCAGATGTAGATGAGGTTGGAAATGCCGGTAATGACGATCATGCCGAGGGCCAGGGCGTAGCCGAGGTTCGGATTGTGCAGAACGTCACCGCGGATCTGGGCGTAGAGCTGGATCGGCACGATGTTGAAGGTCGAACCTGTCAGCGAATAGGCGGTGGCGATCGCGCCGAAGGCGTTTGCAAACAGAAGCAGCGTCGTGCCAAGGATGCTGGGAAACAGGATCGGCAGCGCTACCTTGGTCCAGTATTGCGTGTTGGTCGCGCCAAGGATTTCAGCGGCTTCGCGCCATTCCTTCTTCAAACCGTCGAGCGCCGGCGTAATGATCAGCACCATCAACGGGATCTGGAAATACATGTAGGTCAGTGTCAGGCCGACGAAGCTGAGCAGATTGAACCCCGTGGCATAAAGATTGATACCGAACCAGTTGTTCAGGATCATGGTGACCAGACCGGTGCGGCCGAGCGTGGCAAGAAAGGCGAAGGCCAGCGGCACGCCGGCGAAATTGGAAGCAACGCCGGAAAAGGTCAGGAGCGAGGAGCGGATCCAGGGGGGCAGACCGCCGAGTACGACGGCCCAGGCCAAGCAGAAGCCGATCAGTGCGCCGCCGATGGACGAGGCCAGGCTGACCTTGATGGAAATCCAGTAGGAGGCGAGAATCTTGTCGGTGAACAGTCCGCCAATGTTCTCGAAGGTGAATTCGCCCGCCGGATTAACGAACGCCCCGGTCACGAGATAAAGCGTCGGAGCGATGAGGAACATGACTGCGAAAAGCAGGAACGGCGTGATGCCGAGCCAGTCGATAGCCGTCTTCTTCAAATCAATGGCCTGTTTTGAGCTCATCCGGCAACCGTTTCTTGAAAAGGGAGAATGGTCTTCCCGCGCAATCGCGGGAAGACCGAAATGCGGCAGTCTTATTGGACGTTGGCGCCAACGACTGTATCCCAGCCCTTGGTGATCGTTTCCTTGTAGGCTTCCTGTTCGGCGAGCGTCGGGAACACGGCCTTTTCATAGGCAGCGGCCGGCGGCAGCTTGTCGAGCAGGTCCTGCGGGATCTTGCCGTTCTTGGCGAGATCGTTGAAGCGGATCGGGTGGCAATAGCCCTTCAGCCAGCCGAGCTGACCCTCGTCGGAATAGAGGTATTCCATCCAGAGTTTGGCAGCGTTCGGGTGCGGGGCGTAGGCCGAGATCGCCTGAACGTAGACACCGGCAACGACGCCGGAAGCCGGGATGATGACGTCGACCGGCGGGTTGCCGGCAAGCGTGTCGCGGTCGGCAAGGGCGTTGTAGTCCCAGCGCAGGATGATCGGGGTCGTGCCCTGAGCGAGCGGAGCGGACTTGCCGATGACCGGGACGAAGTTGCCCTTGGCGTTCAGTTCCTTGAAGAAGGCAAGGCCAGCTTCGCCGGACTTTGCAACGTCACCAGCAGCGCCCGAAAGGCCGGCTGCGAAAACGCCGGAGATGGCCTGGTTTGCCGTGCGCGGGTCACCGGCAAGGGCTACCATGTTGGCGAATTCCGGCTTCTGCAGGTCGGCCCAATCCTTCGGGCTTTCCTTGACGAGGTCCTTGTTCACTTCGAAGGCCATGACGCCGTAATAGTCGCCGTACCAGTAGCCTTCAGCGTCCTTGGCGGTGTCCGGGATCGTGTCCCAAGTCTCGACCTTGTAAGGCTGGATCAGCTTGTCGGCCTTGGCGGACGGGCCGAAGGAGAGGCCGACGTCGATCACGTCCGGAGCCTGGTCGCCCTTGTTGTCCTTGTTGGCCTTGATAGCTTCGATTTCATCGCCCGAACCGGCATCCGGGTTGAGTTCGTTGACGGTCAGGCCGTACTTGGCCTTGAAGCCTTCGATGACGCCGCCGTAGCCGCACCAGTCGTGGGGCAGGGCGATCGTGGTCAGCGTGCCTTCTGCCTTGGCAGCGGCAATCAGTTCGGCGCTCGGCTCGGCAGCCGCGATGGCGGTCGATGCCACGACCATGGCGGTCGAAAGCGAAAGCAGGCGGCGCATATGTGAAATCACTGGTCTTCTCCTCTTGTGGTTATATCAGTCAGCTTCGATGGAAGCTGATACTGGGGTCCGATGAAGCTTATGTGACAGGTGGTGTCTCCTTTGCGACAAGACATTCGCAGCCAGAACACCTTCATTTTATTTTCAAAATTTGAAACCGCCTGGATGCAGGCGGCAATTATACCACTGTTGAATTGCGGTTCGCGACATCCTTCTCTAGGTCCGGCGTCGCCTCGCTGTTTGGTGCTCCTTTTAAAGCGGCTTGCGAAAAAGCCGTGTTGAATCGAACAGGCCCTCGAGTGTTTTCATCCGGTCGCGCGTCTCGTCCCAGATGGAACTCTGCACGGCCTCGATCAGCGCCTCGACGGCAAAAAGAATGACGACCGAACTGTCCCAGGCAGACGGTGCTTCGATCTGGATGCGGAAAACACGCCGAGCCGACTTGGCAATCGGAGAGCTCCACTGATCGGTGAAGAGAATGATTTCGACGCCGCGCTCGCGGGCGATGCGCGCCAGTGTTTCCATCTCCTGCTCGTAACGGCGGATATCGAACATGATCAGGACGTCGCCCTTTTTCATGTCGAGCACGTAATGCGGCCAGGAGCTGGAATTGGCCGCGATCTGGGTGACGCCGGACCGAATGACTTGCAAATGGGTAAAGAAATAATCGGCAAGCGCCCGGGTGATGCGGCCGCCAACCAGATAGATATTGCGCTTGCGGTCGGCGATCAGGCTCGCGGCGCCATCGAACTCAGCCGTTTCAAGCTGGGCGAGGGTGGCGCGCATGTTGTTCATCGTTGCGTCGGCGAAACGATTGAGGATATGCGTGCCCGGCGCATTCGCCGCCCAGCGGTCGTGTTTGCTGATCGGATTGGAGATCGTCGCTTCGAGTTCCTGGTGGAGCCGTTGCTGGAAATCCGGAAAACCACGGAAGCCGATCTTCTGGACCATGCGGGCAACGGTCGGCGTCGACACGCCTGCATTCTCGGCAACAGTCGTGATGCTGCCGAGTCCGGAAACCGGGTAATTGTCGAGAAGCGTCGCCGCCAACTGCTTCTCCGCGCGCGTCAGCACAGAGAAATGGGCGTTGATCACATCCGACACCGTCACAGTGCCTTCAGAGCTTGTCAAAATCGATCCCCTGGCTGGTCTTTGCCAGCTTTGTGACAGAGTAAACATCGCTGTCACAATTCGAGTCAATGGCCTTTTTGAAGAGATCGTTTCAGTTTTCGATTGACATGGGTAAAATCGTGAAGAATTCTTTTCATTAACGAATGCTTGCGGGCCCTTTTTCCGGGGTATGGCTTTCAGTTCTGGCAGGCAACTGAAAAGGAAATCGCATTTGACGGGGCTTTTGACAGAGGCGGATGGTGCGCCGGTCGCAGTGGAAAATCCGGAGGCATTGAGCTCGGTTCTCTTGATCTGCGAGCATGCGTCGCGCCGTCTTCCAGAGAAAATGGGAACGCTCGGAATGTCGCCCGAGGCCCTTTCCAGCCACATCGCCTGGGACCCGGGCGCCCTTGCGGTATCTCAACTCCTGGTGAAAAGCCTTGATGCTGCGCTGATCTACCAGCGGTTTTCTCGCCTGGTGTATGATTGCAATCGCCCGCCGGAAGCGGAAGCCGCCATGCCGCCCGTCAGCGAAGTCTTCGAGATACCCGGCAATGCTGCGATCTCAGCAGCGGAGCGCCGGGCGAGGACCGAGGCGCTTTACGTGCCGTTTCGTGATGCACTGTCGGGTTTCATTTCGACGCGAAAGACCGAGGGTCGGCCGCCGGTGCTTGTGACGATGCACAGTTTCACGCCCGTTTATCACGGCAGGCAGCGCGACGTTGAAGTCGGTATTCTGCATGACACGGACAAAAGGCTGGCCGCCTGTATGCTGGCGGCGGCCGAAAAAACGAAACGCTACGATGTTCGCCGCAACGAGCCCTATGGGCCGGCCGATGGCGTGACGCATACATTGATCGAGCATGGCTTGAAGAATGGCCTGCTCAACGTAATGATCGAGATCCGCAACGATCTCGTTCGGGATGAAGTCGGTCAAAAGGTCATGGCCGATTATCTGACAGGCCTGCTGGGCGAAAGCCTTCAGGCACTGTCGCAATAAAAAGACCTGGGGAGCGGCATGTCCGCGGAGACTGGTCCATGGGCTTCCATGGACACTGGCACTTCAGCCGACCGGCAATACCGCCGGAGGCTGGTCGATACAGGGGAAAAAGATGTCAGACTATACAGATACAGACAAAAAGCACGACGTAGGCGTGCTGCATTCCATGGGCTATGCCCAAGAGCTTGAACGGAGCATGAGCTCGTTCTCGAATTTCGCAATTTCATTCTCGATCATCTGCATTTTGTCGGGTGGCATCAACTCATTGGCGCAGGCAACATCCGGTGTCGGCGGCGCTGCAATCGGGATCGGCTGGCCGGTCGGGTGCATCATCTCCGGCTTCTTTGCGTTGGGCATGGCTCAGATCGCCTCGGCCTATCCGACGGCCGGTGGTCTGTATCATTGGTCGTCCATTCTGGGAAACCGCTTCACGGGCTGGCTGACGGCATGGCTCAACCTGCTCGGTCTGATCACCGTTCTGGGCGCGATCAACATCGGCACGGCGCTGTTTCTCGGTGGCACCTTCGGCGCGCAGCTCGGTCTCGTCGGCGAGGATGGCCTGGTTTCGCCGGGAACGCAGGTGCTGCTCGTTGCGGGCTTTACGCTCGTGCAGGTGCTGATCAACCATTTCGGTATCAGGCTCACAGCCAAGCTGACCGATTTTTCAGGCTCTCTCATTCTGGTGACCGCAGCTGTTCTGACGATCGCCTGCCTGTATTTCGCACCCACTTGGGAAATCAGCCGTCTTTGGACCTTTACCAACAACTCGGGCGAGATCGGCGGCAATGTCTGGCCGCAGTCCGAGAGCATGTGGTACGTTTTCGGCCTCGGTCTTCTGCTGCCGATCTACACCATCACTGGCTATGACGCGTCCGCGCACACGTCTGAAGAAACGAAAAAGGCGGCCAATTCGGTTCCGCGCTCTATCGTTTCGTCAGTCGTCTGGTCGTCGCTGGCCGGCTGGATCATGCTGAGCGCCTTCGTCATCGCCATCCCGGATATGGCGGAAGGTGCAAAGCAGGGCTGGAACGTGTTCTTCTACACGGTCAACACGATCATGCCTGCATGGCTGGTCACGGTCCTGTTCATCGCGATCTTCATCTCGCAGTTCCTCTGCGGCCTTGCCACGGTCACGTCGGCATCGCGCATGATCTTCGCTTTCTCGCGTGACAAGGGTCTGCCGGTTGGTTCCAAGGCGCTGTCCTCGGTCAGCCCGAAGTTCCGCACGCCGGTTACGGCGATCTGGACGGCTGGTATTCTCGAAGTGCTTTTCGTCTGGGGTGCGCTGTTCATCTCGGTCGGCGAGGCCAGCCTCTACGTGACGGTGGTCAACGCCACCCTGATCTTCCTATTCCTGTCCTTCGTTTTCCCGATCGTGCTCGGCATCTTCGCCTTCGGCACGTCAAAATGGCCTGCAGCGGGTCCCTGGGATCTCGGTGCCGGCGTTTACAAGCTGGTCTCGGTGCTTGCCGCCATCGGCATGTTGATCATCATTTACATCGCCATCCAGCCCCCGAATGACAAGGTGTTTGCCGTCACGCTCGGCTTCATCGTGCTGGCAGTCGGCATCTGGTTCGCCTTTGAAGCCAAGCGCTTCCAAGGGCCGCCGATCGGCGACATGATCGAAAAGCGCAAGGCCGACATCCTCGCTGCCGAAAAGGCAGTGGGCGAAGCCTGATCGTTGACAGATCAAGACCTGGGCCGGCGGCTTGTCCGCCGGTCTGTTCTGCCAATCAGACGGCGCCGGGCGCCCAACACTGGATGTAGATATGAGCGCGAGCTACTCGTTTGAAGAATTGAAGAAGGATGTCGCCGAAGGGCGCATCGATACGGTCCTGGCCTGCCAGGTGGACATGCAGGGACGCTTGATGGGCAAGCGTTTTCACGCGCAGTTCTTCGTCGACAGCGCCTGGGAAGAGACCCATAGCTGCAACTACCTGCTGGCGACCGACATGGAGATGGACACGGTGTCCGGCTACAAGTCGACCAGTTGGGAAGCGGGCTACGGCGACTATACGATGAAGCCGGACCTTTCGACGCTTCGCCGCATTCCCTGGCTGGAAGGCACGGCGCTGGTTCTCTGCGACATGCTCGACCATCACACCCACAAGGAAGTGCCGCATTCGCCGCGCGCCATCCTCAAACGCCAGATCGCCCGACTGGAGGCGATGGGGCTGAAGGCCTATATGGCGACGGAACTCGAATTCTTCCTGTTCGACCAGAGCTATGACGATGCGCGCGAAAGCGGTTACCGCGACCTGAAGCTCGTCAGCGGCTACAATGAGGACTACCACATCTTCCAGACGACCAAGGAAGAGGATGTGATGCGGGCGATCCGCAACGGTCTGCAGGGCGCCGGCATTCCGGTTGAAAACTCCAAGGGCGAGGCGTCCGCCGGCCAGGAGGAAATCAACGTCCGCTACGCCGATGCCCTGACCATGGCCGACCGGCACGCGATCATCAAGAACGGCTGCAAGGAAATCGCCTGGTCGCGCGGCAAGGCGATCACTTTCCTCGCCAAGTGGAATTATCATGCCGCGGGCTCGTCGTCGCACATCCACCAGTCGCTCTGGAGCCTGGATGGCAAGACGCCGCAGTTCTTCGACAAGGAAGCCAAATACGGCATGTCGGAAACGATGCGCCACTACGTCGCCGGCCTTCTGACGCATGCGAGCGAGATCACCTATTTCCTCGCGCCCTACATCAATTCCTACAAGCGCTTCATGGCCGGAACCTTCGCGCCGACCAAGGCCGTCTGGAGCAAGGACAACCGCACCGCCGGATACCGGCTTTGCGGCGAGGGTACCAAGGCGATCCGCATCGAATGCCGCGTCGGCGGCTCCGATCTCAATCCCTATCTTGCCATGGCAGCCCTGATCGCCGCCGGCATTGCCGGTATCGAGGGCAAGCTGGAGCTGGAAGCGCCGTTCGTCGGCGACGCCTATGGCGGCAAGAACATCCGCGAAATCCCCGGAACGCTGCGCGACGCGACGCAGGCGATGAACTCCTCGAAGATGCTGCTCGACGCGTTCGGCGAGGATGTCATCGAGCATTACACCCGCGCCGCCGAATGGGAGCAGGAGGAATACGACCGCCGCGTGACGGATTGGGAAGTTGCGCGGGGATTCGAACGGGCGTAACGCCATCGCTCAGAATCGGCTTCGATCCGGTAGATGCCCGAAAGGGCGGTACCGGATCATAATTTTTGACGACAGAACAGGAAAACGATCATGACCATGATCCAATGCATATCCCCGGTGAACGGGGAGGTTTATGCGGTACGACCCGCTGCTGACGCCGCCACCGCCTCGGCCGCTGTGGCGCGCGCCCGCGCGGCGCAGAAAGACTGGGCCAAGCGCCCGGTCGAACACCGCGTCAAGCTGGTGCTGGCCGGTGTCGCACGGCTCAATGAAATGGTCGACGAGGTCGTGCCGGAACTCGCCTGGCAGATGGGGCGGCCAGTGCGCTACGGCGGCGAATTCCGCGGCTTCAACGAGCGTTCCAACTATGTCGCCTCCATCGCTGCGGACGCGCTTGCGCCGATCGTCGTCGAGGACAGCACCAGCTTCGAGCGTCGCATCGAGCGTGTCGCGCACGGTGTCGTCTTCGTGATCGCGCCGTGGAACTACCCCTATATGACGGCAATCAACACCGTCGCGCCGGCGCTGATGGCGGGCAATGCGGTCATGCTCAAGCATGCCAGCCAGACGATCCTCGTTGGCGAGCGCATGGTGCACGCCTTTGTCGAGGCGGGCGTCCCGGAGGACGTGTTCCAGAACATCTTCCTCGACCATGCCACGACCTCGGCGCTGATCGCGGCCAAGAGCTTCGATTTCGTCAATTTCACCGGCTCGGTCGAGGGTGGCCGGTCGATCGAGCGGGCTGCTGCCGGCACCTTTACCGGGCTCGGCCTCGAACTTGGTGGCAAGGATCCGGGCTATGTGATGGAAGACGCCGATCTCGACGCTGCCGTCGATACGCTGATGGACGGCGCGATGTTCAATTCCGGGCAGTGCTGCTGCGGCATCGAGCGCATCTATGTGAACGAAAACCTCTATGACGCCTTCGTCGAAAAGGCTGTTGCCTTCGCCTCCGCCTACAAGCTCGGCAATCCGCTCGAGCAGGAAACCTCGCTTGGCCCGATGGCGCACAAGCGGTTTGCCGCAGAAGTCCGCGCCCAGACGGCCGAGGCCGTTGCCAAGGGCGCCAGGGCGCTGGTCGATCCGAAGCTGTTCCCGCAGGATGACGGCGGCGCCTATCTTGCGCCGCAGGTGCTTGTCGATGTCGATCACTCCATGAAGGTGATGACGGAAGAAAGCTTCGGCCCGGTCGTCGGCATCATGAAGGTGAAGAACGATGCCGAGGCACTCGCCCTGATGAACGATTGCAAGTACGGCTTGACCGCCTCGCTTTGGACGAAGGACGCCGAACGCGCTGCTCGTATCGGCAACGACCTTGAAACCGGCACCGTCTTCATGAACCGCGCCGATTATCTCGATCCGGCGCTCTGCTGGACCGGCGTCAAGGAAACGGGCCGCGGCGGCTCGCTTTCCGTCATCGGTTTCCAGAACCTGACCCGCCCGAAATCCTACCATCTGAAGAAAGTAACAGCATGACCATCACAGCCAACTGGAGCTATCCGACCGCTATCAAGTTCGGGGCGGGGCGGATCAAGGAACTTGCCGATCACTGCAAGGCGCTTGGCATCAAGAAGCCGCTTTTGGTCACCGACCGTGGCCTTGCGCCCATGCAGATCACCCAGAATGCGCTCGACATTCTCGACGCTGCCGGGCTCGGCCGGGCGCTGTTTAGCGATGTCGATTCCAACCCAACAGACGTCAACCTTGGGGCCGGCGTCAAGGCGTTCAAGGACGGCGGCCATGACGGCGTGATCGCCTTTGGCGGCGGCTCGGGGCTTGATCTCGGCAAGTGCGTCGCCTTCATGGCCGGACAGACCCGGCCGGTCTGGGACTTCGAGGATATCGGCGACTGGTGGACGCGCGCCAGCGTCGAGGGTATCGCGCCGATCATCGCTGTGCCGACGACCGCCGGTACCGGCTCCGAAGTCGGCCGCGCCTCGGTCATCACCAATTCACAGACGCACACGAAGAAGGTGATCTTCCATCCGAAGTTCCTGCCGGCTGTGACGATCTGCGATCCGGAACTGACGGTCGGCATGCCGAGGGTGATCACCGCCGGCACCGGCATGGACGCCTTCGCCCATTGCCTGGAAGCCTATTCCTCGCCGTTCTATCACCCGATGTCGGCCGGTATCGCGCTCGAAGGCCTGCGCTTGGTCAAGGAATACCTGCCGCGCGCCCATAAGGACGGCACGGATATCGAGGCCCGCGCCCATATGATGAGTGCGGCCGCCATGGGCGCTGTCGCCTTCCAGAAGGGCCTTGGTGCCATCCACTCGCTGTCGCATCCGGTCGGCGCGATCTACAACACCCACCACGGCATGACCAATGCCATCGTCATGCCGCCGGTGCTGCGCTTCAACCGCCCGGCCGTTGAAGACAAGATCGGCATGGCCGCCGCCTATCTCGGCATTTCCGGCGGTTTTGACGGCTTCTATGACTACGTGCTGACGCTGCGGGAAGAACTCGGTGTTCCGGACAAGCTGTCGGCGCTCGGCGTCGGCACGGACCGCATCGACGAAATGGCCGCGATGGCGATCGTCGATCCGACGGCGGGCGGCAATCCGGTCGAACTGACGCTTGATGCCGCCAAGCAGCTTTTCCGCGACTGCATTTGACATGAAGCATGGCTAGAGGCGTCAGCGCTTTCAGCCACAACATTCAACGGAGCCGGTCCCTGCGATCGCTCCGTTTTTTATTTCCCGGCTAATGATTGTTTGTCTTTCGTTAACGCTGTTTTGCAAGGCTTGGGGCACGGAGCGCCTTTACTCGAAGGGGTGATGGCAGCCTAAGGAGGCCGACGGGAACGAGATGGCTGTAATTTCAATTGCGAATGCCAAGGGAGGATCCGGCAAGACGACGGTAGCATTGCTTCTGGCCATGGAGTTTGCGCAAAAGGGCGAGAAGGTCGTCATTTTCGACTGCGACCCTCTTGCATTTGCGGCCAAGTGGCACGGGTTGCCCGGCGCGGTCGACAGTATATCCGTTGTGACCGGTGTGACATTTGCCGCGACGCGCTGATTGCCCTGGCTGCCGGTCTTTCCGACCTCATGCTCATTCCTGTTCAGGGCTGCGCCATGGACGCGCAGGGCGCAGCGCACGTGCTCGACATCATAGGGCAGGTGGAAAGCAACGCGCGTAGCCCCATCAACCATGCCGTGGTCCTGACCCGCGTCAGCTCCTTTGTGACGACACGCGCCATCCGCAGCGTCAAGGCGCTTCTTGTCCGGCGCAATGTGGCGCTGCTCGACACGCCCATCATCGAACGTAGCGCTTACCGCGACATGTTCGAACATGGTGGAACGCTCTATACGATCGATGAAGCCAAGCTCACCAACCTCGCCAAGGCGCAGCGAAACATGCAAGGGCTTGCGACGGAAGTCCTGCATTTGGTGCGCGGGCAGCCGCACCTGCAATCGAGCGGTTCGCTTGCGCGTATCTGCTATAAGGCGCCGGAACGTATCCCGCAGTCGGAAAACCCTGCCGGACATTCGCTGGTGGCGCGCGCCGCCCTGTCCTTCGATTGCAGCGCGATACACGCTGATCCCTGATCTCTCGAAATCTGGAAAGTTTTATCGTGAGTTTCGCCTCGTTGCGCCACACGTTCACACCTGTTTGGGCCAGCATCGTTAATTCTAGCGAGGGGCGTGTTTAGATTTTTTTAACCACGATCTGAAAGGTTTGATTAACCGGAGCGCGATGGGCCTTGGGCTTTGCGGGAGCCATGCCGGGGCTCGGACGTTTTCAGACAGGGACAGCAATGCCAGTTATCACATTTGCAAACACCAAGGGCGGCGCGGGCAAGACGACCGCCGCGCTTATCCTCGCGACGGAACTCGCACGCTGTGGTGCACGCGTCACCATTCTCGATGCCGATCCGCAGCACTGGATCTCCCACTGGCATGAAATTTCGGGAGAAGTCCCCAATATCGACGTCATCTCGAATGTGACGATGGCATCTATCCAGACGCATATCAGCGAAAACAGGGCCAAGACCGACTATTTCATCATCGATCTCGCCGGCGCCCGCAACACGCTGATGGCAACGGCGATCGGCCTTTCCGATCATGTCATGATCCCGATCCAGGGCTGTGCCATGGATGCCAAGGGTGGCGCCCAAGTGCTCGAGCTGCTCTGTCACCTGCAAGAAAAAGCTGGCATCCGCATCAATCACTCAGTCGTTCTGACCCGGGTCAACTCACTGGTGACGACTCGGGCGCTACAGGTGGTGAAGCAGTTGCTCACCGAGCGCGCCGTTCCGGTCCTCGATACGCCGATCATCGAACGTGCCGCTTTCCGCGACATCTTCGACTGTGGTGGCACCTTGCAGACGATGGACGCGAGCCGAGTCAGCAATCTCGACAAGGCCCGCGAAAATGCCCGCGCCTTTGGCGACGAAGTCCGCAAGCTGGTGCCGCTTCGGCTGGTCGATCCGGCGCGCCGTGCGGCCTGATCGCACAACTGCAAGTCAAAAGCCGTGCAGAGCGATCCGCGCGCCCTTTTCAGGTTCAGATTTCAGAAGCGACGGTCGATGAAGTGCTTGGCTTGCGCGCCAGCGTGATAGAAGACCGACTTGAGGCTGCGCCATGGATCGGGCGTCAAGGGCGTTTCGGCAAGCGGCAAGGCGTTCGGCGCGCCCATGACATGGTTGGCGAGTGCCCGGCCGAAGACCGTGCCCGGCGCGATGCCGCGGCCGTTGTAGCCGCTGATCGAAAAGACGTTCGGCGCCATCACGTGCATCTGCGGCAGGTTGTTGGTGGTCATGCCGATGCGACCGTCCCACCAGTATTCGAACCGGACGTCGCCGATCATCGGGAAAAGCTTGCGCAGCGAGCGCTTGACGAAAGCCCGGTGCGTTCCCTTCGCAACTGCGTCCAGCCGACCGACGCTGCCGAAAATCATCCGGTTCTGCTGGTCCATGCGGAAGGACGTCATCACGAGGCCGGTATCCCAGCAGCCCTGGCGTTCCTGCAGGATGCTTCGGGCGACATTGTCGCTGAGCGGTTGGGTGGCAAACTGGAAAAAGGGCAGGATGGTCAGTTCTTCCGTATGGGCCGACCAAGGCGTGCGCTCGATGAGCTTGCCATAGGCATTGGTGGCAAGGATCACGCTTTTGGCCGTGATCGAGCCGCCCGGCATCGTCAACCTCCAGGTGTCGCCGTTGCGTTCGGCGGCAAGAAGCGGCGTCTCGGTGTAGATCTCGGCGCCGGCTTCGAGAGCTGCTCGGGCAAGGCCGCGGGCATAGGCAAGCGGCTGGATCGTACCGGCGCGACGGTCGAGCAGGGCACCAGCGAATCCTTCCGCACCGGTTAGCGCCCTGGTGCGCTCGGCGGACAGCACTTCGACGGGAGCGCCGAATTTCTTCCACTGTGCTTCCCGGTCTTGGATGTCCTTCAGGCCCTCGGTTCCGACGGCCATGTGCAGCGTGCCGTTGCGGACGGCCTCGCATTGGATCTGGTGCTTGGCGACCAGATCGTAGACGACGGACGGCCCATCGCCGAGTTCGGTCAGAAGTCGGTTACCGGCATTAACGCCGAGCGTGGCGATCAGGTCGTCGGGTTTTGTCCACATGCCGGCATTGACGAGGCCGACATTGCGGCCGGAGCCGCCGAAGCCGATCATCTTCGCCTCTGCGACGGCGACTTTCACGCCCTTTTCGGCAAGGTGAAGTGCCGCCGAAAGTCCGGTGAAACCGCCGCCGATCACCGCGACATCGACGATGACGTCGCTTGCAAGCGGGCGGCTCTCGGGAGCCGCAGGCGCCGTGGCATGCCAGAGGTTGGGAAGGGAGCGTTCGGCGGCCATCACGGCATTCCTCGTCTGTCGGAATTGAACTTACTTTCTTCCGACAGATAGAGCATTGCGGCAATGTTTTTTAATGACAAAAGATGATGAGGTCATGAAGCGAAGGGATGTGGAGAGAAGCCCTGAAACGATTGGGGCCGCGGTGCTTCCAAGCTACGCACCGCGGCCCCGTTTTCCATCTCCCGAAAGTATGCGCAATACTCCATCGGCCGGGCGATAAGGCCGTCCGGTGAATGTTTTCGTGCTGAAAACGCCGGGCTGCGCTGCGGTATGATCACAGGCTCCAGACACCCCTTATTTTTAACAGGTTTTGCCCGTCTTTACTCCCCCAAATGGGGGAGATCGCGCATTTTTTAGTCGAGGAATTCGACGGTGGTCCCGACACTGACCATCTTGGCAAGCTCTGTCGCATCCCAATTGGTTAGGCGCACGCAGCCATGGCTTTGGGTCTTGCCGATCTTTGACGGTTCCGGTGTTCCGTGAATGCCGTACGTCGGTTTCGACAGGGCGATCCAGACTGTGCCGACGGGACCGTTGGGACCGGGCTGCAAGGTCAGCACCTTGTCGTTCTCGCCCTGCTTGAAGTTGATCTTCGGGTTGTAGGTGTAGCCGGGATCGAATGCGATACGATCGACCTGTACCGTGCCGGACGGCGACGGCGTATCGGACGAACCGATTGTCGCGGGGTAGGCGGCGATCAGTGTGCCGGCTTCATCATACGCGAAGACCTGTTTGCGGTACTTGTCGGCGATGATGCGGGAAACCTTGCCCTTCTTCATTTCACCGGGGTTGATCACCTTGATGATCGTGCCGGGAACAGTGAAATCGACGCCGGGGTTCAACTCCCGCAGATAGGCTTCGTCCATGTGGAACTTTTCGCCGAGCATTTCCGTGGTCGAGGTGAAGGACAGATGCGGCAGAGCAGCCTTGTGCGCGTAGTCTTCCGGAATGGAGGCAACATAGGGGCCAGCAGCATCCGCGGCCGTGATCGTGTAGGAGGTGATTGGTAGCCCGCCGGAGAAGCGCAGCCGTTCCATGATGTCATCGGTGTTGTTCGGGTCGAGCGTCTCGCCGGTCGCCTGCTGCCAGGCCTCGATCGCCTTGGTGACGTTCGAGCCGCTCCTGCCGTCGATCACGCCGGGAGAAAATCCCTCCCGATCGAGGAACACCTGCAGGGCCGTGATTTCAGCGCTGGATTTCTTGGTGATCTGTGCGGCGGGAGGCAGGGTTTGGCGCTGCGAAGGGTATTCCTCCGGCGGCAGAGCGGCCATGTCGTTCTCGTCGGGGAGCGTCGAAAAGCTGTCCGGCAGTTCCTGGCGCTCGACACTCGGCGGCGTCGCATCGCGGTAATCGGGAACGGAGCCGGTCACGTCGCCGGGTTCTGAAAAACCCTGGTCTGGATAGCCCTGTTCGGAAAAACCAAGGCCCTGATCGGTGTAGTAGTCGCGGTTCATTTCGCGGCGGCGGGCTTCGTTGCGCTGCCGGCCGCTGCCCATCACCGTCGCCACCACATTGCCCCAGGCGTCGACCAGTACGGTGCGGCCACGGCGGTCGCGCATCATCTGCACATCGCCCGATTCGGGTAGATAATCGAGAATTTCACCCTGCGGTGTGACCAGAACCGCGTTGGCCGGCAAACGGCCGAAGCTGTCCTGCGCTTTTGCAGCAGAGGCAAGCGCGAGCACGCTTACGGCAGCGAGGAGGGCTATTCCGGCTCTGGAAACGAACGTCACGATGAAACCTATAATCTGGCGGTTGTGTTCGGGGCCTACAAATCAAATGGGACGGTAATATGAATAAACTGAATTCATTGTGAACAGTTCCCTAAAATCCATTTAATTCGGTGGGTTGCACGTTTCAAGCGGCAGATTTGGCTCATTCTATGAGTTAGCTTTCTCGGGCTGATTGCCGGCGGTTTTCGCCGACTCAAGCTTTGCGAGGAGATGCTCAATGCCGATCACGATATCCGGCCAGCGTCGCGAAGGCGAATTCCAGATTCTGCTTGACCGCCAGTCGGCGCTGGATATCGGCGCCTTCGTCGTCGATGGCGTCGATATTTCACCGGGTACGGCGATCCCTTCGGACGGCGACCGGCGCATCGACCATGCGCTGCAGGGCTTCTTTTTCACCTGCGGCCCGGACCATATCCGCCATCCGGAGCCGGTCGAGGGTTTCGATGACGGGCGAAGGTTTCCCTTGCATGGTTCGCTTTGCGGCACGCCGGTTAGAAGGACAGAGATGTCCGGCCGTGACGAGCCACCCGGTTGTAATGCCGAAACCGAGGTTCCACTTTCCAATGGCGGAACGGCGCTGGTGTCACGGCGCTGGGCGATCAGCCGGGATGAAACAGAGGTTCTGCTGTCGGACCGGGTTACCAACACCGGGGCCACACCGTTTGCCCCGATGCTGATGTATCACATGAATATCGGCGGCTGGATGCTCGGCGACGACACGCATATCGCCGGGACGATGTTCGGCAGCGAGCGACGGCCGTGGCGCTTCGGCGATGGCGAAAGCGCGCATTTCTGTCTGCCGGCCGCGCCGACGGCCCGGGACGGCTGGGCGCAGGTGACCCTCGGTCCGTTCGAGGCCTTGTCAGGCCGCTCGCTGATCGTCCGGTTCGAGACGGCAACCCTGCCGTTCCTCCAGATGTGGCGATGCCAGCGCGGGTCGGCCGACGTCATCAGCATCGAGCCGGTGTCCCACCGGATTGCCAAACGGACCGATCTTGCTGTTGCCGGTGAACTGCCGATGCTCGCTCCGGGAGGGGCGGTGGACTACGCATTGGCTTTCCAGATTCGGTGAAACCGGCTTTCCGATTGACGCCTCAGGCTGGCGGTCTTACATCAGTCCGGACACCATTTTCAGGAAGGTTTTCCCATGGACATTCGCCAGATCAACGATGAATATTCGGTCACCGGACAGATCTCCGTCGAAGACCTCGATGCGATCAAGGCGATGGGGTTCAGGTCCATCGTCTGCCACCGCCCGGACTTCGAGCAGCCGGACCAGCCGCAGTTCGAAACCATCGCCGCCCGCGCCAAGGAACTCGGCCTCGACATCACCCATATCCCGGTCGGCCCGATGGGCGTGACGGCAGACGCGGTGCGCGACATGGTCGATGCGCTGGATACGTTCGAACGGCCGATGCTCGGCTATTGCCGCTCCGGCGCCCGCTCGACCAATGTGTATCAGCAGACCCAGCACATTCGCGGCTGATGCGTTTTTGCGAACGGCGCGCATTTCGATTGCGCGCCGTTCGAGCCTTCATGAGACTTAGCCGTTTCTGATCTGGCTCAGCGTCCGCGTCGGCGTGATCGCCTCGGGATCAAGTCTGATCTCGATGATCGACGGTTTGCCGCTCTGCCGGGCACGCTCGAAAGCGCCAGCAAACTCCTCCGTCTTTTCCACCAGTTCGCCATGGCCGCTATAGGCGCGGGCGAAGGCTGCGAAGTCCGGATTGGTGAGATCGGTTCCGCTGACCCGACCCGGATATTCGCGCTCCTGATGCATGCGGATGGTGCCGTAGATGCCGTTGTTGATCACCAGCGTGATAATCGGCAGGTTGTAGCGCACCGCCGTCGCGAATTCCTGTCCGTGCATCATGAAGCAGCCGTCGCCGGCAAAGCAGATGACCTCGCGCTCGGGGAAGAGATGTTTTGCAGCGACAGCCGCAGGCAGGCCGTATCCCATGGAGCCGGAGGTCGGCGCCGCCTGCGTGTTGAAGCAGCGGAATCGGTGGAAGCGGTGCAGCCAGGTCGCATAGTTTCCAGCGCCGTTGGTGAAGATCGTGTCCTCGGCCGTATTTGCTTCGATGAACCGCATGATCGGTCCCATCTGCACATCGCCGGGGCCGGCTTCCGGCGGCGTGGACCAGGCGAGATAGGCCTGGTGCATCGCTCTGGAGCGATCGCTCCATGGCGGCGGCGCGGCGGGTTTCATCTCTTCCAAGGCAGCTGCGAAATCGGCAGGGGCCGCCGCGATAGCCACATCCGGCCGGTAAACGCGGCCGAGTTCGCCGGGGTCGGGATGCACATGCACCAGCGTCTGGCGCGGGTAGGGCACATCGAGCAGCGTATAGCCGGACGAGGGCATTTCGGAGAAGCGGCCGCCGATCAGGAGCACGAGATCCGCCTCACGGATTTCCTTGGCGAGCGCCGGATTGATGCCGATGCCGACATCGCCAGCGTAGCTCGGATGAAGATGATCGAACAGCATCTGTCGGCGGAAGGAGCAGCCGACCGGCAGATCGAACCGCTCCGCGAAGGCCTGGAATTGCCGGACTGCTCGCTCGTTCCAGCGCGTGCCGCCGAGAATGGCGATTGGCCGCGCGGCCGTTGCCAGCATGCTTTCGAGTGCCTTGATCTGGCTTGCGCCCGGATGGCTCTCAACAGGCTGGTAGGGTTTGGCTGCCGGAGCCTCGGTCTTCTCCGTCAGCATATCTTCCGGCAAAGTCAGTACCACAGGCCCCGGACGGCCGGAGGTTGCGACCGAGAAAGCGCGGGTGACGAATTCCGGAATGCGGGCGGGGTGATCGATCTCGCCGACCCATTTGGCGATTTCGGTGAAGGCGCGGCGGTACTCGATTTCCTGGAAGGCCTCGCGCTCGCGAGCGTCGCGCTGCACCTGGCCGATGAACAGGATCATCGGGATCGAATCCTGGCGGGAGATATGCAGGCCGGCGGACGCGTTCATGGCGCCGGGTCCGCGGGTCACCATGCAGATGCCGGGTTCGCCGGTGAGACGGCCCCAGGCATCCGCCATCATGGCCGCGCCGCCCTCCTGGCGGCAGACCACGACCTCGATGTCCGTGTCGTAAAGCGCGTCCAGCACCGCCAGATAGCTCTCTCCCGGCACGCAGGAGATGCGCTTGACGCCATTCGCCTTCAGCGCCTCGACGATCAACTCTCCGCCTGTCTTCATGTCCGCTCCTCCCAAAGCTCCGTGAAAACTATTTTGTCAGATTGCAGGTGACACCGACGCCACGCTGGCGCTCTTGTTGATCCTGCGTTCATGCCAGATGATTCAGAGACCAGACATGCATGCCTTCGCTATATCCGCCGTTCCACGACAGCGAGACACCAGGCGGCAAAATCACGCATGGCGCTGTCGCGTTCCGTTTCATTCAGCGTCTCGTGGCGCATCGTCGGGTAGACGACCGCCGTCACGCCTTTCAGCCCCACAGTTTGCATCCGCCTGGCCAGCCACTTGATTTCCCGCGCGCCATTGGTGGCCGGATCCTCGCCGCCGCCGACGAGATGGATCGGCAGGTTTTGAGGCAGCCGTTGCAGGCGATCCTGCCTTGCACCCAGGAATGTCAGATCGAACATGTCGATCCACAAAGAGACGCTGGCGTCGAAACCGCAGAGGGGGTCCGCGACATATTTTGCGACTTCCGCGTCATCACGGGAGAGCCAGTCGAACTCGGTCTTGCGGTTCTTGATAGACCGGCCCCAGACGCCGAAGGTCAGTTTCGGCAGAAGGCCGCTTGGTACGTCCGAGCCTTTCAGCATCTTTTCGGCGGCGAGAATGACCTGCGCGGCGCGGCCGGCAAGACCCGGATTGAAGTTCGAGTTCCACACCGCCAACCCATCATAGAGCCCGGGATCGCTCTCTGCGGCGTTGAGCGCGATCAGCCCGCCCAT